>JBFMBT010000159.1:0-15116 GCA_040754875.1 Verrucomicrobiota bacterium | reverse complement strand
GGAAAGAACACAGATCGGGGCTCGGTTCAAAGTTCGGTCTCTCAACTCTCAACTTGCCCCACTCTCAACCAATCCAACGCTTGCTTCCGGGGGGCGGCTACTCGGCCACGTTGGCCAGCCCTTCGATGGTCATGTTTTCGGCGATGACGTCGTGGGGTATGAGTTTGTATTCCCATTTCTTCCCGCCGTGCGTCAGGGCGTGTTTGGTGGCGTGTTCGCACCATTTGATGGCCGCATCCTTTTTGGCCTGCACCTGCGGACCTTTTACTTCCTCGCGCGATTTGATTTCAAACATGTAGATGCAATCCGCCAGTTCCGCCGCGAAGTCCGGCTGGTACTCGCTGTGGTCGATGCCAAATTTGTAGTAGATGTGGAACTGGCCGCGCGCGGGCTTGAACCACTTGAGCACTGTTTCATCCCGGTCGAGTATCAGCGCGACGATCCGTTCGGAATCGGACTGGAACTTCAAATAAGGATACAGGCAGCGTTTGAAGCCGCTGAAAACGACCTTGGGGATATGCGATTTCGGCGAGGGTGGATGGCACAAGTCGTATATTTTCTCTCCCAGCGGAGCCGTGAAGGCGCACGGCTTCAGCTCCGTAAACCCCTTGCTCACCTTCGCTTCGTACCCGGCTGATTTCTCCCAATGATGCTTCTGCATCTGCGCATGGATGAAGTTGCCGATCTGGTTCTGGTGATAGATGAGGACGTTCCGCGTGTCGTCTTCCGAAAGATAGCTGCGCAGGTGCGCGACCATCTGGCTGGCCAGGTCGTAGAGCAAATCCGCGTGATCGTCGTAGTGGATGTCATCAAAATCCACCAGCGCGCGGACAATGTAATTCTCCAAGCGAAGCTCCAGTTCACTGTTCGAGCCTCCACTCAGTGTTTCCTGTTGATGCGTGGCCAGGTACTGGATCAACAGGTCACGCGACACCGGTTGATAATTGATGCCGGCCACTTCAAGTTTGAACGGGTCAAAGCCGGTCGTCACCTCGCCTTTTGGCACCACAAGAATACGCGGGATATCGATGGTTTGATTGATCACCAGTGAAGCGGTCTTTTTGACGATGGCAGCCACGTCCGGGGCTGCGATGACACCCTCCATCTCCTTCTGCACGGGAGCAACGGTTTCGGACACCAGTTGCGTCATTTGCTGCTGCACATCGTCGTTTAGCAACGCGGCGGACGCGGGGAGATAATCATATTTCTTGATGATCTCGTAGGTCACCTGGGCAACCTGCCGCTCGGCCTCCGTGGCAAACAGCGGCAACGGCGCGGGCGGCGAAGCCGACCCCGCCAGCGCGGGCACGGGCGCTTGCGGCGTCAATTGAGCGGCAATGTTGGACTGCGCCACCACCGGCACCTTCGCTTTCAAATCCTCGTCCGGGTCAAGGATGATTTGTTGCAGGCGGATGGCGGAATCCGGCTTGTTCGCTTCCTCCACGATTTCCTTGAATTTGTCGTGCGCGATGATGCTCAACCGGTCCACGCTTGCGACGCCGGTTCGGCGGCCATAAGGCAGGCGCAAACCGCGCCCGATGGATTGCTCGATCAGGATGCGCGCATTCGCGGCGCGCAACGGCACAATGGTGTAGAGGTTGGTCACGTCCCAGCCTTCCTTGAGCATGTTGACGTGGATGACAATCTCGGTTGGTTCATCCGGGCTTTCGACCGCCAGAAGGCGTTGCACCATTTCATCTTCTTCCGCCCCGGTCTTGCTGGAATCCACCTGAATGACCTTCTCTTTGTACCGCCCTTCAAAAAACTTCTCGGACTTGATCAACTGCATGAGCTGGCCCGCGTGAGTCGTATCCTGCGCGATGACCAGCATGAATGGTTTCACCATCCGTTGCTCGGTCTGGCGGGCGTAGGTTTCCAATTCCACCTTGGTGTTCTCGTGCAAGCGCACGCCATCCTCCAGCTTCACTTGTTCAAGCTGTTCGGGCGTGAATTGTTTCGGGTCGAAATTCTTCTGCGTCACCACCGCCGGTTCCTTCACGAACCCGTCCGTGAGCGCTTTGCCCAGCGGATAATCGAGAATCACGTTCTTGAACTGCACCGGTCCCCGGGTTGTCTCCACGAAGGGCGTTGCGGTCAATTCCAGCCCCAGGAACGGTTTCAATTCATTGATCGCCCGCACGCCGGCCGAGGCCCGGTAGCGATGCGACTCATCCATGATGAGCACGAGGTCTTCGAGCGCGGCCAGATAATCGAAGTAACTTTCGCCGATATACTCGGAGAGGCGTCGGATGCGCGGAGATTTGCCCCCGCGCACTTCGGAATTGATCTTCGAGATATTGAAAATGTTGACCTTGCAGCGCAGCACCTGGTCGAACAACGTCCCCGCCTTGGCCTCGTAATTGTCGCCCGTGATGATTTCCGGCGCATCGGTCGCGAACTCGGCAATGCCCTTGAACACGTACTTGGGCGTGTTCGGCGTGAAATCAGCGATGAGTTTGTTGTAAATCGTCAGGTTGGGGGCCATGACGAAAAAGTTGTTCACCCCGTGGGCCAGATGCAGATAGCTGATGAACGCGCCCATCAGCCGCGTCTTGCCCACGCCCGTCGCCAGCGCGAAACAGAGCGATGGAAATTCACGCTCAAAATCGGTGACGGTGGGAAATTCTTTCCGGATAGCCTCCAAGGCCGCCGCCAGATCCGCTTTTGACCGGGGCGGAACCAGTTCCGTAATCCGGTCGAGAAGTTCGAGGGAATGGCGTTGTGGCGGGCGCAGGCTCAGGCGTCCGGCGATGGCGTTAACGTGGCGATTCATTGAGTCGGCGGCTCCGGTTCGGTGTGAAAGCCGATTTCGCGGCGTTTGGGTTCGGGCGGCGGCGCGAGCAACGGGAGCAGTTTGCGGTAGATGTCGCGCAACGCGGAATCATGGGTCAACAGGGTTTTGTCGATTTCCGCCAGCCGCTTCAGGATCGCCGCGTTGGTGGCGACGTCCTCGCGCAGCTTGATGAAGGCCCGGATGACGAACACGCTCATGGCGGTGGCGCGCGGACTGGACAGCACGTTGGCCGCCTGCAAGGCGCCATATTCCGTAAAGGCAACCGGTGCATACTTGCGATGCCGGCCCCGCCCCCCTTTTAAGGTCGCATTTTGCGACCTTAAAGCCGCTGAGTCCTTTAAGATCACGGTTTGTGATCTTAAGGCCGCCCATTCCTTCTTGTTCAGTTGGAAAGCAAAGTCGGCCGGAAATTTCTGGCGATTGCGCCGCAACTGCTCGTTCAGCCGCTTGACTGGCACGCCATAAAAACGAGCCAGATCTTCATCCAGAAGCACTCGTTGCCCCCGGATGGTGTGAATGGAATTCCGAATTTCGCCGGCCGCATCTTGTTTGGACTTGCTCATGTTGGTTGTCATTCGGATCAAATCAGTTCCATCTGGCCGGGTTTGGGCGGGGCTTTGGGCAGGTTTTGCACTTGCAGCGAATAATCGTCATGGCCCCATTCGCAGCGGCTTAATACGGCACGCGGAATTTTCTTGAGGGTCAGGTTGGGATATTGCTCCGGCTTGCCGCGAAAGGCCGCGCACATCACCAACAATGTGCGATCCGCCCCCACCTCATCGCTCAATTGCTGGAGTTGGTCCGCGTTCAGGTTCTGCGTGGTCACATAGAGAAAATCCCGTTCGGTGGAATGCCCGTGCTGCCAGTACACCGTGTCACTGGGCGCGTAGGTGAACCCGGCCAGCTTGCAGACCGCCTCGGCCAGCATGGCCGCATTGTATTCCTTGCTGATGACCCAATTGCCCCACTTGTCCTGGGTGAGCAAGGACGGCGCGAGGCGGAAATAACGGAAACCGCCGCCGCCCTTCCAGCCGACCGCCTCTGTGATGCCCCCCGGGTCTGTCCCATCAATCACTTTCTCCATTCGTGGAATGATGTGAGTGTGACAGTGCTCGCCCAATTCCACCATGATCCAGCGGCGGCCCATCTTGTGAGCCACCGCGCCAGTAGTGCCGGAACCGGCGAATGAGTCTAGTACCAAGTCGCCGGGATTGCTGGCAATTTCGAGAATCCGCTTCAGGAGCCTCTCAGGCTTCGGGGTAATAAACATCTCAGCGTCGGATTCTTCGGAAAATAACGCGCGTACTTCGGTCTTTGCCTCGGCGTTTGTTCCGCAGTCATTGTGAAACCACAGCGTGGCTGGCACCACTCCTTGTTTTGCCTCTGACAGAAATTTTTTAATGCGCGGGATACTCGTTCCGTCGCGTCCCCACCATACCCGCCCGTCTTTGTTCAGTTCATCAAAGGTCGCTTTCGAGATCCGCCAATATGTGCCTTTCGGCGGAAAAAATGATTTCCCACTTGGCGAGCGGATTTCATACTCGCCTAGACTATAATAGTTCCGCGCTTGTACCGCATTTGTGGTCCAAGGCCCACGAGGATCGTTGTCAAGATTTGAGTACGTGCTGTCTAATTCTTCTGACCGAGGAAGTAGGTTGCGTTGCCATTTCGCTGAATCTTTAGCGTAAACAACCACATAATCGTGCATGTCCGAGAAATGGCGGGCTGAATTCTTAACGGTAAACACTTTCTGCCAAATGATCGTGGCAACGAAGTTCTGCCGCCCGAACACTTCGTCCATCATTACCTTGAAATAATGATTTTCGTTGTCATCGAGAGAAATCCAGATACTCCCCGTTTCAGAGAGCAGGCGTCGAATAATTTCCATCCTGTCTCGAACCATCGACAGCCATATCGAATGCTCCACGCCGTCGTCGTAATGCTCGAAGGCGCTGCCGGTGTTGTACGGTGGGTCTATGTAGATGCACTTAATCTTGCCGGCGAACTCCTGTTCGAGCGCCTTGAGGGCGAGCAGATTGTCGCCAAAGATCAAGCGATTGTCGAAGTGGTCATTATCCGTCACCCGGTGCGCCGCATGATACGATTTGGCGGGGTCTTCCAGCAGAATGCGCGGCTCCAATCTGGGCCGGTTCTCCTTCCCAATCCACGTCAATTCGAGTTTCTGTTTTTTAAAGCTCATTGTGATTCGACCACCCGTCATTTATCGCAACGCCGCCAACAGCTCGCTGAAAAAGGCCATCCCTCCCGGGTTGGAGGATTTCCGCACCAGTGGCGCGGATTTTGTTGCACCTGCGATGTTTTAGCTTCAGGTGAGGCTAAACAAGGCCGTGTGTCCTTGCAACTGGCTTTGCGCGACAACGACGCGACCATTATTCAACAGGAGCAAGCCCGGCAATCGCGCGGCCAGGAACAGTGAAAGATCCAAACGTTTCGGCAACGGGGCGGTGGCCGAAAGCAGGATTTCGCCGAACTTGCGGCGGCTGGCCGAAAACAACTCGGGCGCGCTGGCTTCAATCATCCAGAAATAACCGGGCAGTGATTTGTCCAATCCGGCCACGTGAGATTCCTCGAGGGGCACGCCCTCCCAGGACCGAAGAGCCCGGAGATGCGCGACGTAATCCGCGTGCCGCACGAGCGTGGTGCGCAAAACGAGGAGGCCGCAGCGTTGGAAAACTGCAAATCGATCGTACCAGTCCTGACGGAGCGCGGGGATGCGCGCCGCGACCGCCTTCAGGAAATCAAAGCCAACCGCCTCGGCCTCCACCGCGCTGAAAGAAGTCGGCTGAGGTTTCAGGCCGAAGATGACGCGGAAGTTGTCTTTTTTCAGGAAATGGCGCGGCAGGCAATAATACGGGCCGAAGTTGTCATCGTGGATGACGTAGGTGCTCAACCAGCTTTCGCTGGAGAAATAGCTGAGCTGGTCGCCGAAATAGTCCCGCATGGCGTCGGGCACCCACGTGTCTTCGTTGAAGGTGTGCCCCAGGACCGGAATGATGTGACGCGATCCTCCATCGGGGCCTGGATTGGGTTCATCCAGTTCAAATCCCAGGAGAGCAGGGCATCCGGATTCAATGAACCCGTACAAATCCCGCTGAAAATCGGTTGGCAACTGAAGCTGCAAGCGAGGCTCATGGATGATTTTGTCGTAATGCACGCCAAGGCTGCTCAAGACCTTCTCAATGTCGCCGGGGCCGAGTCCCCGGCCTTCGCCAATTTTCCGGGACTGGTGGTCCACGCCCACAAGGGCGTTGAGCCGGGAGTACGAGATGTCCGCATCGGGCAGCAGGCAAGCCAGGGCGGTCCGCAATGTCACGTGCGCGCAAACGAACGTGAGTGCATTCTGCTGCGCGTAAATGACGCCCCTTACGACAAAGTCACCCAAGGAAGTGGAAACACGGTAATCGCGCGCGCAATGGATAAAATTGTTCTGCTCCGCCTGACGGAAGGGCGGAATCACCGCTTCGTACACATAGTCCTGGGCCGCCGCCAAACCGCGGAAACGATCGGTTTTGAACACCACGTAACCGAGAAAGTCCGCCGCTGCCGGTGGTTGACCACAAGGGCATTTGAAAAAACTCAGCCGATGGACTGTCGCGCCTTGAAAATCCGGATTCCGTTTCAACAGGGCGGCGTTCTCCTCCGCCAAGAGAGCGCAATCCGCTTCAGCAATTTCCTCTATCAAGAGGGAACGGTACCCGTGCTTGCGAGCGGTGGAAAAAATCCGGCGCAGGACGGGATTGGAGCGATAGTGTTGGTCAACAAAGAGAAAGTTTGAAAAGCCGTGCTCGATGCCGGTGTTGACCCAATCAAGCTGCCGGCCCGCCGCCTCCCTGAAATTCATTCCCCCCATCCCGGATTAATACGTGCCCACGCTGATGTTGCGAGTCTTGGCGGAATACGCCTGAGTTTTCTCAAGGAAGCCTTCAACTTCCTTGGAAAAGGCGAATTCGCCAGCCGCCAGCGATTCCGGCAGCGGTTTGGCGTCAGCGGCCGGTTGTTGACTTTTAGTGGTCAACTCCTGCAACGAAGCCGTCAATTCCTTGGTGGCGTAGTTCATATCCGCTCGTGAGGAAGTCATGTGTTGCCTGTGAACAACTCGTTAACACGCACTGCCAGCATAAGTAAACACCAAAAGCCCGGGTTGGCAAGCGATAAAACCCATAAAAAACCCGCCAAACCCTTCTGCTACAACAATTCCCAGCGAATCGTAAAAAGCGCCTTGAGATGCGCGCGTTGTACAAGCTGGCCCTCGATGTTGACAATAAGTTGTTCACGCCGCTGGTCGATTTCATCCTGCGCATCGAACAACGATTTGCGTTTGGAGTTTCGGAGCAATTCCCAAGCCCGGATTTGTTTCTGGCCCGCGAGTTTCTCCTCCAGGCTCGAGGCAAGGGTGGCGCTGCGTTTGGCGTCTTTGATCTGACGGTCCATGTCTTTGATTTCCCGTTCCAAACCCAGTTTTAAATCGTCAGCCCAACCGTCCAACTTCTCTGCTTCCGTCTCAAAGAAGCGCGCGTTGCGCTCAGAAATGTCACGCTGGATGGCCTCCTGGCGCTGGCAGGTAAACGTGTCCAAGTGTGATGGCGCGTCCCCGCCGTCCACGCTTGATGGCTCCACGCGTCCGGGCAGCGAAAACAACCGCCGCGCCGATTCCTCGTCGAGGTTTCGCCCCTCGTCCGTGACGGCGGCGACGATCAAATGGTCTTCGGCCTGCTCCAACGATTCCACCGTGAACAGGGAAACGGACAGCCAGCCAGATTGTCCAAGAAACGGCTCCAGCATGCTGATTTTCCCGTCGTGATCTTCGTAATCGAAAATGACGTGCCCCAAAGGCAGTTGACGGTTGCGAGCCTGCGCCACCACTGCCTCTGCCAGCGGATGATTGAGGCGGTACAGATGCGCCTCACCGGAGCGGCGCGGCAGTTCGTAAAGCCCCAGTGGCATGTCGCCGGAAAAGGGACAGGACTTGAGCCGAAACGACGATTCGTTCAGGAATTCGGCATGGTCCCGAAGTTCATGGCGCGACAGGTCGATGAGAAGGCGTTCAAAGCGATTGAGGTATTCCTTCGAAGCGTTGTCGCGAATCTTGAGCTTCTCGCGCACTTCATCGTCAAAGTTTTCCAGCAGTTTCCGGCGCGTCTGAGTCATCGATTCGTCGATTTCCAGGCTGAGTTCGAGTTGAAGCTGATCGAAGGCGGACTGGATTTCGTCAGGCTTCCGGCAGCGCTGATAAATTCCGGCGATGCGTTTCTCGAAATCCACGCCGCTTTCAATCGCGCCGAGCACTTCGTCGCTCGCGCCAAACACGCCTTCAAAGAGCTTGAATTTCTCGGACAGGAGTTGAAAGACGCGCTGGTCGGCGGCATTGGCGCGATTGAGAAAATTCACCACCACGACATCGTGCTTCTGGCCGTAACGGTGGCAGCGGCCAATGCGCTGCTCGATGCGCTGGGGGTTCCACGGCAGGTCGTAATTCACCACCAGCGAGCAGAACTGGAGGTTGATGCCCTCCGCGCCTGCCTCGGTGGCGATCATGATGCGGCCTTCTTCGCGGAAATAATCCACCAGCGCGGAACGCATGTCGGCAGTTTTGGAACCACTAACGCGGTCGGTTCCCTGGTGGCGGTCCAGCCAGGCGGCGTAAATGGCCTTGGACCGGTCATCCGTATTCGAGCCGTTAAAAAGCACGATGCCGTCCTTGAACTCACTGTCACCCAGCACGCGCAGCAGATAATTCTGCGTGCGCCGTGATTCCGTGAAGATGATGGCCTTTTCCGCCGCGCCCAGTTCACGCGCTTTGGCGAAAGCAATACGCAACGCTTTGAGAAGAGCCTTGCCTTTGGCGTTGTGCTCGATGGACGTGGCGAGCGTCGCAAAACGGTCGAGGTCGGCCACCTCCGCTTCGATGGCCGCCCGGTCGGCATCGGAGAGTGGTTCGGCCGGTTCATCCTCGTCCCATTCCTCGGCGGTTTCATCCAGCGCTTCGTAATCCTGGTCAAGTTCCTCTTCCAGCGGTTGCGCGGGTTCCTGATGGTTCAATTTCGTTTTGAGCCGTGCGGAAATGGAGTTCAGGGCGCCGGCGATCGCGAACGTCGAGGATGCCAGCAGTTTGCGCAGCACCAGCGTCATGAGCGAGCGCTGGCTGGCGGGCAGGGCCTGAAGGTTGTCCCGGCGGAGATACTCGGAAACCAGATCGTAAAGCCGGTCTTCGCTTTCTTCCGGCGTGAATTCCTCGACAATGGGATGGCGCTTGGTGAACGGAATGTAATGCGTCACCTGCCGGCGGAGCGTGCGGTGGCACACCGGCTTGAGCCGGGCTTTCAGCGTGTCAAAGACCTGTTGCTGATTCAGGTTGGCGAACTGTTCCCGGAAACTCTTGAGATCGCCGAACGCGTGTTCGTCGATGATGCTGATGAAACCGAACAATTCGAGGAGCGAGTTTTGCAACGGCGTTGCGGTGAGGAGGAGCTTGTGTTTCCCGGCGAGGGCCCGTTTGAGCGTGTTGGCAATGACGTTGGACGGCTTATAGACGTTGCGCAACCGGTGGGCCTCATCAACGACCACCATGTCCCACGCGGTGTTGGCCACATCAGCCGCCTTGTTCCGCGCGAATTGATAGGAGCAAATGACGATCTTGTCCGATTCGAACGGGCGGAACTGCCCTTGCTTGATGGCGGCGTTGTAGGACTTGGTTTCGAGGATCTGGCAGGGCAGGAAGAATTTTTCGGTGAGTTCCTGATGCCATTGTTTGCGGAGGTTCGAAGGCGTGATGACCAGGATGCGGCGCTTGCGCTCCGCCCATTTTTGCGAAACAACCAGCCCGGCTTCGATGGTCTTGCCGAGGCCGACTTCATCCGCCAGCAACGCGCCCTTGGACAGGGGCGAGTTGAACGCAAACAAGGCGGCATCAACCTGATGGGGATTCAAATCCACCTGCGCGCTGGCGACTGCACCGGCCAGCTTTTCCAGACTGTCGGATGGACAGCGCTTGGTCAGCTCGTAGGCGTAGTATTTCGCGTGGTAGTCGGTAAGGCGCGATGAGCCGTTCGACGGCGGAGCCGCCGTTCGCGAGGCTGTCTGGTTGACCGCAGCTCCCTCGATGCTCATGGCGTGAGGGGATTTTAGAAAATCGGGCGAGGAAGGCAATGGGATTTGCGAGTGAGGCATGACGAAGGGGAAAGCCGCGGCGCAATGTCCAGCGGCTGCCGAATGGTGGAGGGGATTCAAGGTTGAGGGGTGAGGAAGGAAAAGTTCAAGGTTCAAAGTTCCATTCGCGTGACCGCATTCGGTTCCTCTCCCTGTTCCCATGTTTTTGTTCGTCATCTTTCTGTCAGCTTCCCCTCAGCGTAGATTCGGCTTTTATCAGCGGTTTGGGATTAAGTGGGACAACCTGCCGGTTCCGCCCGGTTCCGCCCGATATCGGCGGGAAATGTCGCGCCCCGGCCCGGCGCGCGCAATCTCCGTGCGCGCTGTCGCGCTTGTGCGGGGTGGGGTTTTGTGGTTCGCTGGGCAGGGAATGAAAATCATCACCGACGAGCGGTGCACGGGGTATTCGGCGCCGGGACATCCGGAGCGGCCGGCCCGGATCAGTTCGACGTTGGAGAAGTTGCGCGCACAGAAGGAGCTCAACCTCACCTGGGCGGAACCGCCGGCCGAGGTGGACAATGAACTCATCCTGCGCGCGCACAGCAACGAGCTGCTCGCGGCGGTGACGCGCTCGGACTACTTCGACGGCGACACGCCGAGTTACCCGAAGATCGTCGAACACGCGCGGCGGTCGGTGGGCGGGGCGTTGCAGGCGCTCCAGGCGGCGCGCAAGGGGGAAAACGTGTTCAGCCTGTTGCGTCCGCCGGGGCATCACGCGACGAAGGATCGCGCGATGGGGTTTTGTTATTTGAACTCGATCGCGATTGCGGCGCTGGAGGCGTTGAACAGCGGCACGGCGAAGGTGGCGGTGTACGATTTCGACGTGCATCACGGCAACGGCACGGAGGCGATCCTGTTGAACCAGCCGCACGCGGCGTTTTATTCGATCCACCAGCATCCGTGTTATCCGGGGACGGGCACGCGCAACGTGGGGAACAATTGTTTCAATTATCCGGTGGCGCCGCACACGCCGCGGGAGAAGTATCGCGAGGTGTTGAAGCAGGCGCTGGATGATCTGGCGAAATTCAAGCCGGACCTGATCGGGGTGTCAGCAGGGTTCGACGCGTATGCGCGCGACCCGCTGGCGCAGGAGACGCTGGAAGCGGAGGATTTTCACTGGATGGGCGAGTCGCTGCGCAAGCTGGGGATTCCGGTGTTCAGTTTGCTGGAGGGCGGATACAGCAAGGATTTGCCGGAGTTGATCATGGCGTATTTGAAGGGGATTGAGGGGAAGTGAAGTGGGGATCGTGACGCGGGATGCGTGGGCCCGTTGCGGGTGAGTCACGCCGCCCCCTTGCGCCGCGCCACGGCCTGCCGGATGGCCGCAAGCATTCCGCCGGCCGCCATCGACGAAAAGCACGCGCACCCTTCCTCCATCCCGAGCAACGTGAGCGACGCGCTAACTAAAACCGCCATGACATCCCGATGAACGGGTTCCAATCAGTCGCCGCGCGCGTGACGCCGATATTCACGCCGGCATTCAACCAAACGTTCTTGTTGAGCGGGTGGATCAAACCCGGGTTGACCGAGCCCACCCAGTCGGTGTCTCGTTCCGTGCTCACGATGGTGAAGAACTCCACGTAGCCAAACCATTTCCCGGACAGGTCGTGCCCCACGGCGATGCTGTTGGCGAACTCCGGATGGTGGCCGCGGCCGCCCACGTCCCGCACCACATCAAATCGCGTCGTCAACCCCAGCCAGAAATCCCGCGGCAAATCCGCCGACCACGGCACGACCAGTCCGCCTTCGATGCCGTCGCTGCCGAGGTTATTCTGGCTGGTGGGGATTCTCACGTACGGCGTCAGGGCCAGCGCCGTCCGTCCGCGGTCGTTGCCCCACACGTTGTATTTGAGCCGCACCGTCGTGTCACCGAAGCCGCGGCTCGTCGTGCGGATGCCGCCGGCGCGTTCGCGGAGGACGTTGTGCGGCTCCAGCCCGAACTGCGCGTCCAGCCGGTTGAGCAAGCCCACCTTCAAAAGCATCGGCGCCACCGCCCAGTAATCGAATTCGTAATCCACGCCGGGATACGAACCCCGGTCGGTGGCATAACTGAGCAAGGTCAGCTCGACCTGGAAATGCCCCGCGTCCACCGTGTAGGGACTTTCGGTCGTGCCCGGGCCGTCCGTGTCCATCGGGCGCAGGAGCCCGGCTGGTGTGGGACGAAAAAGGTGATACCCGCTCTTGTCGGCCGCGACGGCGCACTGCGCCAGCAGGGCCAACACCAATCCCCACGACCATTTCGCTATCATCCATGCTCATTAACGCACACCCCGCGAGTTCCGGGCAGTGGGCGTTGACCCCGGGAAGAATGGACTGAATGGACTGACTGAAAGCCCCGCCCGGCTTCGTAACCGAATCGTAACCGTTCTGTCATTTGGCCGTCACGGGTTGCGCCTAGGGTTAGCCGGTAGGCACGGTTTAACCGTCGTGCCGGTTGAATTGTTGCGTGCCGGGCACATTGCCAGCCTGCAACACAATCGTAATCGCATGATCAAACGTATTTTACCTCTGTTGCCGGTGCTGGCGGCGGGCACGCTGTGGGCGCAGGAGGCGCCGAAGCTCGCCGAGACGCGCACCGCGCTCGAAAAATGGGTCGAAACCAAGCAGCTGACCAGCCGCATCCAGGCGGATTGGGCGGCGGAAAAGGAGTTGCTGGCCGAGTCCATCAAGATGTTTGAGCGGGAATCCAGGAATCTCGATGAACTCATCGCCAAGGTGAACACGGGCAACGACCAGGTCCGCAAGGAACGGGAGGAACAGGAGAAACTCCAGGCGCAATACCAGGCGGCCACCGAGAAGATAAAATCCCTGGTCACCGGCCTGGAAAAGAAGGTGCTCGCGCTGGCCAGGACGTTTCCGACGCCGCTGGCCGAAAAGGTGGGTTCCTTCGTGAAGCGCATTCCGGAAGACGCAGCCAGCACAAAGCTTTCGGCAAGCCAGCGGTTGCAGGCGGTGGTGGCGATTTTATCCGAGGCGGACAAGTTCAACGGCGCGATCACAGTGTCGAGCGAGTTGCGCAAGAACAGCGCGGGCAACGAGGTTCAGGTGCAGGTGGTGTATCTGGGCCTGGCCCAGGCGTATTTCACGGACAAGGAAGGCAAGTTCGCCGGCGCGGGACAACCCGCGGCGGACGGCTGGAAGTGGACGACCGAACCGGCGCTGGCCCCGGCCATTGCCAGGGCCATCGCGGTCTATGAAAGCAAGCAACCGCCCGCGTTTGTCGCCCTGCCCGCCAAAGTTCAATGATTTCCATGAAACTACGCACGTTGTTTTTAACCAGTCTGCTGGGCGCGGCCTTGAATGTGGGCGCGCAGGATTTTGACGCCGTGGCGGCTTCGGCCAAGGCGGAACTCGACAAGTCGCTGGCCGAATTGTCCGCGCTGCAAAAGCGCGTGGGCGCCGAGCGCATCCCGCTGGCGCAACAATTGAGCCAGACGGAGGACGCCGTCCTGACCAAGCGCAAGGAGCACGAAAAGCTTCAGCGCGCCAAGGACAACGACCTCGTGGACCTGAACGTCCTCAAGGGCAATGTCAAGAAACAGAAGGATGAACTCGATTACGTGAACGGCCTGTTGCAGGAGTTCGCGACATTGTTCGAGTCGCGCATGCACATCAGCGAATTGCAGGTTTACCAGGAAAAGGTGCAGGGCGTGCGCAAGCAGGCGGCCAACCTGGATTTGCCGCTGGAGAAACGCATCGAAGATCAGTTCGTGTTGCTGGACCTGGCGGCGGGCCGGTTGGAGCAACTCACCGGCGGCCACGCGTTTGACAGCCGGGCGTTGTCGCCCGCGGGCGTCGTCGAGAACGGCAGGACGATGTTGCTGGGGCCGGTGGCGCTGTTCGCGTCCGGCACGAGCGTGGGCATGGTGGAACGCCAGGTCGGTTCGCTGGAGCCGTCGGTCGTGGCGGTGAGTCCCGAGCTGGCGCCGGCCATGCGGCAATTGGTGACCAGCGGCAGCGGCGAACTGGCGCTCGACGCGACGCTGGGCAATGCGTTGAAGCTGGCCGCGATGGAGCAAAGTCTTTACGAGAAGCTCGCCCAGGGCGGTCTGGTGATGATTCCGCTGCTGACGCTGGGCCTGGCCGCGGTGCTCGTGGCGCTGGTGAAATGGTTCCAGTTGTCGCGCATCCGCCTGGCGACCGAACGCGACGTGCAAAAGGTGCTCAAGCATATCGAGGAAGGCGAGGAGAACGCGGCGCTGGCCTACGCGCGCAACATCACCGGCCCGGCCGGCGAATTGCTCGCCACCGCCGTCGAGCACGCCAACGAAAAGAAGGAATACATCGAGGAAGTGCTGTACGAGAAGATGCTGGGCGCGCGCATCAAGATCGAACGCGGCCTGGCGTTCCTCGCGCTGGCGGCGACGACCGGCCCGCTCATGGGGTTGCTCGGCACGGTCATGGGCATGATCGCGACCTTCAAATTGATTTCCAGCCACGGCAGCGGCGACCCGAAGTTGCTGGCCGAAGGCATCTCCGAAGCGCTCATTGCCACCGCGACCGGCATGGCGGTGGCGATTCCGTCGCTGCTGTTGCACGCGTTCCTCAGCCGCAAGGCCAAGGGCGTCATTGGCAGCATGGAACAAACGGCTGTCGGTTTCATCAACGGGGTGAAGGATGAAGAGAAACCGACGTTTGTGTGAACGAATTCAACCACGCTGAACGCCGATAAACCTGGCGCGGATAAAAACTCCAAATTCTAAACTTCAAACTCCAGGGAAACACCAAGCACCAGACTTCAATGACAACCGCACCGAACAATTTACGAACGAATGCGCGCATTGGTTCGGAGTCCCGGCTTCAGCCGGTTGGGTGTGGCCATTTAAAGAGTGTGGAAAGTCCCGGAGTGCTTCCAGTCAGTCCCGCGCAGCCGCCTGAAGGCGGGACTCCGAACTTTGCGCACCATCACTTCAGTAGGACGAAGAGAAGCCGACGTTTGTGTGAACGAATTAAACCACGGCTGAACGCCGATAAACCCGGCGCGGATAAAAACTCCAAATTCTAAACTTCAAACTCCAGGGAAACACCAAGCACCAAACTTCAATGACAACCGCACCGAACAATTCACGAACGAATGCGCGCATCGGTTTGGAGTCCCGGCTTCAGCCGGTTGGGTGTGGCCATTTAAAGAGTGTGGAAAGTCCCGGAGTGCTTC
>JBFMBT010000158.1:0-15227 GCA_040754875.1 Verrucomicrobiota bacterium | reverse complement strand
GCAACCGGAATTCCCGCGACGGCTTCCGCCGGCCGCCGATCTTCGAACCGCGCATCGACGCGCGTGAACCCGGCGTCTCGAACGGCTGGAAACGCGTCTGGATGATCGTCGAAGACAACTACGGCAACGCACTCAACGACGGCCTGCCGCCGCGCGTGCCCGGCAAGACCACCGGCCCGCGCACCATCTGGCGCGTGCGCGCCTGGTTCTGCGCCGATGACCGCTCCCGTTGCGCCTCCAACTCTTTTTACGCTGTGCCCGGCCTCCGCGTGCCGGAAGCCATGCAAGCCGCGCCGCTGCCCGTCACCAATTTCAACGTCGGCCCCGCCTCCGTGCGCCTGAGCGGACTCGCCGGGGCCGGTTACACCACTTACAGCAATGGCACGATCGTGCGCATCCTGGCGCCCACCGCCACCGGCGGCGGGCTGGGGTATTCCTCCTCGTCATCCGGCACCGGGCCGACCCGCATCGACCAACATTATCTGGACGGCAACATCCCGCACGTCGCCCTCACCTGGGTCGCGCCCCGCACCGTTCCGCTGCTGTATCACACCCTGTGCGCCGTGAATCCCACCTCCGGCGAGCGCCTCTCGCTGAGCCAATACTCCAAGCCCCGGCCTGAATTGGGATTTCAATGGTTCCACCAGACCAACATGTTTGTCGTTGGGCAACTAGCCGGCACCCTTACCAACTGGCCGTCATTCAACCTGCTCATCGGCCTCCACGAACCCCTCGCCGTGGACTTTTTCATCGAACAACCCGAATACACCGCCGGCACGCCAGTCCCGTAAATTTCCACGCCAACTGAGCGCATAGGCAAAAGCGGCTGGGGCCGCGCCGGGGCTTGTCATTCTTCGTTCACGCATAAAACCAGGCACTATGGCTGACAGGGCTGTTTCCTCCTCGTTGGGCGTGCTGGCATTTGCGCGGCCGCCAGCCCGAATGCGAAGTGATTGCTGGGCATGACATCAGATCGATAGAATTGTCCAATCGATGATGATTGCGTGCGGTCATGCGCTGACGGGTTGTTTGCTGGGCACGGCGATGGGAGATGCCATGGGACTTGCTTGCGAAGGGCTTTCACGCGATCGCCAGTTGAAGTTTTATCCGCGGCTGGACACACCGCGCTTTTTCTTGTGGCGTGGGATGACCTCGGACGACACCGAACATACCTGCATGGTGGCGCAATCGCTCATCGTTTGCGCCGGCGATGAGGCGGCATTCCGGTGTGACTTTGCCCGGCGCCTGCGATTTTGGTTGCTGGGCCTGCCCGCAGGCATCGGTTTGGCGACGCTCAGGTCGATTCTCAAATTGTGGTTTGGTTTTCCGCCGGAACGCAGCGGCGTTTTCTCCGCCGGCAATGGACCCGCCATGCGTAGCGCGATCATTGGCGTTGCGTACGCCGATCACCCGGAGCGGCTGCGCGCGCTGGTGCGCGCCTCCACCCGCATCACACACACGGACCCGAAGGCGGAACACGGCGCATTCGTCGTCGCGCTGGCCGCGCGATTTGCCAGCCGACGAGCCTTTGAAACCTGCTGGCAGACGCGGTTCTGTGAATCCTTGCGTCAGGAACCCGGAGCGGGCGCGCAGGAACTTATTGAATTGGTTGACCGCGCCCGGGAAAGCGCGCACCGCGGCGAGACCACCGGAGCCTTTGCCGAATCGCTTGGCCTGGGGCGCGGCGTGAGTGGTTACGTGTATCACACTGTTCCCGTCGTCATGCATGCGTGGTTCAGTCATCCGTTGGATTTTCGCAAGGCGATTGAACCCGTCATCCGGTGCGGCGGCGACACGGACACCACCGCGGCCATTCTCGGTGGCATCCTTGGCGCGGCGGTGGGGCGTGAAGGCATTCCAACAGAATGGCTCAACCGGTTGATGGAATGGCCGCGGACTGTTTCGTGGTTGGAGCAACTCGGCGGGAGATTGGGCGAGGTTTCGGTGAGCGGACGCGCCCAGCCGGCGTTGCCGCTGTCGGTCACCGGCTTGTTTCTGCGCAACATGTTCTTTGCCATCGTCGTCCTGGCGCATGGATTTCGCCGATTATTGCCGCCTTATTGAGGCGGAATGGAAATCGCGGATGGAATTATGCTCCTCCCCCCTCACCCCGGCCCTCTCCCTTGGGGAGAGGGAGAATCGTTTGCCGCGTCGAGTGAAACCGATGCGTTTAGGATTGACCCATCTTCACCCTCGGCCCCAAGGACTCACTCGCCCGGCTGCCGCGACTTATAGGCGCCATTAGTTCCGCCCATTTGCGTTTTTGCCGCGCTCCAGTAAGGTGCACGCACGATGGAACAGCAAGGGCCGCACATCGTCGTTCTCGGGGCAGGCTTCGGTGGGTTGACGTTCTGCCAGAAGTTCAATCATCCCCCTGCCCGCATCACGTTGGTGGACCGGCAGAACCACCATCTCTTCCAACCGCTGCTCTACCAGGTTGCCACCGCCGGTCTCTCCGCGCCGGAAATCGCGCAGCCCATCCGCTCCGTCCTCGCCGACCAGCCGAATGTCACCGTACTGCTGGACAATGTCACCGGCTTCAACCTCGCCGCGAAGCAGGTCGTCCTGGAACACGACACGCTCAGTTACGATTACCTCGTGCTCGCACTGGGCGGCGCGACCAGTTACTTCGGCCATCCCGAGTGGGAGCAGTTCGCGCCGGGCCTCAAGTCGCTCGACGACGCCATGCGCATCCGGCGCGAAGTGCTGCTGGCGTTCGAGCAGGCGGAGAACGCGCGCGACCAGGCAGAGCACGACCGCCTGATGACGGTGGTCGTGGTGGGTGGCGGCCCGACGGGCGTGGAACTCGCCGGCGCGTTCGCCGAACTGGCGCGCCACGTCTTGCGGGACGACTTCAAGCGCATCGATCCCGCGCAAGCACGCGTGGTCCTTATCGAAGCGGGCCCGCGTGTCCTGGGAACATTCTCGCCCGAGCTTTCCGCCAGCGCGGAGCAGCAACTCGCCGAACTCGGCGTGGAGGTGCGCACCAACACCAAAGTCAAATCGATCACCAAAGGCCGGGTGGAACTCGAAAACGGCGTCATCGAAGCCGGCAACATTCTCTGGGCGGCGGGTGTTTCGGCCAGCCCGCTGACGAAGAAGCTCGGCGTCGAACTTGATCGCGCCGGCCGCGTGAAGGTGCACCCTGATCTCAGCGTGCCCGGCCATCCGGAAGTCTTCGCCGTGGGCGACATCGCCTTCGTGCCCGATGAGAACGGCAAGCCCGTGCCCGGCGTTTCACCCGCAGCGATGCAGATGGCCACGCACGTGGCGCGAATCATTGAAGATGACCTCGCGTTAGCGGGGCGCGGGCCGCGGCCGCCATTCAAATATTGGGACAAGGGCACGATGGCGACGATTGGCCGCAGCGCCGCCGTGGCGCAAATGGGCCGGTTCGAATTCTCCGGCTTTCCCGCGTGGCTGGCGTGGCTGGGCGTGCACCTCATTTTCCTCGTCGGCTTCCGCAACAAGCTCGCGGTGTTGTTGCAATGGGCCTACTCCTATTGCACCTACAAACGCGGCGCCCGCATCATCACGGGACTCGAAACGGACCGTTCCAAGGTGTAATCAAACCGGGTGCGATTAGAAGCGGAAAACGACGCGCCGAGGTTCGGAGTCCCGCCTTCAGGCGGTTGGGCGTCGCCCCGTTAATAACAACCAAGGAAACCTCCACACGTTTCGAATTGCCACGCCTTGGCCGGCTGAAGCCGGGACTCCGAACCACCCACATTCAACCGCGCTCGAATCAACCTAGCGTTTCCCCGGCACCGCGGGTTGCACCCAGGCCGCCTCGTATTCGCCTTCCACGCAAGGATTCTTCTTCACCTTGGACGACGTCACTTTCGCGCGCACATAAATCTCGTCGCCCTTAAACGTGTAACTTGCCGAGGTTCCTTTCACTTCCGCCAGCACCTGGCCGATGTCCTGGCTGTAACGATGCGTCACGCGCAACGCCTCGCCGCTGGCCGCGCGCACCGGTTCGTTCTTCGGATCATAACCTTTGCGTGTGCCGATGAATTGCGTGGTGTAGGTGACGCCCGGCTCGGCGGCAATCTCGACGGTCAACCCGCTGGTTTCCCGGCGCACATCCTTGAGCGTCACCCCGCTCGACGCATAGAAATCGCCCGCCTCCAGCGCGCGAATGAGATTGTCCGCCGTCAACGACGCCGCGCGCACCACGACCCAGCCGCGGCCGGAGTTGCTCTTGCCGATGGCGTTGGTGTGGTAATGGTGCGAGTCATCCGTGCCCAGCCCGTACATGACGGGCAGGCCCAGCTCGGCCAGCCGGCGCGTCAGCACGATGTCCCACATGCGCTCGATGCCCGCGTGCGTGGCGTCGCCTTCCGTGTGCACCAGCGGATGCCCGTTGTACACTTCGAAAAACTTTTCGCCCTTCACCTGCATCAATTCCTCCGCCGTGATGGCCCATTGGAAATTCGGATGATTGATGTGCGGGTAGATGAGCTGCCCGGTTTCCTCGCGCTGTTTGAGCACGGCATCCACGTTGTTTTGCATCGTCGCCAGCACGCTGTCGCCGCCCTGCGGTTTGATGACCTTGCGCACGTTGGTGGCGTTCACGTGGACCGGCGCGTTCTTGTAACGGTCGCTGACTTCCTCGCCCTGGATCATCAGGAACCGGCCCGGCTCATCGAACAACGTGCGGAACTCCTCGAACGTCTTGAGCCGCACCTGGAGCTTGCCGTTTTCAGTGCGTTGCTCGACCCATTGGCCGCCGAAACGCTTCACGTATTTGTCCAGCGCCGGCTGCCCGCCGCGATTGGTCGCCACGCCGCTCCAGCGCTCGCCTTCGGACAACGTGTTGTGGTCGGTGAGCATCAGGAAATGGTAACCGTTCTTCTTGTACCAATCGGCGATCATCTCGGGATAATCATCGCCATCGCTCCAGAGCGAATGCGTGTGGAGATTGCCCTTCCACCAGCGCGCGGAATCGGCGGCCCCGGCGGGTTGCGTGATCGACGACAGGAAAACGGGCAGCAGCGCCAACGACAGGGCCGCCCGGCTGAATTTCGCGTGCTTCATGAGTAGTCCGTAATCTCTGCGGTTTCGCCCCGGACATGCAAGCGACAATTTGCCATCGGCATCTCCGAAGATCTCCGAAGAGACTCACGCAAAGACCGCCAAGGACGCAACGCGGTGGGCCGCGCCTGAAAATCTTCGCGTCCTTGGCGGCCTTTGCGTGAGAAATTTCCGGCTTTTGCCTCCGGGTTCAGCGAGGTTGACCAACCGTCCCCATTGTGCGAGAGAAGGGTCATTCTGAGCATTGACACCGTGAACTTGAACCGGTGTTTTGATTTGATCAAACATCCAAAGAAAGATGGCAAATCCCAGAACCAGACACGCTGACCGCGTTCAACTGCGAGGTGTTTGGCAAACTCGCGTGTACATGTCACTGGCTGCCCACGCCTTTGCACTCCTCTTCCTTGCTGGTTGCGCCTCATCACCGGCGCCGGGGAGCCCGGCCGCGTTGGAACCATCCAAAGAGTCAGTTCAATGCGGCAATCATATGGTTTCCATCGCCTATGGGGCCCGCTTCTGGGCGGCCGAGCACGGCGGTCGTCTGCCATCGGACTTCCTCTCCATGTCGAATGAATTGGCTGTCCCCAAGATTCTGCATTGCCCGGGCGACCATTCCCGGCAGCCTGCGCCAAGTTGGGCGGCTTTCACGTCTGCGGACAGCAGTTACGAGATTGTCACTGTCGGCTTGCGGGATGGCGACCGCAACGGTGTATTCTTGCGGTGCAAGGTTCACGGCCATCTGGGCTACGCCGACGCCACCATATTCGACGGAGTCAGAAGGCGGTCAAAGATTCCGTGAGCAGTTTTAACACGGCATACGCTGGGGCAGTTTCCGTCAACGGCAGTCGCTGAACTATTGAATGTTTGACCTCGCTCGAATGCGCCACCTCTTACTCATTGTTGGTTCCCTGCTTTTGGCCGGTTGTCAGTATGACCCGCATGCCCATCTATACACCACGGGCGAGCCGAAGACTGAAGACGTCGTTGGGACATACACCCTTGAGCGTTGGCATCTGCCTCCGGAGGTTGGCAACGCGAGACCGGATGTGACGGTCGAGCTTCGCGTGGATGGCACGTTTGCCGCCACCAATGTCCCGCATTGGGAGTTAGAGATGCCGGGCACGAATTTCTTCGCGTCTTTGCTCAGCGGCACGGGCACCTGGGAGAAGGCCACCCTCGGCACGCTTGACCCAGGTTCGAAGCGCATCTGGGGTGTTCATTTGCGCTCGCCCGACCATCGCTTCCACCCTGCAAATTTCTCCGGCGACAAACCGCCCTACGGCTTGATTTTCACGCTGGGTGACCCGGACAGCGGTCATGCGGTGATCTTGAAACGGAAGCCATGACCGCTTTCGTCTTCCCATGAACACTGGCAGGGAAACCCTGAAGGAGCAGCTTTGGCGGGCGATGAGTTGGTTGAACGTCGGGTGCACGATTGATTGAAGGATTCTTCCCAAGTTTAGTTGGTGCGGGGGCGATACAGTTGGAGCCAACACCGGGAACGTGCTATGGTGTGCCGAAAGCTGCGCATGGCCTTCATTGACCCAGACAACCCGTTGGCGGCGGAAATCCTGCAAGAGGCAACGGAAGCATATTTCGCGGGGTGCAGAAAGATGGTTGCCGCTCTTGAGGCGCTGAGAACCTTCGATCGTGAGGTTGCTCCGCCGGCTCAGGACGGCGAGCGGGTCACCCGCAGGTCCCAGTTGCTGGATGACGCCGCCGAGCGGGTTCATTTCGTGCTCATCCAACGTGACGCCATGCAGCTTTCCCGGTCAGAGACGTTCCTGGAGGATTACGGAGTCCCGGCGGAGGTGGTGGCGCGGTTGGGAAAATACCAGCGGAAGTGATGGAGGCGTTTCGGATGACGTGCGCGACTTTCTGACTGACAAACCGGCGTCCTTGCCCCTTAACTCAGGCGCTCGAAGGAACGATGTCGGAGATGCTCAAATCCTCGGGGGCGATGGGGATCGCCACGCTCGCCAGCCGCATCCTCGGCATGGTGCGCGAAATGGTTTATGCGTCGTTCATGGGGGACACACCGGTGGCCGGCGCCTTCAAGCTGGCGTTCAAGATCCCGAACCTCTTCCGCCGGCTGCTCGGCGAAGGGGCGTTGACGGCGGCGTTCATCCCCATTTTCAAAGACAAGGAAAAGAACGCCGGCGAGGCGGAGATGTGGCGCGCCTCCAACGCCGTCATCTCGGGGCTGCTGGCGTCTTCGGCCCTCTTCATCGGGCTGGTGATGCTGGTGATTGCGGTGGTGCTGGCGGCGGGCGAGTTCAGCGACAACACCCGTCTGATGCTGCAATTGCTGGGCATCATGTTTCCCTACCTGCTGCTGGTGTGCCTGGCGGCCGTGCTCATCGCGATGCTTAACTCGCGCGGCCTGTTCTTCATCCCCGCGATGGGCGGCACCATGCTCAACGTGGTGATGATCGCCTCGGTCCTCTGGCTCGCGCCACGCCTGGGTGAAACACTCGACAAACAGATTTTCGGGCTGGCCATCGGCGTGCTCGTCGCCGGCGTGGCCCAGGCCGCGTTTCAACTGCCGTCGCTGTGGCGGCAGGGATTCCGGTTCCGCTGGGTTTCGCCCTGGTCCAACGACACGGTGCGCGAGGTGGTCGCGCGCATGGTCCCCGGCACCATCGGCGTGGCCGCGTTCCAGATCAACGTGCTGGTCACCGACGGCGTGGCGTTCCTCGTGGACCCGCAGATCATCGCGTCGCTCGATTACGCGGTGCGGCTGATGGAATTCCCCCAAGGCGTGTTCGGCGTGTCGCTGGCGACGTTCCTGTTGCCGACGTTGTCGGGGCTGGCCGCGGAAAAAAACTTCACGGAATTCCGCGCCATGCTGGGGAAGGGACTGGACCACCTGGTCTTTGTGAACCTGCCGGTGTCCATCATGCTGGCGGTGCTGGCGGAACCGATTGTGCGGTTGTTGTTCGAACGCGGACAGTTCGACGCGGATGCCACGCGGCGCGCGGCCGTGGCGTTGACCTGCCTCGGGCCGGGGCTGGTGGCTTTCTCGATGACCAACGTGTTGACGCGCGCATTCTTCGCGCTGGGCGACACCACGACGCCCATGCGCATCAGTCTTGTGTGCCTGGGCGTCAATCTCGCGGTGGGGCTGGCGTTTGTCATCCCGTTCCGGCAGGCCGGGCTGGCGATGGCGAACACGCTCAGCGCCATCATCAACACGTGGTTGTTGATCACGGCCTTGCGCCGCAAGCTCGGCACGCTGGACTTTGCGCTTTTGCTTAAGAACCTGGTCGCGACGGTGAGCGGCTCGATCGTTGCCGGGGTGGTCGCCTGGTGGTTGGCGGACTACTGGCTGACGCACTTCGGTCATCGCGACCTGGGCGCGCGCCTGGGCGCGGTGTTTGTGCCTTTGCTGGCGGCGGCGGCGGCCTACTGGACCATCAGCCTGACCCTGCGCGTCAACTCCGCGCGCGAGATACTGGAAACCGCTTTGGAACGCGTCCGCCCGAAGCAAAACAAGGCATAACCTGTTTACCACCAACAGGTTGTGATTCAAACTTGAGCCGCCACATCAACGATTTTGCAACTCTTTCATTGTCAACGGTTTACGTCTAATCCTGCCGATTCCGCCCGCTTCCGCCCGATATCGGCGTCATTGATTCTTGCCTTCGCCGCCCGCCCTCCATAAGCCTGTCGCGGTGACGAAGCTGGTTTTGTTCGATATCGACGGCACGCTGGTCCACACCAACGGCGCCGGTGTGGAAGCCTTCGCCCGCGTGTTTGCGACCGAGTTCAAGGTCAGGCACGGCGCGGAGGACATTCGCTTTGCCGGGCGCACGGATCGTTCGCTGTTGCGCGAGTTTTTCCGCGAGTACGGCATCGCCTACACCGAGGGGAATTTGGAGCGCTTCACCGAGAGTTATTTTTTCTGGCTCGACCATTTGTTGCGCGAGCGGGGCGGCGGCGTGTTTCCCGGTGTGCTGGACTGGCTGGGCGCGCTGCGGTCGCGGCCGGAACCGCCGTTGCTCGGATTGCTCACGGGCAACCTGCGGCTGGGCGCGGAAATCAAGCTGCGGTATTTCGGGTTGTGGGAACACTTCGGCCTGGGCGCGTTCGCCGACGACCACGAGGACCGCAATCAACTGGCGGTGATTGCGCGCCAGCGCGGGAGCAGGCTGCTGGGGCGCGAGTTGCGCGGCGCGGAGATTGCGATCATCGGCGACACGCCGCTGGACATCGCGTGCGCGCGGGCCATCGGGGCGAAGTCGCTGGCGGTGGCGACCGGCGGGCACGGGCTCGAGGAATTGCGCGCGCATCAGCCAACGTGGGCCGTGGAGGATTTGACGCGGATGGCGGCAGGAGAATTGGGGTGACCGTTTGAAATCCGAAGTTCGAATGCCGAAAACCGAAACAAATCCCAAAGCCGAAATTTCGAACGAAGAAGGCGCGACTCCAAACCTGGCGGGTTGCGCGAATGCGCGTGGAGCGATAAATTGACGTATCGCATGTCTCAGGAGCGGCTCAGCTACGAAGAGCGGAACCGTCAGCGGGAGGAGCGCATCCTCCAGCATGAACGGGCGCTCAATGACTCGCGCCGTCACGCCAGGGAGATTGATCATTCGTACGACGGCGAGTCGCCGGAGGAAACCGAGAGGATTTTCCAGCGTCGCAAGAAGATAGCAATTGTGTTTGGTGTCCTGGCGGTGGTGTTTTTCATTCATGCGCTGTTCAAGAAATCGTCTTCGTCATACACGCCGCCGTCTCCCGTCGAGGCAGTGGAATGAGGGCTGACGGAAAAATGGGGAGAGAAGGGGAGGGGGAGTTGCAGTATTTTCGGTTGGATTAACGATTGAGGAGGATAAGGTTAACTACATTACGATTTGCCGATATTGGGAGAAAAATGAGATTGTAACGTGTTTGGAACAAGATTGTTGCCATAAATCGGTTGGGATTCCTTTGACAAATGGCGTGGGGTGGTGTTTCTTACCGGCGTTGTTATGAGAATGTTTGCCGTAATTAAACATCAGGCTTCGAGCCGCATGGACTGTCAGCAGTCCACGTGGCGCCAGGCCTGCGTTTTTTCCGGCAACCGGGAGGAACAATTCTAAAGACAGCCTAAAATAGAATTTCCAAACCCACCTTGCCGGAAGCAATGGTGGGTTTTCTGTTTTTGGCACACGCCTCCCCGAACAACGAAACGAGAAGTACTATGAAAAACAATGCACGGAAACTGGCGGCCCGGTTCACCCGGCCCAGGCGCTTCGAGGTCACCCCCCGCGCGGGGGACGTCTCGCGGGAATCCCGCGACGCGGCCTTCACGCGCATGAAGCATCAGCTTCTCGTGCAGTTGCTGGATCACTCGCCCGACTCGGATCAGCGCGAATATCTGCGCCAGTCGCTGCACGAAGCTGAAGCGCTCGCCTTCGCCACGGCCTATCCGTTGCTTGTCTTCCCCGTCCTGGCGGAAGAGAAAGCCACGGAAGCCCGCGTGAAGGTGGACAAGCAACGCTGCGTCCGCAAACGGAGCGAACGGCTGATCTCCATGGCAGCCTGAGTACACAACACAGCCGCCGGGGACGCGTCCGGATCGTGTCCCTGGCGGCCTACGCTTTGCGGTGAGCGGAAGAGTTAAAGAGTTTAAGCGGGAAGCACGCAATAATGGCAGCCGTTTCAGCCCGGAGGGCGAAAGGTAATAGCCCAGCGATTTATCGCTGGGTTTGCGGCGGGATGAGCCAAAGCCCCGGAGGGGCGGAAGAAAACGAGGTGCATCCGTGCGATTCTATCGTCCCTCCGGGACTTCGCCACCTGTTCCACAGCAGACCCAGCGATAAATCGCTGGGCCATTTTCGGACGTCCCTGGCGGGACTTAAAACCTCGGCAATGTGGCCAGAATTTCCTCCACGGCGGCCACGGGATTGACGGCGGTGTAAATCGGACGGCCGACCACCAGCCAGTTGGCGCCGGCGGCCAGGGCTTCGTGCGGGGCGAGGACGCGCTTTTGGTCATTCGTGCCCGCGCCGGACGCGCGCACGCCGGGCGTGACCAGTTGCATTTCCGACGGCAGAAATTGCCGCAGGCCCGCGACTTCCAGCGGCGAACAGACCAGTCCGCCCAGGCCGCAACGCACGGCGATGTTGGCCAGGCGCTCGACCTGGCGGGCGACGTCGAAGTGGACACCGACTTCGTTCAGTTCGTTGTTGTCGAAGCTGGTGAGCACGGTGACGCCGAGGAGCAGGGGCGGCTTGCGCCCGAGGCTGCGGGCGGTTTCGCGCGCGGATTCATCGGCGGCCTTGAGCATCTCGCTGCCGCCACTGACGTGGAGCGTGAGCATCTGCACGTCCAGGCGCACAGCGGCGGCGACGGCCTTGGCGACGGTGTTCGGGATGTCGTAGAATTTCAGGTCGAGGAACACCGGGCTGCCGAGCGCGCGGATGCGGCGCACCACTTCGGGGCCGGCGCTGGTGAAGAGTTCACTGCCAATCTTGAAGGCGCCCACGCAGGATTTGAGTTGTCCGGCGAGCCCCACAGCGGTTTCCAGGTCCGGCACGTCCAACGCCGCAATGATCGGATTCTTCATTGGCTGGATTAAAGCAAAACGCCGTGCGGGAGTGAATCATCTTTTTGCGCGACTCACGCGGAAAGCGCATCGGGACACGACATCCCAAGGGGCGCGGGCTTTCAGTCCGCTTCAGCATGGTGTCCTCAACGCGGTGGGGCCGTTCCGCCGCGCAATTCGGTTCGACGCGGAAGCGGCGTGAACGTCGCGCGCCGAGGATGCACCCTCAGGATTTGCCGCCGGCCGGCTTGTTCTTCTTCCACGGCATGTCGGGAAACTTCTCCGGCAGCTTGATGGGTTCGAGCTTCGGTTTGGCCAGTTCGAGTTCGGGGTCGCCGGCCTCCGCGGGCTTTGCGCCCGACATGTCCTCGCGCCACGAAGCAATGCGCGCCTGCAAGCCGTGATGCTCGGCGGTCTTCTTGTCGCCCGCCTTCATGTAAAACAGCGAGAGATTGGTGTGCACCAACTGCTCCTTGGGTCGCATTTTCTCGGCCTTGTGCCCTTCTTCAATTGCCTTCGCGTAGTCGCCCTTGCGGTAATACGCCATGCCCAGCGAGAGTTGCGCGTCAAAGTGTTCCGGCTCCTCCGCCAGGATGCCCTGGAACTTCGCAATGGCCGAATCGAAGTCGCCCATCGAGAAGTCGAGCATCGCGTCGTCGTATTTTTCCTGCAAGGCGGACATAATTTTTTTGACATCCGACCATACCTCACGATTCTGGAACGGCGCAAGCGAAGAGCCGGAGCGGATGACGGTCAACGACGCGCCCATGACGTAATGGCATTTCCGATTCAACTGATATCGACCGACTTCGACGGCACGTTGTTTGCCGAGTTTGAAAATCCCCCCGTGCCGCCCGCCGTGCAATCATTGATTGCGCATGCGCAATCGCAAGGGGCCAGTTGGGTCATCAACACCGGGCGCGACCTTTCCAGCGTGCTGGAAACGCTGGGCCGCGCGCATTTGACGGTGCGGCCGGACTTCATCGCGGTGGTGGAACGGGAGATCTATTACCACGAAAACCATCGGTACGTCGGTTTGGAGGAATGGAACCAGGCCTGCACGCGGTCACACGCCAGCTTGTTCGAACAGGTGCGCCAGGACATCCCGCGCATGGTCGATTGGATCAGTACCCACTTTGACGCGGAGATTTACGAGGACGACTTTTCACCCTTCTGCCTGATTGCGGAGAACAACGAGGATGCGGACAAGATCGTGGCGTATCTGGACGAATATTGCCGGCGCATTCCGCACCTGGCCGTGATGCGCAACGACATCTACGCGCGCCTGTGCCACGCGGCTTACAACAAAGGCTCCGCGCTGGGTGAAATCACCCGCCGCCTGGGCCTGACCGCCCACAGCGTGCTCGCGGCCGGCGACCATTACAACGACCTGCCGATGCTCTCGAACACCTTCGCGCGCTGGCTCGTGGCCCCCGCCAATGCCATTCCCGAGGTCAAGGAGACAGTCCTTCGCCAGAGCGGTTACGTGAGTAGCCAGCCTTACGGGCACGGCGTGGCGCGCGGCATCGAATACTTCCTGGAACAGGTCGGCGCGCTGCCGTCCACGCATTCATCAGGCAGCTTGAAGAGCCGTTGAACGGGCAATTCGTGCGCGGATTGAGCGCGTAAGGGAACCCCTTATTTCGCCGCAAGTCATTCCTTTCTAAGGAGATACGCCATCCCTTATCCATTTGACACGTGTCCGCATGATGTTAGTGTGAAACGTCATTGAAACGATTTACCGCAATCTATTCGCAACCAGTATCGTCTAAACGGACGGTGCATCAGACCCATTAATAACCTTTCATGAGTGACGCAACCTTGACCGCCTCCGGAGGCGGGACGCCAAAAGTATCGAAAGTTTCCGAAGCCGTGATCCGGATCGCCGGCAACTCGCAGGACGGCATCCAGTCCATCGGTGGTTTCCTCGCCCGGCTTGCCGGCCGCAGCGAGCAGGAGGTCATGACCTTCATGACCATTCCGTCAACGATATCGGGCGGCCCTTCCATCTTCCAGGTGCGCATCGGCTCGGGCGAAGTCCTGAGCGCCGGTGACGATGCCGATGTGCTGCTGGCGTTTTACCAGCATTCGTACGAAGGCCACATCAGCTCGCTGAAAAAGGGCGGCATCGTCCTGTTTGACGCCGACCACGTGCAACCCAAACCGGAATGGCAGGGCGATTACCATCACGTGGGCATCCCGCTGACGACGTTGACCGTCGAGGCCATCGGCGGCACGGCCAAGGACAAGGGCAAGAATATTTATGCGCTGGGCCTGATTGCGCGTATGTTCGACTTGAACCTGCCCAAGCTCGAAGCGCTCATCTCCGAACGTTTCGGCGGCAAGGACGCCAGCATCCTGCGCAATGCGCTCATGGCCTTCCAGGCCGGTTACGCGTATCCGCTGGACAAGATTCTGGAAACGTTCCGATTCGTGGACAGCCAGAAGCGCGACCGCGCGCAGGTGGTCATGATGGGCAACGAAGCGCTCGGCTACGGCTTGATCGCGGCGGGCGTGCGTTTCGGCGCCGGTTATCCCATCACCCCGTGGTCGGACATCATGGAATTGCTGCGACGCGAACTGCCCAAATACGGCGGCACGTTCGTACAATGCGAAGACGAAATCGCCTCGGTGTCCGCGGCGATTGGCGCCAGCTACGGGGGCCGCGTCGCGGTGACCGGTTCCAGCGGGCCGGGCATCTCGCTCAAGACCGAGGCCATCGGCTGGGCCGTCATGGCCGAAGTGCCGCTGGTGGTCGTGGACGTGCAGCGCGGCGGGCCTTCCACCGGCATGCCGACCAATGTCGAACAATCCGATTTGAACATCGCCTGTTTCGGCGGCCACGGCGATTCGCCCCGCGTGGTGCTGGCCCCGGCCAACGTCGAAGATTGCTTCTACGTCGCCATCGAAGCCGTGAACATTGCCCGCAAGTACAGCGTGCCGGTCATCATTCTCACCGACCAGGCGATCGCGACGCGCATCGAGGCGTTCCCCGAACCCGACTTGGAAAAGATTTGCCAGGACATTTCACCTGACCTTACGCCGGTGCCGGACCACAAGCCTTACGATCTGTCCGCGCCCAACGGCATCACGCGCCACGTCGCTCCGGGCACGCGCATCCTCAGCGGCAAATATCCCATCACTACCGGCCTTGAGCACGACGAACTCGGCCACCCGACCGGTTCGCCGAAGCTGCACCTGCAAATGAACGCCAAGCGCCGCAAGAAACTCCAGGCGCTCGCCGCGGAATTGCCCAAGCCCACCGTCTATGGCCCGCCGGAAGGCAATGTGCTGCTCGTCGGCTGGGGCTCCACGCAAGGCCCGATTCGCGAAGCGGTGGACCGCGCCCGCGCCGCCGGCGACAGCATCTCCGCGCTGCACCTGCGCCATTTGAATCCGCTGCCCAACGGCCTCGAGGACATCTTCAGCGGCTTCAACCACGTCTTCGTCGTCGAAATGAACGATGAAGGACTTTACGGCTACGGGCAGCTCGCCGGTTTGTTGCGCGCGCGTTTTGCCGACCCGAAAATCCGCGGCATCAACAAGACCGACGGCCTGACCTTCAAGGTCAAAGAGATTTTGCAGTCGGTGAAGGACAAGCTCGCCGCCGGTGCGAATAAGAATTGAACCCAGTTGGCAAACGAAACGACTTTATTTA
>JBFMBT010000157.1:0-15263 GCA_040754875.1 Verrucomicrobiota bacterium | reverse complement strand
TGTGCGTCGTGTATGTTTGGCACCGCACCGAAATGACGTCGAAGTCTGTCCATTGCGTCGGTTGCATTTCGAGCGCTGCGGCTGGGGACAGCCGCGGTCCGCCAGGGACGCCGCCCCTCCCGCTCCCCATTTTTCTGACCCTTATTTTTCTGTCAGCCGCCTTCGCCTTATGAAGTTGTGCGAGCCTTTTTCGCCGGATTCGTTTATGGTGTCTTCCGGCAACCAGATGCCGGAGTTGATGAACGATACCGACATGTACGATGACAAGGGCCTGCTGACCGCGGAGAAGCTGATTGATGATCTGCGGCGCTTGCGTGGCGCCAAGTGCACCGAATGCGGCGCGCCGCTGTGCGGGCACAATCTGCTGCTGAGCATCGCGCTGAGCTTCAAAAACTCGCCGCGCTGCCTGCGGTGCCTCGCCAAGGCCCTGCAACAGGATGCCACCGAAACGCGTGATTACATCTGCGCCTACATCCAGCGGCGCGATTGTTACCGCGGCGCGTGGGAATGGGCCTGCCGCGATGAAGGCGTGGCCATGAAGATTGTTCCCGCCTGCCTCATCCCCGGCAAGGAACAGGACGGCCACACCGCGCGCCTGACCGCCGATGCGCCGCGCCCCGATGCCTTTGCTGAAACGCGCAACCCCGACGCCGAATGGGACGCCGGCGACCTGCCCTGCCGCGAGCTGGTGCTCGAACTTCGCCTGCGCCTGAATCCCATGGTGCCCGGCAAAGTCCTGCTCCTTACCGCGCGCGATGCCTCGGCCCCGGCGGAACTGGCCGCCTGGTGCCAGTTGACGGGCCACATTCTCTTGCGCGCCGAGCCGCCGTTTTTCTGGATCAAGCGCAAGGAAAAATAACCCCTGTAGCAGCCGAGGTAACGAGGCTCTGATCGTCGAACCACCCACGACTGCATTCCCCAACGCTCCTTCGAACATCCAACGCGCTACGCCTCGCTTCCCCTCTCCCGGGGGAGAGGGCCAGGGTGAGGGCGAACCCCACTCGCGAAGCCTGACTTCCTTCCCTCCACGATTTCACCTTTCTCCCCATCCAACGTCGTCTAAGATTCGCGCCATGCTTCGCGGCAAATCCGTTTTTCGCATCGACCAGATCCTGTCGCGCTACGGCTATTGCAGCCGCAGCGAGGCGCGCGCGTGGATTCATCGCCGCCGGGTCACCGTGGACGGCCAGCCTGTCAAATCGTCCGATGCCAAGGTTCCGCCCGCCGCCGTGCTCATTGATGGCCAGCCCATCGAATGCCCCGATGGCATCCTCGCGCTGTTGCACAAGCCCGCCGGTTATGTCTGCACGCACGAAACGCGCGAAGGCCCCACCATTTACGAACTGCTCCCCGAACGCTGGCTGCGCCGCAACCCGCCCGTCACCTCCGTCGGCCGCCTGGACAAGGACACCACCGGCGTGCTGCTCGTCACCGACCTGGGCGAACTCGTTCAACGCTGGACCTCGCCCAAGCACAAGGTCACCAAGGTTTACGACGTCACCGTGGACCGCGACCTCGACCCGCGCCTCGTCGAATTGTTCGCGTCGGGCAAGCTGCTGCTCGAGGACGAAGACAAACCCTGCCTGCCCGCGCGCCTGGGAATCATCGCGCCGCGCGAAGCCCGCCTGGAACTCACCGAAGGCCGCTATCACCAGGTCAAGCGCATGTTCGCCAGCCAGGGTTGTGAAGTCACCCGCCTCCACCGCAGCCGTTTTGGCGAGTACGACGTCACCGGATTACAACCCGGCCAATGGCACCTGCTCCCGCTTCCGGCAGTCCGCGCGTGATGTAAATCGCCGCTGCGGATCGTTGCGCTTCGACAACCACCGCCCTCGCGAAGCGTCTTGGAGTGCGCCAGTCCGATGGCGCTTTGTTGCGTGTGACTTGCTCAATGGCGACGCTTCCGCCCGCCGCGCGTCATTCCCCTCAATGTCTCCTCAACGACAACCGATGCTCGATCCGCTTCATCTGGTGATACTCCAGCGGCGGCAAGTCCGTGAGCGTCGGTGATTCCGTTTCGCGCAGGATGGCCTTGGCCATTGCCTGGAACGCCTGCCAGCGCGGCCAGTCGAGCTTCGGCGCGTGCGCAATCTGCCGCAGCAGACTGCGCCATTCGATGATGACACGGTCGATGTCGCCCACGCCCAGGAACTCCGTCACCCACGCGCTCTTGGCCAGCGGATTCTTGTGGATCGCCGCCACGATTTGCTCCGCGCCCGAGCCGTACTTGGCGGGCAACCCGTTCTCCAGGTAACCGGGAATCGTTTGCAGGCCGAACAATTTATGGCACGCCTCGGCCAGCCGCCCGCCCCAGCGGCCTTCGTCGCCGCAGAAGCGAAATCCTGCGTCCAGGTTCGCGACGTCATAAATCAATTCGTCCAGCGGATAACTCGTGTCCTCCAGCGCCGCGGCAATCGCCAGCCCGTCGCCTTGCGACAGGAAACTCACCACGCGCCCGCGCAAGGTCGGCACGCCCGCCGCATCCACCAGGCCCAGCCGCCGCCAGAGCAGCGCCACGCCCGTGGCCGCGGACAGCTTCAGGCACGTGGGCACCAGCGGACAGTGCGCGCAATCCGCCGGCAACACCTCTCGCTCGACCGGCTTCCACAACGCCACGCCGTGCGAATCCACCGGCACGCGCACCTTGAGCAGCGCCACGCTCAGGCGCGCGACGATCCGTTGCTGGTGGTTCACGAAATTCAACACCGGCGTGCCTTGCTTCGCCAGTTTCTCGCGCAGCAACGGCACCACCTTTTCCTCCCACACCGCCATGGGCGCCTGCCGCCCCGTCCAGTTCGTCAGCCGCCGCACCCACTTGGCCAGCAGGATGCGGTCGTCGTTCAAGCGATCCGCCACCGTCATTTCGCGTCCATAAATCTTGCGCCCGTTTTCCTCGCCCACCGCGCAAATCGTCCCGCTGCCCACCTTCTCCAACGCCGCCTGCACCGACAGCGCCGGAATCAAAACGGGTGGATCGGCTTCGTCCTCGTCCTTCGTCCTCGTCCTCGTCTCTTCAACAGAATGGTTCGAGGACGAGGAGGAGGACGAGGACGAAGGACGACAAGGAGAGATCCCCTCCACTGCCCACACCTCGCCCAGCGGCTTCTCCGTCCAATGCGGTATGGCCTCCCATTCACCGCGGCTGTTGAGCATTTGCCGCACCCGCTTGCGCACGTGCCGCGCCCGCTCCGCATCCGTCATCAACCCGCACGGCGTCTGGGGATTCTTCAGCGACTCCTCGACGCCCAGCAAAATCGGCTTCGTCGTGAACAATCTCTCCTGCGCGTGCACCGCCGCCAGGAACGGCTCGCGCCCCTGCTCGGCCGCCGACGCCATGATGCCCAGCAACGCGCTCCAGTCCACCATCCCGCTGCGCGACAACTGGCACGGAAATCCCTCGCGCAACCGGATGTCGTTCACGCTCACCAGCACATAACCAATCTCGTCGATGCCCCGCCGCCCCGCGCGGCCGAACATCTGCAAAATCTCATCCGGCCGCAACGGTTGCTCCTGGTAATCGCGCCGGTATGACTCGCCGGCCAGCGCCACACTGCGCAGCGAGAAGTTGATGCCGGCCGCCAGCCCCATCGTCGCCACCACCACGCGCAACTGCCCCGCCTTGGCCAGCGGCTCGATCACACCCGCGCGCGCCCCGTAGCTCAAGCCGCTGTGATGATACGCCACGCGCGACTTGAGCAGCCGCGCCAGATTCTCGCCCACCATCTGCTTTTGCTCCGTGCTCAGCGAAAGCGGATTCGGCGTCGGCAGATGCCGCGCGATTTCCGCCGCAATCGATTCCGCCGATTGCCGGCGCGGCGCGAAAATCAGGATCGGCCCCAGGTCCTCCGCCAAAGCTTTCGCCGCAAAGCGCGGCCAGTAACCGCGGATCTCCGTCGGCACATGGTAGCTCAGATTGTTCGCGTGAATCTCCTCCAACGGCACCGGCCGATGATCATGCCGCACCAGCACCGCGTCGCGCCCGAGGCGTTGCAGCCACTTCACCACCTGCGGCGGATTGCCCACGCTGCCGCTCAACAGCAGCAACTGCGTCTTCAACGGCGCCAGGGCGATCGCCAGTTCGTAATTCAATCCGCGGTCCGGATCGCCGAGCATCTGATACTCATCGATGACCAGCAACTGCGGGCCGTCTCCCTGGATAAGCCGGTTCTTCTGCGTCTCCAACGTGGCCACCAGCACCGGCGCATCGAGATTCTCCGCCAGATCGCCCGTGGCGATGCCCACATTCCAGCCGCGCGCGCGCCATTCGGCCAGCTTGTCATTGGCCAGCGCGCGTGTCGGCACCGTGTAAATCGCCTGCCCGTGGTTCTTGCCCTGGTTGGACCACAACTCGAAAATCAACGTCTTGCCGGCGCCCGTCGGCGCATGCACCACCACATCCTTGCCCTCGCGCAAAGCGGTGACCGCCTGCTGCTGCCACAGGTCCGGCACCGTGACCCGGTTCAGCGCAGGAACCTCCCCCAGCCGGTCAGAGAGCGTCTGCACGCCCGCAAGATAACCCAACTTTCCCAAAAGCCGAGCCCGAACCCACCCCCCCTTTCTGATTGACCTTTGGAGGCAAAAGGGTTGACATAAAGTCATGTCCGGCAACCAGCATGACGCACGAGCGTCGCAACCCTCGACTCGCATCGTTTGATTATGAAGACACTCGCCAAAATCGCCTGTATCGCCGCTTTGGCCCTTGGTTTGCACACCGCCCCGGAAGCCCGGGCGGACGTCAGGATGCCCGTTATTTTCTCGGATAACATGGTGCTCCAGCAGGGGATGCTGGTGCCAGTGTGGGGTTGGGCGGACGAAGGGGAAACGGTGCTGGTGCAATTCCAAAATCAGCGCGTCTCGGCCAAGGCCAAGGACGGCAAGTGGATGGTGAAGCTGAAGAATCTCAAGGCCAGTGCCGAGCCAGAAACGATGACCATCAGCGGCAAGAACCGGCTGGTACTGCAGAACATCCTGATTGGCGAGGTGTGGGTTTGCAGCGGGCAGTCCAACATGGAATGGCCGTTGAACCGGTCGTTCGAGGCGGCCCAGGACATCCAGAAATCGGTCATTCCGAATCTGCGTTTGTTCGCGGTGCAGAAGGCGCGTTCGGACGAGCCGTTGTCCGATTTGAAGCAGCCGTGGAACAGCGGAAAATTCGCGTGGCAGGAGTCCAGCCCGCAGAGTTCGTATGATTTCTCGGCGGTGGGTTTTTATTTTGGGCGGGCGTTGCAGGAGGCGCGGGGCGTGCCGGTGGGCATGATCCACACATCCTGGGGCGGCACGCCGGCGGAGGCGTGGACCAGCCGCGCCGCGCTGGAAGCCAACCAGTCGCTGGCGTCGATCCTCGAAAGCGGCGACGCGAACCGGGAGAAATATCTGGCGGCCAAGGCGGCCTATGACAAGGCGGCGGCCGAGGCGAAGAAGAAGGGTGAAAAGGCCAAAGGCGCCGAACCGCGCGCACCATGGTATCCGGGAGAGTTGTATAATGCCATGCTTGCGCCGTTGATTCCGTACGCGATCAAAGGAGCCATCTGGTATCAGGGCGAATCCAACGCGGACCGCGCTTACCAATATCGCACCTTGTTCCCGGAGATGATCAAGAACTGGCGGAAGGACTGGGGCCAGGGCGATTTTCCGTTCATCGCGGTGCAACTGGCGCCCTGGGATCGCAACCAGAAGAGGTCGTTGGAAGAAATCACGAAGGAACCGGTGGAAAGCAAATGGGCGGAATTGCGCGAAGCGCAGTTGCTGGCGACGCGTCCACCGACGAAGGCCGGCATGGTGGTCATCACCGATGTGGGCGACAAGGACGACATTCATCCCACGAAGAAACAGCCAGTGGGCGAGCGGCTGGCGTTGGCGGCGCGGACGCTGGCATATAACGAAAAGATTGTGTCGTCCGGCCCGCTCTACAAGAACATGCGCGTCAAGGGCAACCAGGCGATATTGAACTTTGATTCAGTCGGCGGCGGTTTGGAGGCCAAGGACGGCGAGTTGAAGGGCTTTGCCATCTGCGGCGAGGACAAGAAGTTCGTCTGGGGCAAGGCGGAGATTGTGGGCAACACCGTCGTGGTCACAGCGGACAGCGTGGCCAAGCCGGTGGCGGTGCGCTATGGCTGGGCGGATTTTCCGGTGGTGAACCTGTTCAACAAGGAAGGGTTGCCCGCGACACCGTTCCGCACCGATGACTTTCCGCTGACGACGGCGCCGAAGTAATCGGGGAAGGCGGATTCCAGCTCACCTTTGGTTTGGGGCGCTGCAGCGGCACAAACGCCGCGCTCCGCGTTGTACACGTGTTCATTTCCCCCACCTTTTCCCTTCGCACGCGCGCCAAGTTGGTTTAGATTTCCACCATGAGCAGAGTGTTTTTCGTTTCTGCTTTTTTCTTTCTGGCCGCGTGCGGCCCCCGGCCGGAAGCCGGGTCGAGTTTCGCCGCCGAACCGGACTACACCTCCGCCCGCAAACGTATGGTCGAGCGACAACTCAAGGGCATCGGTCGGGACATCAAGAACCCGCGCGTTCTCGCGGCCATGGAAAAGGTCGCGCGCCACGAGTTCGTGCCCGCCGAATGGCGCGCCAAGGCCTACGACGACCACCCGCTCCCCATCGGCTACGACCAGACCATTTCCCAACCCTTCATCGTGGCCTTCATGACCGAGAAGCTCGCGCCCGGGCCGTCCGATAAAGTCCTCGAAATCGGCACTGGCTCCGGCTACCAGGCCGCCGTCCTCGCCGAACTGGTCGCCGAGGTTTATACGATTGAAATCGTCGAGCCGCTGGCCAAACGCGCCGCCAACGACCTGCAACGCCTCGGTTACAAGAACGTAAAAGTGAAGGCCGGCGATGGATACAAGGGCTGGGCGGAACACGCGCCGTTTGACGCCATCATCGTCACCTGCGCGCCCGAGCATATTCCCCAGCCGCTGGTGGACCAGCTCAAGGAAGGCGGCAAAATGATCATCCCAGTGGGCGAAGCCGGAGACCAGAACCTTTACCTGCTGGAAAAATCCGCCGGCAAAATCGTGCGCCGCTCCGTCCTCCCTGTTCGCTTCGTCCCCATGACCGGCGAGGCTCGGAAGAAATAGGCCTCGTCGGTATGCTTTGAACTTAACCGCCCTTCTCCCAACTTCGCACCTTCCCCGCCACAATCCGAAACAACGGATGCGCCTCCGGCGTTGGGATGTTGCGAATCTCCCGATATACCTTTGGCGCGCGTGCCCGCAGTTTCTTTCGCAAATGCTCCCATTCAAACAGCAACTGGCCGCGTGTTTCCACCATCCGACCCGCAAAACGGGGCGACGAGATCTTTGCCGTGTCGAACCGGTATCCACGCCGGTGCGCTTCCTCCGCGATGCCCGCCAGAAACGCCGCCACCACCGGCACCGGTTCCGCCTGGCCGCGAAACCGTTCCAACTGCGGATGCCTCGTGTAACCGCGCGTGCCGCCCGCCAGCACCTTCTGCGCCAGCAACGCCTCCCGCCACGCCGCCACCAACCCCTTCGCGTCCAGATACCGCGGATGTAGTGTCCAGAGTCTCATTAATGATGGGTGATTTACTTCGCCCTATTCTCTCATGCCCTTTCCAATGACCTTATCTCTGGCCAGCATTGGTTTCGCGGTCCTGCTCCCTCATTTTCTGAAAAAGCTCCGTAATGTCGAAGTAAACATCTAAAAACTCACCTTTTGTCGTTCTGTAGGTAACGACGTCATAAACCTTGTCATCAGCGAATACCACGGTCTGGTCCATCTTCGTTGAGTTTGGGTGGCGCTTTTGAACCCAGGCATTTTCCGCCGCGATTGCTTCTTGTGAATTGTTCGCGCCACGAATAACGACCGCGCGCTCGCGGGAAGAGCCTTCGACAATGCCAGGCGAACGCGTTCCGCACCCAACCAGCAATGCCGCGAGCAAGGAATGGACAAAGACATTAACGAGAGGGTGTTACGAAAGGGGGTAAGCTGAGATGCGGATTTACTGGCGATTTCGCGAATTTTCACGGCGCGGGATTTTTCGCAGTTTAAGCGCTTTCGTCCCAATCCCAAACCAGCGGGCAGGAGTTCTCGCAGCAGATGCGCATTGGGTGCCGGTGACCGGAAGTAGCGAACTCATGCGCCGAAGGCTACCCTGTGAAACCCGCTGCGTCCGTTCAAAACGCGCCCGCCGGATTTTTCATCCCAACCCATTGCCTCAAGCCAACCTATGAAAACTTTCGTAACACCCTCTAACGAACCTCTTCACTCCCCCATTTTTCTGTCCCCGCATCTTTCTGTCAGCTAAATTGATTCTGCCTCCTTTCAGGCCCTCTCCAGCGTCCAGCAAGCCGCCACGCACCCCGACAGCGACCGAAATGCTCCGTCAATTTTGGGAAGACGCCGGACGCGGCATGGTCATGCGCCGACACAAAATGTCGTAACCGCTTGAACGCATGGCCTGCGCGCCAGCGTCTTGGAGTGCGCCAGTCCGATGGCGCTTTGTTGCGCAGCGCAAACCCCAACGCGTGATTTTTTAAAAGGCGCACGGCGCACGTTTCCCTCGCCCCGGAGGAACGACGGGGAGAGGGAACAAGGGAGAGGGGTTCGTTCAAGCCGTTCGTCCTGTACAAAGCCTCCCCCCCATCTTTCTGTCCGCCAAAATGATTTTGCCCCTAATGATTTTGCCTCTCAAACCTTGAACCTTGACGTTTGCTGCTTCTCTGGCGCTTGAAGTTTTGAGCCTGGAGTTTCCGCGACTCCCCAACGCAACCCCCGTCTTCCCAACAACAACCATCGCCCGCCCGCGCCGTGCGCCGGATTAATTTCCTTGAATTCAACCCGCCGCCAGCGGATATATGCTTGACGACGACCAGCAGCCTGCCCCCGCGGGCGACGCGATTGAGGCCTGATACTTATGGACTTCGACCACCAGGAAGGCGCGCGACAGATCATCACCGGCACCGCCGGCGAGGTCGCCACCCTCAAGGCCACCATCGCCGACCTCCAGGCCCAGATCGAAGAGGCGCGCTTCGACAAGCAACGCGCCGTCCAGCAGACGCTTGCCCACGCCCAGGGCGAAATCAAACAGCTCCAGGAAACCGTCGCCGCCGTGCGCGATGAATTGGAGAACGCGCGCTTCGAAAAACAAAAGGCCGTGCAGGCCAGCGTCGCCGCGTCGCAGGATGAAATGGCGCAATACCGCCAGACCATCGCCGCCTTGCGCGACGAAATGGAACGCCTTGGCTACGAAAAACAGAAGGCCGTGCAGGAGGCCGTGTCCAACGCGAACAGCGAGATGAAACAGTTGCACGAAACGGTCGTGGCGCTGCGCGATGAACTGGAGAATCTGCGTTTTGAAAAACAAAAGGCGGTGCAGGAAGCGGTCGCCGTGGCCCACGCCGAGATCAAGCAGTTGAAGGACACCATCGCCGCCATGCGCGAGGAGATGGACAACGGCCGCTTCGAGGCGCAGGAGAAACTGCAGGAGCATCAGCGCGTGGCCCGCCAGGAGGAGAAACAATTGCAACTGACAATCGCCGAATTGCGCGACAAACTGGAACAACTCAATGCCAAAAAGTGACGCCACCGTAGCCGAAGCGCCGCCCGCGCCACCCGCCCCGCCTCCGGCCGCCGCCGGCCACACGGGCGACACCGAGCGCATCCGGCAACTGGAGATGTTGCTCAACGTCTCCCGGCAGGTTTCGGCCATTGATTCGCTGGATGAAGTGCTCGAAGTGCTCGTCGCCCTCGTCACCACCGAGACCGGCGCCGAGCGCGGTTCGCTTTTCCTCAACGACTCGCAGACCGGCGAACTTTATTCGCGCATCGCCCAGGGCACCAACCGCCGCGAAATCCGCATCCTCAACACCAGCGGCATCGCCGGCCACGTCTTCACCTCCGCCAAGGGCGTCATCATCCCGGATGCCTATAACGATTCGCGCTTTGACCGCTCGGTGGACCGCCAGACCGGCTTCCGCACGCGCAACATCCTCTGCGCGCCCATCAAGACCGCCAAGGGCGAGGTCATCGGCGTCGTCCAGACGCTCAACAAGATCCTCGGCCCGTTCAGCGAGGCGGACCTGCACCTGCTCGAAGCGATGACCACGCAGGCGGCGATCGTTCTGCAAAGCCGCCAGCACGTCGAGCGCATGCAGAAATCGCGCGAGCAGGAGATGGAGTTCCTGGACATGGTTTCGGACGTTAGCTCCGAACTGGAACTCAAGCCGCTCCTCCAGCGCGTGATGAACGAGGCCAAGCGCATCCTGCGCGCCGACCGCGCCACGCTGTTCCTCAACGACGAAAAGACCAACGAATTGTGGTCGGAAGTCGGCACCGGCCTGCAAAGCACGCAGATTCGTTTTCCCAATCACCTCGGCATCGCGGGCGCGGTGTTCACCTCCGGCAAGACCACCAACATTCCCTACGCCTACGCGGACCTGCGCTTCAATCCGGCGTTCGACAAGAAGACCGGTTATTTCACGCGCTCGATTTTGTGCGTGCCCGTCGTCAACAAGCACGGCAAGGCCATCGGCGTGGTGCAGGCGCTCAACAAACAGGGCGGCACCTTCACCAACGAGGACGAAACGCGCCTCAAGGCGTTCAGCGCCAAAATCTCACTCGGCCTGGAAAACGCGAAGCTCTTCGCGGACATCCAGAACATGAAGAATTACAGCGAGAGCATGCTGCAATCCATGTCCAACGGCGTCATCACGCTCAACGAGAGCGGCAAGATCATGACCTGCAACGCCGCCGGCCTGCGCATCCTTCACGTCGCCGCCGGCGACATCATCGACAAGAAGGCCGAGGAATTTTTCACCGGCCAGAACAGTTGGGTGCTCAAAAAGGTCGAGCGCATCGGCAAGACGCAGGAAGCCGAGAATTCGATGGACGCCGAGCTGGAGTTCGGCGCGAAAAAGATTTCGGTGAACCTCTCGGTGTTGCCGCTCATCAGCGTCGAGCAGAAGAAACTCGGCTCGATGATCATGATCGAGGACATCAGCGGCGAGAAACGCGGCAAGGCCGCCCTCGCGCGCTACCTTGGTTCCGCCCTCGCGGACCAGCTCGCCGAAAGCGGCGGCCTCAAGGACAAGAGCACCATCGCCACCATTTTGTTCTCGGACATCCGCAGCTTCACCACGCTCACCGAAAAGCTCGGCGCGCAAGGCACCGTCTCGCTGCTCAACGAGTATTTCACCCTCATGGTCGATTGCATCGAGAAGGAGGAAGGCCAGCTCGACAAATTCATCGGCGACGCCATCATGGCCGGCTTCGGCCACATCGTGCCGCACGAGGACGACCCGGATCGCGCCCTGCGCGCGTCCATCCACATGATGCGCGAACTGGCGAACCTCAACGACCGCCGCCGCGCCCGCAACGAGGACGCCATCGACATTGGCATCGGCCTCAACACGGACAAAGTCATCGCCGGCAACATCGGCTCCGAGAAGATCAGCAATTACACGATGATCGGCGACGGCGTGAACCTCGCCGCGCGCCTCGAAAGCGCGTGCAAGCAATACCACGCCCGCATCCTCATCAGCGAAAACACCTATCACAAGCTCACCGGCGATTATCAAATCCGCGACATCGACCGCGTCGTCGTCAAGGGCAAGACCGAGCCGATTGCCGTGTTCGAAGTGCTCGATTTCCACACCGACGCCACGTTCCCGAACCTTCAGGAATCCCTCGCCGTCTTCAAACGCGCGATGACCCAGTATCGCCAGCAGAATTGGGACAAAGCCATCGAAGCCTTCCGCGAAGCGCTCAAGTTGAATCCGAAGGACCTGCTCTGCGAAGACTACATCAAGCGTTGCGACTACATGAAGCAACACCCGCCCGGCGACGACTGGGACGGCGTGTGGGTGTTGAAGGACAAGTAGGCAATCGCGTTAGGGTTGCGAGGAACAAGCTGCTTGGAAAAAAGCTATGAAAAAGGTGTTCTTGTGTCTTTCGGCAATCGCACTGCTGGGCTGTGTGCATTTTGCTTTCAAAGCGAGCGGCAAAACACTTCCTCGCGCTCCCATACCCGAACAATACGTCGGTGCATGGGTTGGATTCGACCAAGACAGTGTGAATTTTTATCGTCTTGAACTCGATGAAAACAGAAGCGGATACCTGGCAAAATCTTTGCCGAGGAACCCGTCGGAAGTGGATGTCTATAAAATCGTGAAATGGGATATCAACGGGTTTGGCATGGCGATTGAATTCGCGCCACACGGAGACACGCCGGAGCCAATTTACCTCACAAACAAAACCGCGCTCGTCAGTCTGGTCGCCATCGACTTCGAAGTGGGGGGAACAAGGAATCGGTGGACGCGATCCGCGAGGCTTTATCGAGAGGCAGATTTTGCGTGGCGCAATTCCAACGCTTTGAACGCCATCAAACAACGCCGCACGCCATGAAATCGAACGAAGAGTGGGGTCAAACTCGAACACTGAATACTAAATACTTCCCCCTATTGGACAGGAAACCCGTCTGCATCTCGCGGATTCACAAACACCAACTCGGCGCGCGCGCCTCGGCGGACCAACGCCGCCGGATGCTCGCCCAAAAACGCCAGCAACCGCTCGTCGCTCATGCGCTCGAACAATGGCGCGTCCGGAACTGTCTGCACACGCGCCACCAACGGCTGCGCGCCCGGCGAAATCATTTCCACGCTCGCCGCTGAAGTCCGCACCAGCACCGTGGCGGTCAGCGGCTGCGAGTGAATCACGAGCCCGGACGGCTTCGGTTGGCTTCGTTGCGCCACGATGGCCGGCGGCTCCGACGTCGGGTGCCACGTCCACGGCAGCAACGCCGCCAGCAGCAACCCTACAACCACAGCCCCCGTGCGCCGCGTCACGCGCTTCCGCCGTGCGCTACGCAGCGTGGCGTCGAGCACCGATTCGCGAAACTCATCCGCGCCGGTGTCGCCCAACACATCGCCCAACAGGCGTTTGTCGTCACCGTTCATGCTTCAATGCGCTCAAAATGGCTTCCCTCAACTTGCGTCGCGTGCGCACCAGGCGCGATTCCACGGCTTTCAGCGTCGTCTGCGAACGTAGCGCGATTTCCTCGACGCTGGCCCTGTGATAATATTTTTGTTCCAACAATTCCCGTTCCTCGGCCGGCAATCCTGCGAGCGCCGCCTCCAGCAATTCCATCAGCCGCGCATCGGCATCGACATCGGGAATGCCATTGTCCACGCGGCGTTGGAAAAAGCGGTCCAGCGCTGCGAGATAACGGCGCTGCCGGCGTGATTCGTCGCGCGCCGAACTGCGTGCCAGAACCGCCAGCCAGCTCCAGAATACGTCGGCTGACGGAAACTCGCGCACATGGCGCACGACGCGCAGGTACGTCTGCTGCAATGCATCGCGCGCGGCGGCTTCGTTGCCCGCCATCACCACGAGCAGGTAACGATGCAGCCGGTCGAAGTACAACTGATGGAAGTGGCGGTACGCCGCGTCCTCGCCGCGGGCCATGCGCGCCGTCAATTCCGGTATGGCTGGCGTGTCTGGCAAAGCCCCCTGCCGCACAATGTTCCCCTCGGCGCTCTGTTTCCATGGCCATGAAAGAAAGACGTCCTCGACCATGGCCGGCAGCGTGCCATCATGGTTTGGGAGGTTTTGGTTGTCCGGCGGCTGGAGCACTGGTGGCGCCTTTCTTTTGCGCGCCTTGCAATTCACGCAAGGCAAGATCGATCAGGTTCAGTTTGTCCTCGGGGCCCACCGCAATCAAGAGCGCCGTGTCCTGGTGAAATTTCAATTGCGGCTTTTCCCCGCCGCCCAGCAAATCCCACGCGGTCTGGATGGCCGTGGTGATGTCCTCGACCGAGTAGCCGCGTTCCAAATGCGGCGCCAGTTGGTAAAAGCGGCAGGATGGTTTGGACAATTGATCGGGGATTGTCATCGGCCGCTTTTCATAAAAATAGTAGATTGGTGCATCACCGGCGCGCGCCGGCTCGGCCAGCTTGAAACCGCATTCGACCTGGGCCTGCTGCCATTGCGATCTGACCTTGCCGCTCGGATCTGTGAATGTGCCTGTGACCTGGGTTTCCGTGCCCTGGCTGGCCAGCCGCAATGCCTCGAACAATTGCGGCACCGTGACCAGGCTCATTCGCAGCGGCGGCAGTTGGGCGTTGGCGCTCTTCTCCGGAATGATGACATTCAACGGCTCGCGCGTGATTTTAACAATCATCTCCACCAGCAAGGCTGGCGGGCCGCCCGGAAAATCGATGTCGAACCTTATCGGACGCGACGCGGCATCCGGTGGCGGCGGGGCCGGCGGAGGCTTTGGACTATCCGGCGACCGTGGCGCCCTTGGGATAGGTGCGCGTTTGGGAACTGCTTGAGCATCATCCTGGCCGCGAACTTCCTGATAATCCGCAAGTGCGAGCACCAGACACAAAATGAGGAGTGTTTTCATATCGAGTTTCAGTCTTCAATGGAAACACGCCGCCCGCCCAAAAATCCCGCGAAATATTCACCACCAACGCTTGTTGCGTGTCGCAAATCCCGGCACATGCTCCTCCAACCGCATCGCCAAACCTCGAACCCCAAGTAACTCCATGTCACCCATCCGCATCAAATCCGCCTTGTTTGGAGTTCAAGCTTCAGCTTGTGGAGAGCGATGTCGCCCTGTCCCGCGCCTAATTGTTTCTCCCTTTCGAATTTCACCCCCAGTTGCTTCCTCGCTACACGTGGGGCTGAATACTGGACACTGCACACTGAATTCTTCCCAACCCCCATTCGTGTCCGTTGGTGTGCATTCGTGGTCAAACCGCCTTAGAGCTTCCTTCGGCCAACACTCGCGCCGCGCGGGCCGTTCCCGTCAGGATTGGCTCCGCGATCTCCGCGGGAAAGTCGCCCGGCAGATGCTGCCGCACCCGCTCCAGCACCTGGGGTGTCCGGGCGATGACTTCTTCCATCACCGCTTTCAATCCGGGAAACCCGCAGCGCCGCGCCGTTTCCAGCCAGTGCCGCGCGGAAATTTCCCCCCCAATCGCAAATCGCAAATCGGCATTCGCAAATCGGCAATCCGTCCGATACCGTCCCCTTCGTCCCCTACCGTCACATATTTTTTATCAATCGCCTCAACCCTCACCTCGCCTCACCCGCAACCGGCCAAACCGCGCCGCCGCTCGACCAAACCGCGCCGCCGCCCGGCCGCCGTTCGTCCGCCGCCGTGCATTTTGGCCCGCGCCTGGCCGACTTTTCAGCGCCGACGATCAGCCGAAATTCGCCTGCGATTCGCCTCATGGGAAAAAGACACCGGAGAAAGGAGTGTTAACTCACAGTTCGTTTGTTGTTTGGCATGT
>JBFMBT010000156.1:0-15278 GCA_040754875.1 Verrucomicrobiota bacterium | reverse complement strand
GTTGTAGTGTGCAGTCTTTGCCTGTCGCTGATGGCAACGTCGGCGGCAGCGGAGGGGGTAACAACCAACGAGTGGATGTTGGCCTTGCCGAAGGTGGGGGAACACCGTTTGCGAATCATCTCGCCGACGGTGCTGGAGTTGACGCTGGTGCAGACGAAAGCGCCGGATCCGGCGCGGGTGGCGGAATGGGATTTCGTGAATTCGAGCCAGCAGTATCAAGCGCCAGCGCCATTTGAATTCGAGGTAAGAGCGAATTTCGCCTTGCTACAGGTGCAGTCGGTGGGATTCAAACGACGCGTGTTGTACGCGCCGCTGGCGCAGCGCGACCTGCGGATTGGCAGCCATCTGTACCTGGTGCTGAGCACGCCCATTGCGGAGGGCCAGACGGTGGAGGTAAAAAATCCAGGCGGGCGCTTGTGGCCGGCGAGCCGGCGGTTTGTGGCGACGGCGGCTATGTACCGGCACAGCCCGGCGGTCCACGTCAATCAAGGCGGGTATATGCCGGGGTTCCCAAAGAAGGCGATGGTGGGATATTTTTTGGGCAATCTCGGGGAATTGCCGGTGCCGGAGCCGCGCACGTTCCGGGTGGTGGTGGCGGGCAGCCTGGCGACGGCATTCACGGGAACACTGAGGCCGCGAGCGGACGTGGGTTATGTGTATCAACCGACGCCGTATCAGCAGGTGTGGGAGGCGGATTTCAGCCAGTTCAATGCGCCGGGAGAGTTTTTGCTGGTGGTGCCGGGACTGGGGGCGTCGTTGCCGTTTCGGATACACGACGGGGCGGCGATGGGATTCGCGCGGGCGTACGCGCTGGGGATGTATCACCAGCGGTGCGGGATGGGCAATGCGCTGCCGCACACACGGCACGAACACGGGCCGTGCCACACGAACCGGGCGGAGGTGCCGACGATGGCGTTTACTTTCGTCAACTGGCTGCTCGGGCAGGTGAGCGCTGATTATTCGTTAAACGCGCTGCACACGGCGCCGCAATTGAAGGACGTGGCGACGAGCCTGTACCCGTTCCTCCGGCAGGGGATGTTGGACGTTTCCGGCGGTCATCACGACGCGGGTGATTACAGCAAGTACACGGTGAACAGCGCGATGCTGATTCATCACCTGATGTTCGCGGTGGATTCGCTGGGCGGGGCCGGGGGGCTGGACAATCTGGGCATCCCGGAAAGCGGCGATGGCATCAGCGATTTGATGCAGGAAGCGAAGTGGGAGGCGGATTATCTGGCAAAGCTGCAGGATGAGGACGGCGGCTTTTACTTTCTGGTTTACCCGCGGGACCGGCGGTACGAGAACAACGTGCTGCCGGACCAGGGCGACCCGCAGGTGGTGTGGCCCAAGAACACGGCGGCGACGGCGGCGGCGGTGGCGGCGCTGGCGCAATGCGCATCGTCACCGCGCTTTCGGGAGCAGTACCCGGCGCAGGCGGACCTGTATATGCAGAAAGCGCAGGCGGGGTGGGATTTTCTCATCAACGCGGTGGACCAGTTCGGGAAGAACGGGGCATATCAGAAGCTGACGCATTACGGGAATGAATTCATGCACAATGACGAACTGGCCTGGGCGGCGGCGGAAATGTATCTGGCGACGGGAGACCTGGCGTATCACGACCAATTGCTGGAATGGTTTCCAGACCCGACTGATCCGGCAACGGCGCGGTGGGGTTGGTGGCGGCTGTTTGGGTCGTATGGTTGCGCGGTGCGGAGCTATGCGTTTGGAGCGCGCAGCGGGAGGGTGTCGGACACGGACCTTGATCCCGAATATCTGGAACGATGCGAGGCCCAACTCATCGCGGCGGGGAACGACGCGGCGGCGTGGGCGCAACAGAGCGCGTATGGCACAAGCTTTCCGACGGAAACCAAACGCGTGCGCGGGGCGGGATGGTATTTTTCCATCGTGCAGGCGTTTGACATCGCCGTGGCGCATCAACTGGACCCGCGGCCGGAATATGTGGAGGCGATGCTCAGCAATATGAATTACGAGGGAGGCTGCAATCCGCTCAACGTGAGTTACCTCACGGGAATGGGGTGGAAGCGGCAGCGGGAAATCGTGCACCAGTACGCGCAAAATGATTGGCGGGTGCTGCCGCCTTCGGGGTTTCCGCTGGGGAACGTCCAGGCGAGCTTTGATTATCTGGACCCGTACAAGAGCGAACTGGGGGCGCTGAGTTTTCCGCCGGATGGCGCGGCGACGGGGCCGTATCCGTATTACGACCGGTGGGGCGATTCGTTCAACGTGACGACGGAGTTTGTGGTGACGGACCAAGCGCGCGGCCTGGCGACGCTGGCGTATCTGGCGGCGGGCACGGTGCTGGCGCCGCAGGGATGGTCGGGCCAGGCAGCGCAGATCACGGGCCTGCCGGTGGAGAGCAGCATCAACGTGGGCGTGACGGCGACGCTGCAGACGCCGGGACTGGATTTGAGCGAGGCGCAGATTGTGTGGGAGGCCAGCGGACACGAGCCGGCGTTTGGGAGCAGTTATGTGGTCACACCGACGGTGTTTGGCCCGCACCGCGTCGAGGTGGAAGCGGTGTGGCCGGATGGGCGGCGGGTGTTTGCGGCGACGAATTTTGTGGCGACGAACGGGTTGCCGACCGTGACGGTGACCGCCACGAAGCCGAGCGCAGTGGAAGGCAGCACGGCCCCGGGAGAATTCAGCCTGGCGCGCACGGGTGACACGGGCGGCGAACTGACGGTGACGTACCGGTTCAGCGGCACGGCGGCGAAATTCACCGATTACAAGCGGGTGCAGGGGGACATGCCGGAGTTCGTGGTGATTCCCGCCGGGGCCAGTTCGGCGACGGTGTCATTTCTGGCGGTGGACGACACAATTGTGGAAGGGCCGGAGACGGTGATTGTGACGGTCTTGCCGGGCGCCACGTACAACCTGGGCATTCCGAACCAGACAACGCTGGGGATCGTGGACAATGATATTGCGATCACGCGGCTGAGCATTTCAAACGGCATGGCGACGGTGACATGGTGGGGCGTGCCGGGGAAAACGTATCGTGTGATTGGCAAGCAGAGCCTGTTCGACACAAGCTGGCTGGAATTGAGCGGGGATGTGGTGGCGGCGGAAGAAAGCGTTTCGTGGATGGACACGACGGCCGTGGGGAATCGGCAACGGTTTTATCGTGTGTATCTGAAGCCGTAGCGAACGGTTACAGCGGTTTCAACCCGACGTTGTTTTCGATGATGCCCTTGGAAATGGCGTAGCGGGTGAGGCCGGCGATGTCGTGGATGTTCAGCTTGTTCATGACCTGCTGGCGGTGCTTTTCCACGGTCTTGATGCTGATGCACAGTTCGGCGGCGATCTGCTTGTTGGCCTTGCCTTCGGCGATCAGTTGAAGGACTTCCATTTCGCGCGAGGTGAGGAGGTCGTTGGTCTTCTTGACGGGCCCGCCCTTCAGGAACGCTTCGCGGTAGTGGTCGAGGAGGCGCTTGGAAATGGCGGGGCTGAAAAAGGCGTTGCCCTTCTTGGCTTCGCGGATGGCTTTGAGGAGATCGTTGGCGGCGGTTTGCTTGACGAGGTAACCGGCGGCGCCGGCTTCGGTGAGTTGATGAACGTACTCGTCGTCGCTGTAGGAAGAAAGAATGAGCACCTTGGTGGAAGGGATTTCCTTCGTGATCTGGCGCGTGGCTTCGAGGCCGTTGAGCAGCGGCATGGCGATGTCCATGACGACGACATCCGGCAGGAGCTTTTTGCACATCTGCACGGCCTGGCGGCCGGTATCGGCTTCGCCGACGACCTCGACATCACCTTCGGCCTGCAAGAGGGCGCGCAACCCCTGGCGCACGACAGTGTGATCGTCGGCGAGTAAAACGGTTACCTTTTGCATAAGAACTCCCGCACTTGGTTCATGGATACACGATTGAGTAAGAACAACATAATACTAAATGGCGCGGTTGGCCACCGATAGTGGGTGTATGCCTACCGAGGGCCTTGGAACGGAATATCGATGCGGATCGTGGTGCCTTTGCCAGGCGCGGATTCGATACCGAACGTGCCGTTGACGAGGCGGACGCGCTCCTGCATCCCCAACAGGCCCAAGCGTTTGTTGCCTTTGCCGGTCTTGCGTTCGACGGAAAAAGAGCGGCCATTGTCCTTGACGGACATGGTGATGCCATCCTTGACCTTTTGGATGGTAAGATCCACGCGGGTGGCGTGGGCGTGCTTGGCGACGTTGTTGAGGCTTTCCTGGGCGACGCGGAAGACGACGGTCTTGCGCTCGCGGTCGAGCTTTTCGGCAAGGGCGCTGGCCTGAAAGCGGATGCGGATGGAGGTGCGCTCGGTGAAGGCCTTGGTGTACGAGCGCAGGGCGGGGAGCAGGCCGAGGTCATCGAGCATGGCGGGGCGCAGTTCGCGGGCGAAGCGATGGACGTTCTCCATGGTTTGCTCGAGGAGGGTCTGGGTGTCGGAGAATTTTTTCTTGAGCGCGGCGGAACGGGAGGAGCCGTTGCGCTTGAGCATGGTGAGGTTGACGTTGATGGCGGTGAGGGCCTGGCCGACTTCGTCGTGGAGTTCGCGGCTGATGCGGGTGCGTTCTTCTTCCTGGACGTGGAGGATTTTGCGGGAGAGGTTGCGGAGGTTTTCCTCGCTTTGACGAAGGGCCTTTTCCGTGCGCATGCGCTCGGCGACTTCGTTTTCGAGGTCGCGATTGGATTCGGCGAGTTCGGTGTTGCGATGTTCGAGGGTTTCGTTGAGGAGGCGGAGTTTGAGGTTGGCCTCGCGGAAACCGCGATGGGCGGCTTCGAAGGGGGAAAGGGCTTCGAGGAAAAAAGTTTCGGCGGCCTCGGTGGTCTGGGGGGTGATTTTTGCGCCGGGGGAGAGGAAGAGTTTGACCATGGCGCCCTGGTGGATGCGGGCCATGTCGAGGATTCCCATGCCGCCGGCGATGGCGGCGCGGCCCAGCTCGTAGGCCTGTTCGAGGCCGGCTTCTTCCTTCGCAGCCAGGTAGCGATGCAACGTGGTTGTGTAGCGGTGCGAAAGGTTCCGGGCGGTGTCAGTCATGGCGCAAACCGAGATAACGCACGACGAGCACAAGAGCGTCGTCGGTGCCTTTGAAATGCCTTTCCATGATTCGGTCGGCGATTTGCTGGGGGGAATCGCCGTGCGTGACGACATCGGTGAAACCGGTGCGGATGCCGTCAGTGGCGAAAATGAGGAGGTCGCCGCGGACGATGGGCACGACGCGGGTTTGCAGGGTGGGGGTTTGATAACCGAGCACGCCGCCGCGCAGGAGAACGTTTTCCGAGGGATGCTTGGTGGTTTCGGCGCGGATGAGGGAACATTCGACGTTGCCGATACCGACCCAGGTGATGGATTCGTCGATGAGTTGGAGCGCGGCCAGCGTCATGACGACGCCGCGGGTGGAGGCGAGGGATTCGTTGCAGCGGTGAACCAGCGAAGGGATGGGTTCGTGAGCGTGGTTGGCCAGGGTGTTGATGGCGACTTTGGCGGCGGCCGTGGCTTCGTCGCCATGGCCCAGGCCGTCGGCGACGGCGATCAAGATGCCGTTGGTGAAGGGCTTGATTAGATGCAAGTCGCCGGAAACCCGCTGGCCGGGAAGAGCCCGGGCGGCAACACCCCATTCGATCATGGATAGAGGCCGGTTGAAGGACGTCTTTTCCATAGTTAACGCAGCCACTTTCGCATCGTAACCGTGGTCCCTTTACCAACCTTCGACACGATGTCAAATTCGTCCATCAGCCACTTTGCGCCAGGGAGGCCAACACCCAGGCCTTTGCGAGTGGAATACCCGTATTGCATCGCCTGGGTGACGTCCGGGATGCCGGGGCCTTCGTCGCGGGCGACGATCTGGACGCCCTGGCGGGTGCCCTGCTGGATGTGCTCGATGATGATCTCCCCCTGCTTGGCGTGGTCCACAATATTGCGCGCGACCTCCGAAATCGCGGCGGCGATCAGCGTCACCTCCGCGCCTTCGAAACCCAGTTCCATCGCCAGCTTGCGACCGCGCTGGCGGGCGGTCACAATGTCGATGTTGGAACTGATGGAGACTCGCGTTTCATTTGCCATGCTTCACATTCCTCTTGGTTTGCCGGTCCAGAAACGCCAGCCCTTCCTCCAGGTCCAGTGCCGTTCCCACGCCTTCGAGTGTCAACCCCAACTGCACCATGGCGAACGCCACATCAGGCTGAATACCGACAATTACGGTTTCCGCACCGCGCAACTTGAGCATGTGGGCAATGGCACGCAGAGTGCGGGTGGCAAAAGAGTCGATGACGTCCAGCACGGTGACGTCAATGATGACACCGCGGGAACGAAACTGGCCGACACGCTCGGCCAGGTCGTCCCGCAGTTGCAGCAAGTCGGCGTCGGAAAGCACCGACTGCACGCTGGCGATCAAGTAATCGCCCTGCTTAAGAATGGGAACATGCATGGTTCCCTATGATTTTTTGTCCTTTGGCGCGAGTTCCTCCGTCAAGATGACCTTGTAGCCCAGCAGGCGCTCGGCTTCTTCGATGCCACCTTGCAGGTCGCCAACGGCGTTCATCTTGCTGAGATCCACCCCGATGGTCACCAGCGTCTGGGCGATTTCCGAAGACAGGCCGGTGATGATGACGCTTGCACCCATGAGCCGCGAGGCTTCGACCGTCTGCACCAGGTGGTTGGCCACGGTGGAGTCAATGGTCGGCACACCCGTGATGTCCACGACAACGACCTTGGCGCGGTTGGTGCGGATGCCGCGCAGCAACTGTTCGGTCAACTGGCGGGCGCGTTGCGAGTCGATGACACCGATGATCGGCAGAATGAGCAAGCGTTCGCGCACCTGGAGCACGGGCGTGGACAGCTCGCGAATGGCCTCCTGTTGCTGGCGGATGATGCGCTCGCGTTCCTGCACGAAGCTCACACCCACGGTGTTGGCGATGCGGTTCGCGGCCGGTTCGTATGCATCGAGCACGCGATTGAGCAGGTCGAAATCCGCCTGGTATTTTTTGAACAACGAACGGGCCAGCACGTCGCGCAGCAGCAGCACGATGCCCAACACTTCATGGGTTTCGACACCGCGGGGAATGATGCGCTCGGACAGGTTGCGCGCGTACGCCTGCAGGGCTTCCACGCTGCCTGTTTCCAACACTTCGACGTAGTTGTCATAGACGGAGGTTGCTTCCGAGAAGATTTCCTCCTTGCTCATGGCGGTGAGCAGTTGCGCGTCGGTGATGCGCCGCGCCCACTCCTCGCGCAGTTGTGTGCGGTTTTGCCGCAGGTGTGCGACCAGTTCGCGAAGCAATGCCGCGCTGGTTTCGCCCGCCGCCGCGGCGATGCCGGGCTGAGGCGGTCGGTCATTTTTTTTCTTCATTGCGCATTCTCCCTTTTCGTCCTCGAGGCGAGGCGATGTGTTTAATACGTATTATGTTAATATTCCGGTTATTAGTGCGAGAAACCTACAGGCAGATTGTCCTACAATTGGACGCGCTGCTGCATGGGGTATAACCCTACTTTTAGGTCATGACTGGTCGGCTAAAATGTGAAATGCAAGTTGTCTCACCACACAGGCCAAAGGCAGGGTCGGCGACCGTGCTTGCCAGCCCTATTCTGGCACAGTTGTTTTTCCTTTGCCCGCTTTTTTTTGCGTCTCCGACAACCTTGGCCGCTGACAATTCCCTCGCATTACCCGTGCCAGGTGACTGCGAACTGCGCGTCATCGCGCCGGGCGTTTTGGAGCTGACATTGATCACGACCAAACCACCCGACCCCGCCCGCGTTACGCATTGGGACTTCGCCGGGACTGACGGGCTGCGTTTGCCCGGGCCGCAGGAGTTTCAGGTGACGGCGGACGGGCAGACGCTTCCCGTCCAGACGACCGGATTCAAGCGGCGCGTGCTCTACGCGCCTTTGCAGCGCCGCGATCTGCGCATCGCCAATCATCTCTACCTGCAACTGGGCGCTAACGTGAAAGAAGGCCAGTTGATCAATGTCACCAGTCTGAAAAACGGGCTTTGGCCCGCCAACTGCCGGTTCATGGCAAAGGCAGACCGGCTGCGTCACAGTCCCGCGATCCACGTGAATCAAGTCGGCTATACCACATCGTGGTCGAAGCAGGCGATGGTGGGATACTATCAGGGAAGCATGGGGGAGTTGACCGTCCCGGCGGGCAAATTCGAATTGGTTGAGTCGGGCACGGGCCGGGTCGCGTATCGCGGCCAACTGGTTCCCCGACGCGATCGAGGATTCACCTTTCCTTCCTATCAGAAGGTGATGGAGGCGGATTTTACTGAGTTCAAATCGCCGGGGGAGTATCGATTGGTCATCCCGGGATTGGGTGGTTCGTATCCGTTCTTCATTGATGACGGCGTGGCGGCGGCGTTTGCGCGCACGTACGCGCTGGGCCTGTATCATCAACGTTGCGGAGGGAACAACGCGCTGCCTTTCACGCGCTTTGCGCATGGTGTGTGTCACTCCGCGCCGGCGGCGGTTCCCAATGCGCAGTTTACGAACATGCTGAAGTTCCTGGCGGAGATAACCGCCAATTTCGCCAGCAATCCGCGGCACACCGCGCGCCAGTTGAAGGATTTTGACGCGAGCCTTTACCCATTCAATCGTCGCGGCGAGGTGGATGTCTCCGGCGGGCACCACGATGCGGGTGACTACAGCAAGTACACCATCAACAGCGCCGCGCTGATTCATTACCTGGTATTCGCGGCGGATGTGTTCCCGGGCGCGGGGGAACTGGACAACCTGGGCATTCCGGAGAGCGGCGACGGCAAAAGCGATTTGCTCCAGGAGGCAAAGTGGGAGGCTGATTTTCTGGCCAGGATGCAGGATGCCGACGGCGGTTTCTACTTTTTGGTGTATCCGCGCAACCGGAAATACGAAAACAACGTCCTGCCGGACCGGGGAGATCCGCAGATTGTCTGGCCGAAAACCACGGCGGCCACCGCCGCCGCCGTGGCGGCACTGGCCCAAACGGCCTCCTCACCGCTGTTCAAAAAACAGTTTCCCGAAGCGGCACACCTATATCTGGAAACGGCCAAAAGGGGATGGGGTTTTCTGGAGCGTGCGGTTGCGAAGTTTGGCAAGGATGGCGCCTACCAGAAAATCACGCACTACGGCGATGACTTCATGCACGATGACGAGCTGGCGTGGGCCGCGTGCGAGATGTTTCTGGCCACGGGCGATCCGGCCATCCATCGCACGCTGCGGGATTGGTTTCGACCGGCGGACGGCGGCACGCGCAAGTGGGGATGGTGGCGCATGTACGAAGGGTACGGCTGCGCCATGCGCAGTTATGCGTTTGGAGCGAAGACGGGCCGCGTCCAGCGCAACCAGCTCGAGACGCTTTACCTGGCGCAGTGCGAGAACGAGATCGTGAAGTGCGGCGATGACGAGTTGCGCCGCGCGCAGGAAAGCGCGTATGGAACCAGTTTTCCCGCCGAAACCAAACGCGTCCGCGGCGCGGGGTGGTATTTTTCGACCGACCGGGCGTTCGACCTTGCCGTTGCGCATCAATTGGATCATCCCGAATTCAACGATCCGCGGCCAAAATATCTCGCCGCCATTCTCAGCAACCTGAACTACGAAGGCGGTTGCAACCCCGTGAACGTGTGTTACGTCACCGGGCTCGGTTGGAAGCGTCAGCGGGAAATCGTCCACCACTACGCGATGAATGATCGGCGCGTGCTGCCGCCGTCCGGAATTCCGCTGGGCAACATCCAGGCGGGATTCGCCTGGCTTGACGCGTACAAACAGGAACTGGGCGCCTTGTCGTATCCTTCCGACGGGGCGAACGATTTTCCGTATCCCTTTTATGATCGATGGGGCGACAGTTTCAACGTTCAGACCGAGTTCGTCATCGTCAACCAGGCGCGCAGCCTGGCGACTGCGGCGTTTCTGATGGCGCGCACTTCTGTGAAGGGCCAGGCGTGGAAATCGTCCGCGGGCCGGATTGAAATTCGCAGTGAATCCAACGGAAATGTCCGGCGCATGAGCGCGCGGCTGCACGCGCCAGGTTTGGATTTGAGCCCGGCGCGCATCGTTTGGGAGATGCAGGATCACGAACCGGCGTTGGGCCACGTGTTCTCGTTCACCAATGCAGCCACCGGTTCACGCTGGCTTGAAGCCGAAGCCCAGTTGCCGGATGGCCGGCGTGTTTTCGCCACGACCGACGTTGCGCCAGCGCGTTGAAAACGCAAGCGCGGCGACTGCGTCCGTCCTTCCATTCACATTTTTCGCGCTGACGGCTTCACATCGAGGGCCCGCGGAATAGCTCAACGCGTTCAAACAGGCCGGAAAAGCTGGGGTGTTCGTCACTACCCTTTGCGGGCTTCACCCACTTTCTGGAAGGGGGCGCTCTTTGTAGGTTCAAATCGCGGAGTATGAGATTGTTATTTGTCCATGACAGGTTCGGGGCGATGGCCGGGGCGGAGGCCAACATCATGTGGACCGCGACGGAGCTGAAACAGCGCGGTTGCGCGGTTGGTCTTTTGCATGGAGCCGGCACTGGACGAGGCGAAGCGGCGTGGTCGGAAACGTTCACGCACCGCTTCGCCCTCACGGCCCTTGAATCGCGGGAGGGAGTGAGGCGGGCGGTGAGCGAGTTCCAACCCGACGTTGTTTACGTCCATAAGATGGCGGACCTCCAGGTGCTCGAGGCGCTGGCGGATTCCGGGACGCCGGTCGCGAGGATGGTGCACGACCACGAGTTGTATTGTATGAGGGGCAGCAAGTATCGTTATCTCACCCGGAAAATCTGCACGCGCGCCGCCTCTCCGTTTTGTGTTGTTCCGTGCGGGGCGTTTCTTGGCAGGAACCGCGAGAATGGCGGCCGCTTTCCGTTCAAGTGGGTCAGCTACGCGGCCAAGCGAAAGGAGATCCGCATCAATCAGCGATTTCACCGGATGGTCGTGGCCACCCGTTACATGGGAGACGAACTGGTTCGCAATGGCTTCGACCCCGCGCGAATCGAAATCCACGCGCCGGTGCCGCGCACGAACGACGCCTGTGCCCGGAGCACGTTCAGTGAACGCAATCTGATCATCTACGCGGGGCAAATCATCCGCGGCAAAGGCGTGGACGTCCTGCTCGGGGCGCTGGCCCGGGTGACGGTTCCCTTTGAATGCCTCATTTTTGGCGACGGCAGCCATCGCGCCCATTGCGAACGTTTGAGCGTCGCACTGGGCTTGAGCGATCGCGTGCGGTTCGCCGGCTACGTTCCCCAGGAGGAACTCAAGAAACATTACCGCGAAGCCAGCCTGGCGGTGATGAGTTCGGTGTGGCCGGAACCGTTCGGCGCAGTGGGGTTGGAAGGCATGCGGCACGGGCTGCCCGTGGTGGCGTTTGATGCCGGTGGCATCAAGGAATGGCTGATTGACGGAGACAACGGCTATCTGGTGCCGTGGATGGACCGCGCGCAATTTGCGGCGCGGGTGGAAGAACTCCTGCTTAACAAATCGCTCGCCCGGAACATGGGTGACCGCGCGCTTCAACTGATCGCCCGGCGATACGACTTCGGAAAGTACATCACCGGCCTGGAGGAGATGTTCACGCGGGTCATGGCGGAGGCTGAACCGGAGCAGCCTGTGGAGAACAAAGTTTTTGATTCGCTCGTGGACCAGCGCGCCCTGTTTTAGGGCGGCCCTGCGGTCACCGGCGGACGTTGTGGTGAACATCTGAAAAGAAGATTATGAGCACTTCCGAAGCAAACACGTTGTTGGTGCGCCGGTTCTCGGCCGTGCAAACCTCCTGGGGACGGTGGCGGTTGAACCTGCATCTGGAATTTCGCCGCACCTGCTGGCGCTGGCTGGTGCACAGCGGGCAGGCCGTGAAACGGGCCCTGGATTTTGCCGGCAGTCTGGCGGCGTTGATTGTCCTCAGTCCGCTGTTTTTGCTGATCATGCTGATGATCCGGCTGGAGGACGGCGGCCCGGCGATCTTCTCGCAGATGCGCGTGGGCAGGTTCGGGCGCGAGTTCAAAATGTACAAATTCCGTTCTATGTGCCTGAACGCGGAGGCGCGGCTGAAGGAAGTGCTCGCCCAAAATCACCATAAAGAAGGCGTGACCTTCAAGTTGAAGGACGATCCCCGGTTGACGCGCGTGGGCAAATGGTTGCGGAAGTTTTCCTTCGACGAACTCCCACAATTTTACAACGTGCTTCGCGGGGACATGTCGCTTGTGGGGCCGCGCCCCCCGCTTCCGCGCGAGGTGGCGCGCTACACCTTGGGAGACCGCCGCCGTCTGGCCGTCAAGCCGGGCATCACCTGCCTCTGGCAGATTGGTGGGCGCAGCGAAATAGATTTCTCGGGGCAGGTGGCGCTGGACGTCAAATACATCGAGACGCAAAGCTTCTGGGTGGACGTCAAGATTCTGGCCAAGACCGTTCCCGCGGTGCTTTCAGCGAAAGGGGCATGCTGATGAAGGCGTTGTTGATTTGTCCCGCCGAGCGCGATTCGGTTGCCGCGCTGTCCGAGAATTGTCCCCTGTCCAATCTGCCGGTCTTTGGCAAGAGCCTCATCGCCTGGTGGCTGGAACATCTGGCCGGCCAGGGTGTCAAGGAAGCTACCATTCTGGCCACGGACCGGCCGGAACAGGTGCGCGAATTGATCGGCGACGGCGCCCGATGGGGGCTGAAAGCCGATGTCTTTCCGGAGACGCATGAGCTGACCTGCGACGAGGCGCGCGCGAAGTATTGCTCGGGTCCAGGCTGGTTGTGCCAGCCCGACGACGTGCGCGTGATCGATCATTTGCCCGGACATCCGGAACACGCCTTGTTCGACAGTTGCCGCGGATGGTTCGCGGCGATTCAGGCGTGGTTTCCGGGCCCGGCCCCGGAGGGGCGGATCGGCGTCCGCGAAATCAAGCCGGGCGTCTGGGCCGGCATGGGGACGCGCGTCGCGCCCCAAGCGGAACTGCGGGCGCCCTGTTGGCTGGGAGAACAGGTTTGCGTCGGCCCCGGCGCCGTCATTGGCCCGATGGCTGTGCTTGAAGACCGTGTGTTTGTGGAAGGCGCCGCGGAAATCTCCCGCAGCATCATCGGTCCGGAAACGCTCGTCGGGGAATTGACGGAGATCCGCGATTCGATTGCCAACGGGAACACGTTGGTGAGTTGGAAACTGGATTCGTGCATCAAGGTGCCCGATGCCTTTTTGCTTTGTGCGATGAGCCAGCGACGCGCGGCCTTGAGGCCGATGGCGCTGGCGAGCCGGCTTTGCGCCGCGCTGGTCATGGCGCTGACATTGCCCGTGGGTTTGGCCGTCATTCTTTGGTCAGCGCTTCACGGTCAGCGGGCATTTCGTCCGCGCCTGGCCACGCGGCCGCGGGCTTCGCGCGTGGCGTCGATGCCCAACGAAACATTCATTTATTATGAACTGACGGGCGCCAGCGGCTGGCTCAGCCGCTGGCCGCAGTTGTGGAGCATCGTGCGCGGCGATTTTGCGTGGATTGGCAACCGCCCGCTGAGCCCCGACCAGGCATTCTGGCTGGCCAACGATTTCGAGCGGCTCTGGCTGGCCGCGCCGGTCGGCCTGATTTCCCTGGCCGACGCCGAGGCGTGCGGCGAATTGTTGAGCGACGAGGGGCGCGCTCATGCGAGTTTCTATGCGGCCCGGGCAAACTGGCAGATGGATCTGGCCATTTTCGCGCGAGCGTTGTTCCGCCTGGTGGCGGGAATCCCTTATTCGCGAGTGCGCGGTGCGATTGTTCACCTCGCCCGGTCGCATGGAATTGAAGAACGGAAGGCGCATTAATTATGAGAATCGAGCAGCAAGGTCAGACGCTGAACGTCAGCGGCATTCGGGAGTTGGGCGCTGCCAACGCAAACCTGTTTCGGGATGAGGTTCACGCCGCATTGCCGGGTGAACTGCGGATGATCGAAATCGATCTGTCCCAGACCAACTTCGTGGACAGTTGCGGGTTGGGCGCGCTGGTGTCCTTGTATAAGCGGGCAAACCAGCAGAATGGGGGCATCACCGTCCGCCTGTTGAATCCGACGCCTTCCGTGCAACAGGTGCTGGAACTGACCCGCATGCACCATCTGTTTGAAATCGTTCAACGGAACAACGCATCTCCCAATCATGCCCGCGAAACGACCGCTGTTGCATGAAACCCATTCTGCCGTTGTTCATCTTCATCGACGCATGCGGCTGGGAGATCATCAGGGACGACCCCTTCGCGAACAAGGTGGCGCCGCATCGAAAGCGGCTGGAGTCGGTGTTTGGTTACAGCTCGGCCTGTGTTCCCTCCATTCTGTCCGGCGCCTGGCCCGATGAACACCGCAACTGGTGTTACTTCGTCTATGACCCGCGGCATTCACCCTTCAAATCGCTGCGCTGGTTGCGCTGGCTGCCTTCGGCGGCGACCAGCCGGCGGATTTTCCGACGCTGGCTGTCGCGGTTCGTCAAGGTGCAGTTGAAATTCCGCGGCTACTTCGACCTGTACAACATTCCGTTTCAATACATCTCGCTGTTTGACTTCACCGAGAAAAAAAGCCCGCTGAAGCCCGACGGCATGAACCGCGGCGCCAACATCTTCGATTTTTTGAAGATGCGCGGCATTGCTTATCATGTGAGTGACCCGGCCAAGGGCGAGGCGGAGAACCTGACGGACCTGATCACGGAACTGAAGGCGGAGTCCGTCGATTTTGCGTTTGTGTACTGGCCGGAACTGGATGGATTGCTGCACCGCGTCGGCAACCGCTCGCCCGAAATCGGCCCCAAACTGCGCGCGTATGAGGCGTGGATTGAGCAACTGCTTGACGCGGCGCACGAACATTATTCCGAGGTGCGCCTGTACATTTTCAGCGACCACGGCATGGCCAATTGCGACGAATTGCTCGATTTGAAGGCGAAGATCGAAGCACTGCCGCCGCGCATGGGCGAGGACTACGCCGTGGTTTACGATTCCACGATGGCCCGGTTCTGGTTCTTTAACGATGATGCCCGTCGGCAGATTGTCAATTGCCTGCGTCAGGTGGACCAGGGGCGGATTCTGCCCGACGCGGAGCTGACGCAATTGCACGCGCTGTTTGCGGACCGGTATTTCGGCGAATTGATTTTTTTGGTGAAGGAAGGCGTGCTGATCGTGCCCAGCCACATGGGCGAGCGACCCATCCGCGCCATGCATGGCTACCATCCCAGGGACAAACACAGCTACGCCGCGCTGTTGTCCAACCAATCCGACATCCCGGAAGACATCGTGGCGATTCCCGATATCTACCGCCTGATGGAGCGCGACGCCGTGCTCGCGAGGAACGAGAACGCCGGCTCGCCGCAAGTGCCCGGGACCGCGGTCCCGGCCTGATTCTCCGCGCGCG
>JBFMBT010000155.1:0-15332 GCA_040754875.1 Verrucomicrobiota bacterium | reverse complement strand
GTTGCTCCGTTGGGGCGGGTGATGACGCGCAACAAGGCGCCACAGGGCTGGCGCACTCTCCCGTCGGGTGGGACTTCGCGGAGGGGGGGGGCCGGGCTCGCGAAAGTCGCGGGATAGACAATAGACAATGGCCGATAGCCGATAGCCAAAGAGGTCAGTTCTTGATATTCATATATTTTAGCGGATTATCCCCTGTCCGCCATGGCCCGCAAACTGCGCGTGGAATATCCGGGGGCGATTTATCACGTCATGGAGTCGAAGAAAGACATGGCGCGTGCGGTGATTCGTAAGACAGAGCCTCGTCACCTCGGCTGCTACGAAGTCATCGGTTTCGTTGCTCCGTTGGGGCGGGTGTTGACGCGCAACAAAGCGCCACAGGGCTGGCGCACTCTCCCGCCGGGTGGGACTTCGCGGAGGGTGGGGGGCCGGGCTCGCGAAAGTCGCGGGATAGACAATAGACAATGGCCGATAGCCGATAGCCAATATAGACAATAGCCGTAAAAAGGGTCAGGTCTGGGTCAGGTCTTGATATTCATATATTTTAGCGGATTGTCCCCTGTCCGCCATGGCCCGCAAACTGCGCGTGGAATATCCGGGGGGCGGGGGGCCATCGGTCTCACCGGCCTCAAACTCCGAACCATGAACCCGGAACTTACCATGGTCCGCCCAAATCCACATAAATCCGCATCTGCCCTCATGCAAAAATATTTTCCGCCCAGGTTTCAAACGTAATCATGGCCATGCGGCGCGCCACAGTGCACGCGCCCCACACACGTCGCGACCGCCGCACCACTCCAAAACTCCATTACTCCGTGCCACCGCCAGCAACCAAGCCTCGAACGCATCACGCATCACACCTCCAGCCCCGCCCGCCCCGCGCCGGGCGCGGGAAAAACCTTTACCTTGACAGTTGCGCGCCAGACAGGTGTCATTTCGCGCAATTACGTAGCCGTCTTTCCGCCACGCGTGTGGTGTTTTGTTGTTTCGGGCGGCACTCAACTTTTTTTGGTACCGATGAGCAAGAAGATCAATGTTGCCGTGGTCGGCCTGGGATTTGGAGCCGAATTCATCCCTCTCTGGCAGAAGCATCCGCACACCAACTGTTACGCCATCTGCCAGCGCAATGAGGACAAACTCAAGGCCGTGGGCGATTACTTTGGCGTGGAGAAGCGCTACACCGACTATGCCGCGCTGTTGAAGGACCCGAACGTCGATGTCGTTCACATCAATTCACCGATTCCCGACCACGCGTGGATGAGCATCGCGGGGCTCAAGGCGGGCAAACACGTGGCCTGCACCGTGCCGATGGCCACGAACATCGCCGATTGCAAGAAGATCGTCGATCTCGCGAAACGCACCGGCCTCAAATACATGATGATGGAGACGGTCGTGTATGCGCGCGAATACCTCTTCATGAAGGAGCTGCTGGACAAGGGCGAACTGGGCAAGCTGCAATTCGTCCAGGCCAGCCACCAGCAGGACATGGACGGCTGGCCCAATTACTGGCCCGGCCTGCCGCCGATGTGGTACGCGACCCATTGCGTCGGCCCGGTCGCCGGCCTCATCGGCAAGCCGGCGGAATACGTCAGTTGCTTCGGCTCCGGCACCGTTCGCAAGGAACTCATCAAATGTTACGGCTCGCCGTTCGCCGTCGAGACGGCGCACATCAAGTTCAAGGGCACCGACGTCAACGCGCGCATCATCCGCTCGTTGTTCGACACCGCGCGGCAATACCGCGAGAGCATCGACGTCTATGGCACGAAGAAGGCCGTCGAATGGCCGCTCATCGAGCACGAACCGCTGGTGATGCACACCGCGAAGCGGCCCGAGCCGAAGATTCCCCAGCACGTGAAATGCCCGGACTTCGCCAAGCGCCTGCCCAAGGGCATCGCCAAATACACAACGCAAGGCGTGTATGACGCGAGCAAGAAGACGCATTTGAGCTTCACGCAAGGCAGCGGCCACGGCGGCAGCCATCCGCACCTGGCGAATGAATTCGCGATGGCGCTGGTCGAAGACCGCGATCCGTTCCCGAACGCGAAGCAATCGGCCAACTGGACCTGCGTGGGCCTCTGCGCGCACCAATCCGCGCTCAAAGGCGGCGCGATCGTAAAACTGCCGACGTTCACCCTGTAACCCAAGCAAGCACAACCAACAACTCTATGAGCAACGGAAACAACAACGGTATTGCCCCAAATGCAAAGCGTCTGCTGTGGGCCGGTTTCATGGCTATTTTAGCGGCGGGTGTCGGGTTTTCCATTCGCGGCGCAATTCTTGGCCAATGGGCCGAACAGTATGGTTTTACGCAGACGGAACTGGGAGCAATTACGGGAGGTGGCCTCACGGGCTTCGGCATCATTATTTTGCTCGGCGCGCTGATCGCAGACAAAGTTGGATACGGCAAGCTCATGATTACTGCTTTCGTGATGCACTTGCTTTCGGCCGTGCTAACTTTGGCGGCCGGGGCGGCGTTTGCCTCTGGCGGCAAGCCCGCGGCATTCCAGTGCCTCTTTTGGGGCATGTTTCTCTTCGCCATCGGCAACGGAATCGCGGAAGCCGTTGTGAATCCGTTGGTCGCCACTCTATTTCCTAAGGAAAAAACCCATTATCTCAACATCCTCCACGCGGGCTGGCCGGGCGGTCTCATTATTGGCGGTTTGGCCGCGTACTTTTTGAACCCCGAAGGGGCGAAAGCTGCGTCGTGGCAGATCCAGATGTCGTTATTCCTGGTACCCGTCGCGATATACGGCGTAATGTTGCTTGGACAGAACTTCCCTAAATCCGAGGCCAGTCAACATGGCGTGGCTTACGTGGATATGTTGAAAGAACTCGGCATGGCCGGGGCCGCGGTCATTTGCGTTCTTTTGGCGTTATTCTTCAAGTCGGATTTTGGCCTGAGTACAACGGTATCGGTAGGACTTGCGGCCGCAATCTGGCTTGGATTCGGGGCGATTATTGGATTCTCGGCTGGACCTTGGATGTTGGCCGTTTTGCTCTGTGCGCACGCGCTCATTGGTTACGTGGAACTGGGGACCGATTCGTGGATCAGCAAGATCACTGGCGCGATCATGGCCTCCAAACAGAAAGGTCTCCTGCTGTTCGTTTACACCTCGGCCCTGATGTTTACGTTACGCTTCTTCGCGGGTCCGATTGTCCACAAGATTTCTCCCTTGGGCTTGTTGTGTGTTAGCGGCGTATTAGGGTTGGTCGGTCTCCAAATGCTTGGAGTGGCAACCACGGGTGTCCTCTGCGTCGTTGCCGCAACCGTTTATGCCTGTGGCAAGACCTTCCTTTGGCCGACGATGCTCGCGGTCGTGTCGGAGCGATTTCCCAAGGGCGGAGCCATTACAATCGGCTGCGTGGGAGGCGTTGGAATGCTCTCGGCAGGTTTGCTAGGCGGGCCTGGCATCGGTTTTAAACAGGACTTTCATGCCTCTGATTATCTTAAGAGCAAGGATGAAGCTGTTTACGCGCGCTACAAAGCGCCCAACGAGAATTCGTTCCTCACTTTCAAAACCGTGGGGCTTGATGGTGCCAAGGTCGGAATACTTGATGACGGCGGCAAAGAGGTCGTCCGCGCTTTGGATATCATGAAGAAAGATCCCAAAACGAAGCCGGAAGCGATCAAAGCTCAAGAAGATCTTGTCAAATGGTGGGAGGGCGTTAGTGCGACGGCAGCAACCGACAAGTCCCTCGTAACCGAGGCCGGCCTCCATGGTGGGCGAACCGCGCTGAAGTTGACATCGTATGTCCCCCTCGCGATGGCGGTTATTTATTTGCTTCTGATTCTCTACTTTAGAGCGCAAGGTGGCTACAAACAGGTGCATATCGAAGGTGCGGGTAAAGAAGCCAAAGAAGTGGACTGAGCCAGCACAGTTCAATTTCACAGGCGGCCCGCACTCGGGCCGCCTTTTAATTTCCACCCATTCAAAACGAACCGGCATTTTGTAATCGCGATGTCGCGGGTTTGCGGTTAATCGTTTGGCCGTGCGCACTTCGTGGTGCGCTTGACGTAACGAGAACCGAACAACAGGAGACCTGACTATGGCTGCGATGCACGAGATTGATTACAAGTTGTATGGCGAGGAAATGCAGTTCGTGGAAATCGAACTCGATCCCATGGAAGCGGCCATCGCCGAGGCCGGCGGCATGATGTTCATGGACGACGGCATCGAGATGGAAACCATCTTCGGCGACGGCTCGCAACAGAACAGCGGTTTCCTCGGCTCGTTGCTCGGCGCGGGCAAGCGTCTCATCACCGGTGAGTCGCTGTTCATGACCGTGTTCCAGAACCGCGGCAACGGCAAACGCCGCGTGGCCTTCGCCGCGCCGTATCCGGGCAAGATCGTGCCCGTGCACCTCTCCGAAATCGGCGGCGAACTGATCGCGCAGAAGGACTCGTTCCTGTGCGCGGCCAAGGGTGTGAGCGTGGGCATTGCTTTCAACAAGAAGATCGGCACCGGCCTGTTCGGCGGCGAAGGTTTCATCATGCAACGGCTCGAAGGCGACGGCTGGGCGTTCATCCACGCCGGCGGCACGTTGCACCAGCGCGATCTCGGCGTGGGCGAAATGTTGCGCGTCGATACGGGATGCATCGTGGCGTTTCAACCCACCGTGGCGTACGACATCCAGTTCGTGGGCAAGATCAAATCGGCGTTGTTCGGCGGCGAGGGATTGTTCTTTGCCACGTTGCGCGGGCCTGGGCGCGTGTGGCTGCAATCGCTGCCCTTCAGCCGCATGGCCGACCGCATCATCGCGGCGGCGCCCAGCGCGGGCGGCGCGCGGCGCGGCGAAGGCTCCGTGCTCGGCGGCCTGGGCGGCTTGCTGGATGGGGATGAGTAGGTTGGAAATGTACGGAGTGTTTTCCCCTGCCGATTTAGGTTGAAACCCGGGGGCGAAATGCCTACACTCAAGCTGCTCTGTTCCACGCCTGAGTGGGCAACAACTCGCGGGATCCCGGCGGCTTCGCCTCCCCCCGCCTGTCCTGTCCCCTTGGGTGTCCAACAAGCCCTTAGTCGTACCAGATTACGCAGCCTCCGGTGGCCGCATCAGCGAGCCCCGACTGCCCGAACAAAAGAAACCCTGGTTATGGTACTAAATGTGGATGATTGGACGTTTGTGACGCCACAAGAGCCTGGCAGCGTGGTTGCCGTTGATCTGTTTCTGGACAACGGCCAGCACGGCCGCCTCGAAGTGTTCCCCCTGTATTATCTCGGCGCCGTCGGCGAACAGATTCCCGAGATTATCGTCTATTCCGAGATGCCCGGGGAAAAGCTCAACAGCGAACGCATGGGCAAACGCTGGATTTCCCGCCCGCCGGACAAATCCTGCGAGTGGAGCCATGTCGAGCTGGCCCCGGCCCTGGTGCGCCAGATCAACGACCGGTTGATGGCCGCCATGCAGGAAGCAGTGCAGGAATAGGCGTCGCAACGCAGTTGGTAGCCGGATGCCCGCAGTACCAGGCGTCGCGTGGTGCGTTTATTGCCGCGTCAGGAACTCATCCAGGTTTAGCATCACCCGGGCCACGCCCACCCAGGCATCCACTTCCTTTCCCCCCGCTCCGGACGCCGTCAATCGTTTCGCATACCCTTGGTGAAACTGTTCCAGCCGCGCCACTTCCTCCGCGCCGGGCGCGCGCCCCAGACAAAGGCGGAAACCCTGGCGGATGGTTTCACGCACTTCACCGTGGCCCGCGCGCGTCAACCACGTGCCCAACCCTTGCGCGCATTCCCAAAACACGGGGTCGTTCATCAGCGTAAGCGCCTGCAACGGCGTGTTGGACCGTTCACGGCGCGTGCAGGAGTGGTTGGAATCCGGCGCATCGAACATTTGCAACATTGGATAGGGAACCGTGCGTTGAAAGAAGATGTACATCCCGCGGCGGTACTTCGCCGGCCCCGCATCTTCCTTCCACGTGACGAAGTCGCCAAACCCAAGGGCCGCAATGTCCGTCGGTTGCGGCGGCCGGATGCTCGGCCCGCCGATGGCCGGGTTGAGCAGTCCACTGACGGACAGGGCGGCATCGCGCACGTTCTCCGCCGACAGTCGCCAGCGGCCCTGCCGCGCCAGCAACGTGTTCAGCGGATCGCGGTCCGTCAGGTCGCGCCGATGGTCCGAGCGCTGCCGGTAGGCCGCGGCGTTCACAATCAGCCGGATGAGCGCCTTGCGGCTCCAGCCGTCGCGCTGGAAGCGAAGCGCCAGCCAGTCCAGCAATTCCGGATGCGACGGCGCTTCGCCCTGCGTCCCGAAGTCATCCGGCGTGGCCACCAGTCCGCGCCCGAACAAGTGCTGCCAGACGCGATTGACCACCACGCGGCTGGTCAATGGGTTGGCCGGGGAGACGAGCCATTGCGCCAGATCCAGCCGGTCGCCGCAGCTACCGCGGGGCGTGAAAGCAGGCAGGACTTCCGGCGTGCCCGGCTGGACGGCTGGTCCCGGGCGCAGGAAATCGCCGCGCATGTGGACGTGGGTGGGCCGAACCTGGGCGGTTTGGTGGAGGACGGGCACTTTATCCGGGGGGCGCGCGGGTTCTGCCGCCATGTGGTGTTGCAGCTTTTCCTGCAACGCGTGGTAGTGCGGATCCAGTTCCGCGTAGTATCTGGCCACAACCTTGTTCTGGAGTTCCGTGCGTGCCGCCGCCGGGGACCGGAGGATGTGGGCGACTTCATCCGGCATGGGGTCGGGATCCACTGTGGCCGCGGCGGTGGCCGAGAAACGGAACCGCCGCAAGGTGCGGCCCTCTCCCGATGCCTGTTCGAGCTGGAAAACCAGCCGGTCTCCGGGCCTGGTTACGAGCGGCGCCGACAGACGCAGAACCAGCACATGCCGCTGGTGCACCTTCGGCGTCACGCTCCAGCCGGTGGCCGGCGCGTCATCGAGAACGGCTGGCGCCAGTTGAAGGGGGTTGGAAAAATCCGCCTGCGCCCCGGCAATGGCAAGCGGAGTCGCGCCCGCGGCGCCGACCATACGCGCCGAAAACCCGGTCAAAGTGAATGCGCCGCCGCGTCCGCGGCCCGCCGTGCGATCGGCGCCATATTTTCCGAAAACTTCGAGCCGGAATCCCGTGATTGTGCCGGCCGGCGCCTCGCAGGTTACGCTGAACGTGTCCACGTTTGGGTTGATGCCGCTGGCGATCACCGAATCATCGTTCAGACGTTCCAAAACGGCGCCGCGCTGCGAGCCGAGGTCGGTGGGCGATAACACGGTCCATGCCGTGCGCGGTGGGCGCGCCGTGGCAGCCCAGCGGGCCGCGGCGGCGGGCAGGTCATTCTTGGTGAACTCCGAGATGGCCGAGGACAGGCGATCGGCTTCGCGCTGCCAAGCTGCGTGACGGGCGCGGAAGGTTTTGGATTCCACCGGGCGTGTAATGTCGGCGTCCAGTTCGTCGGCATGGTTGAAGAACGCGTATAGCTGATAATACTCGCGCAGCGAGATGGGATCGTGCTTGTGTGTGTGGCATTCGGCGCAGGCCACGGTGAGTCCCAGCCACACGGTGGCGGTGGTGTTCACCCGGTCCGCCACGGCGCGGCAGCGGAATTCCTCGGCATCCACGCCGTCTTCCTTGTTCGCAAGAGTGTTGCGATGAAAGCCGGTCGCAATCCGTTGCGCACCCGTCGCCTCCGGCAACAGGTCTCCCGCCAGTTGCTCGATGGTGAACCGGTCAAACGGCAGATCGGCGTTGATCGCCTCAATGACCCAGTCGCGAAACACGTAGGCGGACGGACGCAACCCGTCCTTTTCGTAGCCGTCACTGTCCGCATACCGCGCCAGATCCAGCCAGTGGCGCGCCCATTGCTCGCCAAAGTGCGGCGAGGCGAGCAATCGCTCGACCAGGTTTTCATAAGCACGCGGGGTCGCGTCGCGCTCGAAGGCTTCCACCTCCGCGGGCGTGGGAGGAAGCCCCAGCAAATCCAGGCTCAACCGCCGGATGAGCGTGGCGCGATCGGCCTCGGGCGACGGCTCAATTCCTTCGGCTTCCAACCGTGCCAGGATGAAGGAATCAATGGGATTGCGCGTCCACGCGGTTTGTTTGACCGCCGGCACCGGCACGGCTTGGGGCGCACGGAAGGCCCAATGCGCCGCTTCGTCCGGCGTTGATTCCGCGGCCGCGGCCGATTGCGCCGCGGATGGTGAGGAAGCATCCGGCAGAAGCCACAACAGCGCAACAATGAGCGGGCTGGTTTTCGTACCAGACAATTCTTCTGAAATCACGCGGCTTTGTCCACCGAATTGCCGCCCTGACCGCAGACAGAAAAATGGGGATGGGTAGAGGGCGAACGAAAGGCGCACGTGATGGACGCCGAGGCGCATTCGGTCCGATAATGACGCCGGGCTCACTGAACGCCGGTGCAGATCCCATTGGAGATATACACCGTCTGCTGTTCGTACACCCAACGCTCCGTTGTGCCTTCGGCGCTGGACGCCCGATGCCGCGCCCGCGGCTTGCCCCACGCCAGCAACACCTGGTCCGCGGTCATTCCCACGTGGACCTTCTCGTTGCTGATGGCTTCGAATACCGAAGCCGGCCACTTGAACCGCTCGCGCGGACTGAACGTCAAAAACGTGTCCGCAAACAACCGGACATCCGCGCCGTCGGAATCCGTCAGGCTCATCGCCACGTCCAGGTAATGCGTTTTGTCATTCTTGTCCGCAAAGATGAACCGGACCGGGTTTTGCAGAGTGCCCAGCACCACCCGTTGCACCAGCACCGGATCCAGCTTCGGCAGCACCTCCACGTCCACCTTGTCATCTGTCGGGTTGTACGTGAACACGCGGCGCTGGTTCAGCCAAAGCGTCTGGCCCTGGTAGAGCCGGCGCGCTTCCTCGATGTCCCGCTTGAGCACCAGATAGGGAAACGTGCGCGGAATGCCTTCATACACCTGGAACGATTCGCCCGTCTCCTGCACCTTGGTGTTATAAATCACGCCGCCAAACTGGTCGAGGTGCGCCGAGAGAATGTGCAGCGTCTTGCCCACGTAATTGGTGTAGCGCAACTGGAACGTCTCCGCGCTGTTGCGATACAACCGGTACGCCAGCGCCTGCTGGTTGAACGGCACCGGCATGAATACGAATGAGTGCCCGATGAGTTTCTCGCGCGCCAGCAGCGGAAACGCGTTGGTAATCTGCCCGCCGAAGACTTCATTGAGGCTCGGGGAATCGTCCCCCACGGTGCCTTGTGGTTGTTCCTTCGGCGGCGGGGGATTCACCACCGCGGCCACTTCCGAAACCCGCGTCACGAAGCCGCGAAAGAAGTAGGCCGGAATCTTCACCATCGTCTTCTCGCGCCGCCCCTTGAAGGTCAGTTCCAAGCCGTCCTTCATCAACCCCTGCAAGTAAGGCAGCGAAAGCTGGATGACGTGCGACTCGACCTTCCGCCCGCCGAGTTCCCGTTGAATGAACGGCTTGATTTCGACCGCCTTGCCGGTGCCGTCCTGCATGGAGTCGAAGTTGGGGTAAGATTTGCGCTCAAAGGCAATCGTCAGTTCGTAGCTGACGCCGCCGCGCGTGACGACCGAGCGCATCGAGTATTGGTGCGGTTCCCGGGCGTCGCCCCCCGGCACCAACGGGCTCAACACCCATTTGCCCCCGCCGGGAATGTCCGTCAGCACCGAGGCCGCCGCGGTTTCCTCGGCGGACCTGACGTTCGCCACCTTCTGCTGCTGCGCGGCCAGGGAAATGGCGCCGCCGATGAACAGCGCCAGCAGCAGGCTGGGACGAAGCAGGTGCATCAGGCCTCTCCTCCAACGATCACGCCATCAACTGCCTCAACTGCTGGAGCAACGGCGGCACGGCCTTCCACGGGTCTTCCTTGGCCTCATATTCCAGCGCCACAAAGCCCTGGTAATTCACGTCCCGCAGGATCTTGACCAGCCGCGACAAATCCGCGGGCTTCAAATCGCCGCGGGTCTTGCCGATCTCGACCTTCACCTGCACGTTCACCGCGTAGGGCGCGCACTTGGCGAGGTCGCCATACGGATCGTCCGTGTGGAAGTTGCCGGTGTCCAGGTTGACGCCGAGCCACGGGCTTTTCACCGCGCGCACGATCTCCAGCAAGCCCTCGGGCAACGCCACGATGCCACCATGATTTTCCAGGCCGAGGAAAATGCCCTTTTGTCCGGCGTAATCGCAGCATTCCTCGATGGCGGCGATGCACATCTGGCGCGCTTCCGCGTCGCTGGTGCCCTTGGGCGGGCCGCCCGCGAAGATGCGGATGTGCGGCGCGCCCACGACGGCCGCGCGGTCGATCCACCGTTTGACGGCGGCGATTTCCTGGTCGCGCTTTTCCCCTTTGGGATGCGCGAAATTGTTGCCCACGGCCGTGCCGCTGATGGCCACCCCGCGCAAAAACGCGTGCCGCCGCAGACGCAGCAAATATTCATCCGACGGATCCTTGGGGAAAAAATAACTGGTCACTTCCGCCGCGCAGGCGTGGTCGGCGCAGTAATCCACGAAATCGAACATGTCGATCTGTTTCCCCGAGGCGGATGCCGCCTGCTTGCGGGTCGAGTTGTCCTTGAAAGATTCGCGGAAAGAATAGGCCGCCAGCGCGAGCGCCATGCGCGGGGGTCCCTTGCGCTGGATCGGTTCAATGGCAGGGGCAAGCGGTGAGGACAACAGGCCCGCGCCGGCCAGCGCGCCGCCCGCGGACAGCCGCAGGAATCCGCGGCGTGAATATCTATTTGTAGGCATAGCGGGAATTAAGCACACCCCCTGCCGGAGGCAAATCAAATTCAGCGCCGGTCACACGACCACGATCGAATTCTCCAGCGTTCCGATGCCGGAGATGGTGATGCGCACGTTATCGCCGGCGGCGAGGGTAAAATCATCTCCGGGCACCACGCCGGTGCCGGTCAACAGGATGGCGCCATGGGGAAACGTCTGGCTGCGGAACAGATATTCGACGAGCTCGCCGAACGTCCGCTTGATATTGGCGACGGATGTCTCGCCCTGAAAGGCAGGCGCGCCGTGGCGCAGAATTTGCAACTGTATGGCCCAGGTGCGCGCGTCTGCTTCGGAGGCGCCCACGGTGATCCACGGGCCCAAGGCGCACGAACGGTCGTAGATTTTGGCTTGCGGCAGGTAGAGGAGGTTTTCGCCTTCGATGTCGCGCGAACTCATGTCGTTGCCGATGGTGTAGCCGATGACGTGGCCGCGCGAATTGAGCACGAGCGCGAGTTCCGGTTCGGGCACGTTCCACTTCGCGTCCTTGCGGATGCCGACGGCGTCGCCGGAGCCGACGGCCTTTTCGGGCATCGATTTGAAAAACAATTCCGGGCGCGGCGCGTCATAGACGCGGTCGTACGCCGTGGCGCTGAAATCGGATTCCTCCATGCGCGCCTTCTTGCTGCGGAGATAGGTGACGCCGACGGCCCAGATTTCCTGGCGTTCGACGGGCGGGAGGAGTTTGACCTCGGCGAGTTTGTGGCGCGGCAGGTCCTTGGCGGCGAGGGAGGCAAGTTGCGCGAGCAAGCCCTCGAATTCAAAGAGCGAGGTAAGGTTGTCGATGCCTTCCTCGGAGAGGTCGAGTACGGTGCAGTCGGCCAGAACGAGGCCGATGGAGGGTTCATCCTGCGAGTTGAGAAAGCGGCAGAGTTTCATTCGTCTGGGATGGTTGTAGCGGGAGCCGCAGCATTCGTCCATGCTGCGGTGCCGAAACCTATCGGCGACGCATTTTCAGTTTGGGATGCTGCCGGTGATGGCGAACCGCAGTGATGCGAATCCCGCCTGGTAAGATTCGATAAAGAATGTGGTAAGGGAAGCGTCGCAAATTGACGCGGCGCAGGTGAGCAGTCACCGAATGATATCGTTCCGGTTTTTTTGAAGCCGATTCGATATGAGCGATCAACTCCGTCCAAAAATCGTCTCCGAGTTGGTTGGAGATCCGGTCGTAATATTGGAGAATGGCGTTGACGTCCTTTTGGACCGCAGGGTGGTAAACCACCTTCATCAACGGCGCTCCTTCTTGACCCGCCGCACAAACTCTTCTTGCGAGATGGCTTCGACGCGTCCCGTTTCGAGATCGCGATCACGTTGTTCTGCTTCTTCGTCAGACAAGTCTGCGCCGGGTGCGGGCAGCGTGTCGAGAAGGGTTGCGGCCAATGCCGCCCGCTCCTGCTCAGAAAGCGTTAAGGCTTCCTGTTGAATTTCGGCAAAACTCATGTTCATAACTTAACGAATGCCGGCCAGCCACGCAACGAACAAGGAACTCGTGCCTCAAGCCGAGTAATCCAGATACACCGTCTTGATGCGCGTGTAAAAATCGATGGCGCCGGCGCCTTGTTCCTTGAAGGAGTCGGTGCTGGATTTCTTCACGCCGCCGAACGGCGCGTGCAACGCCAGGCCGGTCGAAATCTGATTCACCTTCACCACGCCGGCTTCGATGCGCTCGGTGTAGAGCATCGCCTTTTTGAGGTCGCGCGTGACGATGGAGGCGGAAAGGCCCACGTCCACGCCGTTGGCCACGGCGAGGGCCTCGTCGAAATTCTCCACCGGAATGATGCCCACCACCGGGCCGAACACTTCTTCGCAGGCGATGCGCATTTTCGACGAGACGTTGCCCAGCACCGTCGGCTCCATGAAATAACCGTTGGCCAGTTCGCCCTCGGTCAAACGCTTGCCGCCATGCAACAACTTCGCGCCTTCGCTCACGGCGACATCCACGTAATTCAAGTTGCCCGAAAGCTGTTGCTTGCTCACGGCGGGGCCCATGGTGACGCCTTGTTTCAGGCCGTTGCCCACCACTGTGGCTTTCGCTTTCTCAATCAGTTTCGCCGCGAAGGCATCGGCGACGCTCTTCTCGACGATGACGCGGCTGGTGGCGGTGCAGGCCTGTCCGGTCAGGCCAAAACCCGCGAGGGCCACCAATCGCGCCGCCAGGTCCAGGTCCGCATCCGCCAGCACGATGGTGGGATTCTTGCCGCCCATCTCCATCTGTGCGCGGGCCATGCGCGACGCCAGTTGCGTGTAAATCTGGCTGCCCACCGCGTGCGAACCGGTGAACGACAACGCGACGACCGCCGGATTGGCCGCCAGTTCGCCGCCGACCGCACGGCCTTCGCCCACGACGACGTTCAACGCGCCTTTGGGCAGGCCCGCTTCGCTCAACGCGCGGGCCAGTTCCAAAGTCATCGCCGGCGCCTGCGTCGCGGGCTTGATGATGACGGCGTTGCCGGACACCAGCGCGGGCGCCATTTTCCACGCGGGGATGGCGATGGGGAAATTCCACGGCGTGATGAGCGCCACCACGCCCAACGGCTGGCGCACGGTGTAAATCAAATTGTTCGGCAAATCATGTGGCAGTGTCTGACCGCCTTGCGTGTAACTCTGTCCGCCGAAGAAACGGAAAATATCGATGGCGCGCTGCACTTCGCCGGTGGCTTCGGCCAGGGTCTTGCCTTCCTCGCGCACGAGCAATTCGGCCAGCTCGGCCTTGCGCGATTCCAGGATCTGGCTGGTCTTGCTCATCACGCGTCCCCGCGCCACGGCGGTGGTGCCGCTCCATTGCGGGAATGCCTTCTTCGCCGCGTCGATGGCGGCCACGGCGTCTTCCTTGCCGCTGAGGGGATATTGCGCCACGACTTCGCGCGTGTCCGCCGGGTTGACGTTCTTGATGGTCTGGCCGGACTTCGCCGGGACCCATTCGCCGCCGATGAAATTCAAATATTCCTTCATACGTAAGTCCGCCCACCTTAAACGAGCATGGGCGGGAAGCAAAACGCTTTTGTTTCATTGGGCGGCGTGATGAGTATTGACCCTCCCCCTGCGCTTGGCAGAATTCCCAGCATGAAAGCCTCGCTTGCCCTGCCGTTCGCGTGCCTGCTTATCGCCGCAATTTGCGCGCCTGCGGCCGACAGCGCCGTTCCGCCCCTGCGCGAGCGTCTCAAGGATGCCCACGCCAAGGATGCGGACCACTGGATTTATAACGACATCACGGCCGCGCGCGCCGAGGCGAAGCGCCAGAACAAACCCATCTTCGTCACGTTCCGTTGCGTGCCCTGCAAGGCCTGCGCGGGATTCGATGCCGAGGTCGCCAACAACAGCGAAATCATCAAGGACTATGCCCGCTCGAAATTCATTTCCGTGCGCCAGGTCGAAATGAAAGGCGTCGATTTGAGTCTCTTTGAATTCGACTTCGACCTGAACTGGGCGGCGGTGTTCGTCAATGCCGACGGCACCGTGTATGGCCGTTACGGCACGCAGTCGGAGAATGGGCCGGACGCGTACAACTCCATTGAGTCGCTGGAAAAGGCGATGACGCGCGTGCTTGAATTGCATGCGGCATATCCCGGGAACAAGGCCGCACTCCAAGGCAAAGTGCCCGCGCCCAAGCCCTACAAGACGCCGCTCGATATGCCCGGGCTGGACCGCAAGGAGACGCTCCGCGGCCAGACCGAGCGCGGCAATTGCATCCACTGCCACAACGTCCACGACGCCGAGCAACGCCAGTGGCGCGCCGACGGCACGTTCTCGCCCGAAAAACTCTGGCGCTATCCGCTGCCGGACAACACGGGGTTCCACATCGATCACAAGGACGGCGCGAAGATTGAAAGCGTGACCAAAAACTCTCCCGCGGCCAAGGCCGGCTTGCGCGCGGGCGATGTCGTCACACACGTCAACGGCCAGTCCGTCATTTCCATCGCGGACATTCAATGGGTGCTGAACGGATTGCCGAATGACAAGGCGTCTTTCGATGTGACGTATCAGCGCGGCAAGAAGTCCGGAACGGCCACCGTGTCGTTGTCGCCCGGCTGGAAGAAGACGAACATATCGTGGCGCGGCTCGATGTGGTCGTTGCGGCCGCGGCCGGGCTTCTGGGCGCCCGCGATGAAACCCGAGGAAATTGCGGTCCTGAAACTGCCGCCCGAGGTGAAGCCGCTCAAGGTCCAGTTCTTCGCCAACAACGCCGCCGACGGCGACGCCGCGAAGGCCGCTGGCCTGCGCATTGGCGACATCATCACCGGCTTCGAAGGCAAGCCGTTCAACCTGACGCCGCTGGAGTTCAACGTGCACATCCGCATGAACTACAAGGTGGGCGACACCCTGGCGCTGACCGTGTTGCGCGATGGCGGCGCCGTGCCCATCAACATCCCCATCGTCTCCGACAAATGACGCGGCGACGCAAACGCGCCGATATCGGGCGGAAGCGGGCGGAAGCGGCAGTTTGTCCCACTTAATCCCACGTAGGGAAAAATCGTTGAATCGTGATGCGTTGAAACGTTGAAGCAGGGACCGCGTCAAGCTCCCGACAACGCCTCAGGGTTTCGTCCTTCCGAATTTTCCCCTTCGGATTTCGGATTTCCAAACCGGGCGCCATTTTGTAAGTGCCATCCGGC
>JBFMBT010000154.1:0-15342 GCA_040754875.1 Verrucomicrobiota bacterium | reverse complement strand
ACCCGCCGCAACAACCGGTTATAACCGGTTATTACCGCTTATTCGCGGGGGGGGTGCCCGGCCATCTCACCGTGTTTCACTTCGGATCCCTCCGCCATTTCGAGGCTTTTCGAGCTTATTCGACCTTATTCGAGGATATTCGACCTTATTCACAAAGAAAAAGAACGCCCTCTCGGAAGTCAGTCTCACTTCGCTACGGCCATTCCGAAACCGCAGCTGCCTGTCCCGACCGGTTCGGGGTCCCCAGCCGCACCCGCCAGCAACAGGGTGAGGGGAACCGCGACTGTGCAACCCATGCACCCCGAATGCAAACCCACGACCCCGCAAACCCAAACTTTGAACCCCGAACCTTGAACTTCCCTTGAGCTTGGAGCTTTCCCGCCGCGCCACCCTCAGATGCATTACGCATCACGAATCACGCCCGACGCTCCCCTCCGCGCCGGTGATCTTGAACTTTCCGCCTTCCTTGACATCACCCCACGCCCGGCGCAATGTCATTCCATCGATTCAGGGGAGCCCGCGAGGGCTGAGAGTCTCCCGATGCGTCGGGAGAGACCCGTTGAACCTGCTCCGGGTAATGCCGGCGAAGGGAGCCGCGAAACTTCCTTCCCCCCATTGCCCGAGCCGCCGATGAGCCAGAAATATGGCACATAAGATCAAATCTGAACGAAGCGCCACGCTTCAACGCTTCAACCCTTCAACGCTTTAACCAACCATGATCGCCTCCAAAGATTCCTTCGAGCCGCACAGCAGCGAGCAGTTGCCCAACAGCCAGCGCGTCTATGTGCAAGGCGCCATCCACCCCGATGTCCGCGTTCCCATGCGCGAAATCGCCCTCGCCCCCACCAAATCCTTCAACGGCCAGACCGAGGCCAACGAGCCGGTGCGCGTCTATGACACCAGCGGCCCGTGGGGCGATCCCGCGTTTACCGGTACCGTCGAGCAAGGCCTGCCCGCCCTGCGCGCCCCGTGGGTTCGCGCGCGCGGCGACGTCGAGGAATTCGATGGCCGCCCCGTCCAGCCGATTGACGATGGTTACCTTTCCGAACAACACCGCGGCCTCTCCCGCGCCAGGCGCCAGGACGAAACGTCGTTCCGGCTGGAAGGCTTGACCGCGCCGCGCCGCCGCCCCTTGCGCGCCGCCAAGGACCATCCCGTCACGCAGCTCTGGTACGCCCGTCAGGGCATCATCACCCCCGAGATGGAATTCATCGCCATCCGCGAAAACATGCGCCTTGGCAATTGGCGATTGGCGATTGGCGATTTACGTGACGACACGAAACGCAACGATCTCGCCAAACAACACGCCGGCTCGCACCAGCTCTCACGTTCCGACGATTCAACGATTCAACGGTTCAACGATTCAACGCCTTCGGTCTTCCGCCGTTTCCCCCAACGCATCCCCGCCGAAATCACTCCGGAGTTTGTGAGGTCAGAGGTGGCGGCGGGCCGCGCCATCATCCCCGCCAACATCAATCATCCGGAGTCCGAGCCGATGATCATCGGGCGCAACTTCCTTGTGAAGATCAACGCCAACATCGGCAACAGCGCCGTGGCGTCGAGCATCGAGGAGGAAGTCGAAAAAATGCGCTGGGCTACCAAGTGGGGCGCGGACACCGTCATGGACCTCTCCACCGGCAAGAACATCCACGCCACGCGGGAATGGATTCTCCGCAACTCGCCCGTGCCCATCGGCACCGTGCCCATCTACCAGGCACTCGAAAAAGTCGGCGGCAAAGCCGAGGACCTCACCTGGGAGATTTACCGCGACACCCTCATCGAGCAGGCCGAGCAAGGCGTCGATTACTTCACTGTGCACGCGGGCGTCCTCTTGCGTTTCATCCCGCTCACCGCCAGCCGCATGACCGGCATCGTCTCGCGCGGCGGCAGCATCATGGCCAAGTGGTGCCTCGCGCATCACAAGGAAAGTTTCCTCTACACGCATTGGGACGACATCTGCGACATCATGGCCGCCTACGACGTCAGCTTCAGCATCGGCGACGGCCTGCGCCCCGGCTCGATTGCCGACGCCAACGACCAGGCGCAATTCGCCGAGCTCAAGGTGCAAGGCGAACTCACCGAACGCGCCTGGGCGAAGGGCGTGCAAGTGATGAACGAAGGCCCCGGCCACGTCCCCATGCACCTCATCGAGGAAAACATGCACAAACAACTCGAGTGGTGCCACGAAGCCCCCTTCTACACGCTCGGCCCCCTCACCACCGACATCGCCCCCGGCTACGACCACATCACCAGCGGCATCGGCGCGGCGATGATTGGCTGGTACGGTTGCGCCATGCTGTGCTACGTCACACCCAAGGAACACCTCGGCCTGCCGAACAAGAAGGATGTGAAAGACGGCGTCATCGCCTACAAAATCGCCGCCCACGCCGCCGATCTGGCCAAAGGCCATCCCGGCGCGCAATACCGCGACAACGCGTTGAGCAAGGCGCGCTTTGAATTCCGCTGGGAAGACCAATTCAACCTCAGCCTCGACCCTGTCACCGCCCGCGAATTCCACGACGAGACGCTGCCGCAGGACGGCGCGAAGACCGCGCACTTCTGCTCCATGTGCGGTCCCCACTTCTGCTCGATGAAGATTACGGAAGATGTGCGGAAATACGCCGCCGAACAGGGCCTAGCCGAAGACGAGGCGTTGAAGAAGGGAATGGAAGAAAAATCCCGCGAATTCGTCGAGAAAGGCAGCGAAATTTACGCGAATGGTTAGCACAAGCGACTCGCCTGCTGTGTTCGGCGACGCGCCGACGCTTGCAGCCGAGACTTTCTTTCGTATTTGAAGTTTGCTAAATTGAAACCATGAAAGCGCTCGACGAGAACCTGCTTGAAATCGCCACGCAACGGCTCGTGGCGGAATTTCAGCCCGAGCAAGTCTGGCTTTACGGCTCGCACGCCTGGGGCAATCCACACGATGACAGCGATGTTGATCTGCTCGTCGTCGTGCCCCACAGCGATGAGACGCCCATCCGCCGTTCGCAGCGCGCGCATCGTTGCCTGCGCGGACTGCGAATGCCCAAGGATGTGTTGGTCGAGACGCGGCAGGAAGTGGATTGCGTCAAGGAACGCAAAACCTCGCTCGAAAATCTCATCTTAACCCGCGGACGCAGACTCTATGGCTGACGCGCTCCCCGAAGCAAAAAGATGCATTGTTGCAACAACACGGGTATTTGGTGCTGCGCTTTCTGGCCGAAGATGCGGGCAAGCACTTGGACCAAGTACTGGACGCTATCCTCGCCACACTTGCACATCGGGAGAGTGCGAGGACCAACCAAAACGGTCAGCGATTCCATTTGAGCAAAGGATGAATATTCGTGATATTGTTCCCATCTATTCATGCGAATGTTCGGAACTTTCAACAGTGGCGTGATGACCGTGGCCCTTTTGGGCTTCGCGGCATTGACTCTGCCCTGCCAGGCGGAGCTGGTGAGCGATGCGGATTTCGCCGCGCGGCAGGAAAGTGCCAAGAAGACATTCAAGGAGAGTGTCACTCCTTTCATCAAAAACTACTGCGTGCAGTGCCACGGGAACCGGCGGTCGAAGGCGGGGATCAACTTCGAGGCGGCGCTCAAGAACCCCGGCGACATTGCCTCCACCAAACGGTGGAAGCAGGCGTTTGCCAATGTGAAGACGCATGACATGCCGCCGGAGGACGCAAACAAGCTGCCAACGGACAAGGAACGTCAGATGTTCCTGGACTGGGTCACGCAGGTCAAATATCTCAGTCCGAAAGATCCCGGGACATTCGAGATGCGCCGCCTGACGAAGGTGGAGTATGGCAACACGCTAAACGATCTCTTCGGTGTGGATCCATCGGTGGCGGATGAGTTGCCGGATGAAGTGTCCGGCGCGGGTTATTTGAATACGCTGTCGCCCCTGCAGTCGGAGCAGTATCTCGGCATCGCCAATGAAGTGCTGGACCAAATCCTGGCGCCGGAAGGCAAGCCGCCGACCGCGGTGCAAAAGCGTCTGTTCGGCAAGACCCCAAGACGCAATTCGGACATGCGTCCCGCGGCAAGGAAGGTGGCGCAGTCACTGGCACGAAGCGCCTATCGCCGCCCGCCCTCGGAGGCGGAAGTGGATGTGCTGATGCGGGTGTTCGATCTGGCGCGCACCAACAAGCTGAGCTACACGGCGTCCCTGCGCCTGATGCTCAAGGCCATTCTCGTTTCGCCGCAGTTCCTCTTCATCACTCCGGCCGGCGAAGCGGAACCGGGCCGCAATATTGTCCCCCTGGATGATTATCAACTGGCGTCGCGCCTGTCGTACCTGGTGTGGGCGACCATGCCTGACGCGGAACTGTCCGCCCTGGCCGATGCCGGGAAGCTCCACGAACCGGCGGTGCTGAAGGCGCAGGTGAAACGGCTCCTGGAAGATTCTCGTTCGCGGGCGTTGTTCGATGGCTTTGGCGCGCAGTGGCTGGGCGTGGAAGAACTGGATACCAAAGCCTTCGACACCGACAAGTTCCCGCAGATGACCGCCGAACTGCGCGCGGCGATGTATGACGAGGCGCGCCTGTTCTTCGAGAGCATCGTGCGGGAAAACCGCAGTGTCGTCAGTTTTGTGGATAGCGACTACACGTTCCTCAACGAGACGCTGGCGACGATTTACGGATTGGAGAAATCCGTCACCGGCCCGAAGTTTCGCAAGGTGAAGCTGACCGATGGCAATCGCGGCGGGATCCTGGGAATGCCGGGCATCCTGGCAACGACCTCTTTCCCCAACCGCACCAGCGCCGTGAATCGGGGCGTGTGGGTGCTTGAACAAGTGCTGGGGGAACATGTGCCACCGCCGCCACCAGACGTTCCATCCCTGGAAAAACAGGACCAGAAGACAGTCGCGACGCTCACGCTGCGTCAGCGCACCGAGTTGCACCAGGCAAACGCGACGTGCGCCAATTGCCACAAAATCCTCGATCCCATCGGCTTTGGCCTGGAGAACTTTGATGCCATCGGACGCTGGCGGGACCGGGACGATTCCGGCGGGGCGATTGACTCAGCGGGCGTGCTTCCGAGTGGCGAACGCTTTGCCACGCCCAAAGAATTGAAAGCCATCATCGCCGGGCGGAAGGCTGACCTTGCCCGCAACCTGACCGAGAAACTGCTGGCCTATGCGCTCTGCCGCCAACTGGAGGGTTACGACGAAATCGTGGTCGATCACCTGATGGATAATATTGCCAAAGACGGCTATCGGATGCAGACTTTGATAACCGAGATAGTCATGAGTTATCCGTTCACACAGCGCCGGGTCAAAAACTAGCCACCACCTCTCATGAGCACAAACATCAATCGTCGCACCTGCCTGAAAGGAATCGGCGCCACCCTCGCGCTGCCGCTGCTGGAATCGATGAGTTGGGCGGAATCGCTCAAGGGCAAACCTTACAAAGCGCCGGTGCGCATTGGATTCATGTACATGCCCCACGGCGTCATCATGGACGAATTCTGGCCCAAAGATGCGGCGAGTTTTCTGTCGGCGCCGCCGCCGGCTTTGGAATCGTTGCGTCCCGTGCTCAGCGAATGCCTGATGATCAAGGGGATCTCGGGCGTCCCGATTTCTCCGTTCAACAGCGCGCCGCATGCGCTCGAATTATCGACCTGGCTCACGGCGATCCTGCCGGATGCGAACCGGCGCAGTGAAATTAATATTGCGATTTCCGCCGACCAGATTGCCGCCAATTACGTGGGGCATCTCACGTCGTTGCCGTCGTTGGAACTGGCCACGATGCCCCAGACGCACAAGGAGAACCAGGAAGGGCTGAACGAGGGATATTATTCGCATTGCAGTTTTCGCTCGCCCACGCAGGCGGTGCCCGCCGAGACCAATCCGCGCAGCGTCTTGAACCGCCTCTTCAACAAGACCGGACTCGGGAGCAAATCCGCGGAAGCCGCCCGGAGGGAAGCGCTGGACCGAAGCATGCTGGACCTCGTGCTGGGAGGCGCCAAGGATTTGCGCCGGACGTTGCCCCAGACCGATCAACACAAGCTGGACGAATATCTCGACAGCGTGCGCAGTGTCGAACGCCGCATCGCCGCCATCGAATATCGCCAGAAAGAAGCGGCCCTCGAGAAGGCCGGCGTCAGCACGAGCAAACGCAACGCATCTGACTCTCCGCCCATCGAAGTCAAGATTCCCGAAGGCGACAAACGCAGCGAGTACATGCAGGTGATGTGCGACCTCAACGTGCTCGCGTTCCAGACCGACATCACGCGCGTCAGCACCTACATTGGCTCCACACCCAACGGCGTTTCCTATCCGGAACTTGGATTCTCGGACACGCATCACTCCCAAACGCATCACAACAACGAGCAACCCAAGGTTGGAAAGGTCGCCGCGATCACCGCGTTCAACATCGCGCAGTTCGCCTACATGGTGAAGAAGATGCACGGCCTGCGCGAAGGCGACGGCACGTTGCTCGACAATTGCATCATGATGTGGGGCTCGGGCCTGGAGGACGGGAACAAGCACACGCGGGCAAACCTGCCGTTCATTGTTGCCGGACGCGGTGGCGGGTCGATCAACACAGGCCGGTTTCTTCCCGATATTCAAGGCAACCAGGGCGACTTGCTCACCACGCTGCTCGATTGTGCGGGCATCCCATTGGACCGCCCCATCGGCATCGCCACGAAGCAACTGACGCAGATGAAAGCCAGCGGCGTGTAGGAATCCTGGAGGGATTGGACCGTTCAGCCCAACAGCGGTGTTAAAGCGAAGGCGTGAATGCTAAATTCAGGCTGTCTGGAAGGGTATGCAAAACGAACTGGATATTGTCCGTGACGTGTCGGTTCGGCTGGAGAAGGGAAATCTTGCCTACATGCTCACCGGTTCGATGGCAATGAACTATTACGCCCAGCCGCGTATGACGCGCGACATTGACGTCGTCGTCGCACTTACCCCGCAGGACACGGATAAGGTTGTTCGCCTGTTTACGCCCGATTACTACGTTTCCAGCGAAGCAGTCAGCAGTTCCATCGTGCGCGAATCACTCTTCAATCTGATCCATCAGGAGAGCGTCATCAAAGTGGACTGCATCGTCCGCAAGAGCAGCGCATATCGCCGAGCGGAGTTCGAACGCCGCCAAAGAATAATTATCGAGGATTTTTCGACGTGGATTGTGAGCAAGGAGGATCTTATTATTTCCAAACTGTATTGGGCCAAAGATTCTCATTCCGAATTCCAGCTTCGAGACGTGAAGAACCTCGTCAGCACGGGTTTTGACAACGATTACATCGAGCGCTGGACGAAGGAACTGGGACTGCATATCCTATGGAAGGAGTGCAAACCATGAACGATACCTCGCCCGAAATAGCCGGGATGGTGCACGCCCGGTTGATGGCGAAAACCGGTGCTGAACGTTTTCGAATGGGCTCGGATATGTTCGACGCGGCGCGCCGCATGGTGCTTGCGTCTCTGGCTAAAGACCTCTCACCAAATGAAGTCAAACGCCAACTCTACTTCCGACTGTACGGCGAGACGCTTCCGACGAATGCCGAGGATTAGATGAGAATCACCTTTGCACCAACTCGAATCGATCCAGGTTCATCACCTTGTCCCAAGCCGCGATGAAGTCGCGGACGAACTTCTTCTCCGCATCCGAACTGCCATAGACTTCTGCGAGGGCGCGGAGCTGGGAGTTGGAACCAAAGACCAGATCGACCCGCGAGCCAGTCCACCTGAGTTCGCCGGTCTTGCGGTCACGGCCTTCGAACTGGTCCGCTTCCTTCGAGACGGGCTTCCACTCCGTGCCCATGTCGAGCAGGTTCACGAAGAAGTCGTTGGTGAGCGCCTCCGGCCGGCTGGTGAACACGCCGTGCGACGTCCCTCCGAAGTTGGTCTTCAGGACGCGCATGCCGCCCACGAGCACGGTCATCTCGGGCGCGGTCAGGGTCAGCAATTGCGCCTTGTCGATCAGCAGCGCCTCGGCCGGTATGGTGTATTTGCCCTTGAGGTAATTGCGGAAGCCGTCGGCGATGGGTTCGAGCACATCGAAGGAGGCCGCATCGGTCTGCTTCTGCGACGCGTCCATGCGTCCCGGCGTGAACGGCACCTTGACGGTGTGGCCGGCGTTCTTTGCCGCCTGTTCGATGCCGGCGCAACCGCCCAGGACGATCAGGTCGGCCAGCGAGACTTTCTTGCCGCCTTTGGCCGTTTTGTTGAACTCGCCCTGGATGGCCGCGAGCGTCTTCAGCGCCTTGGCCAGTTGTTTCGGCTGGTTGACTTCCCAATCCTTCTGCGGCGCCAGGCCGATGCGCGCGCCGTTCGCGCCGCCACGCTTGTCGGAGCCACGGAAGGTGGACGCCGACGCCCAAGCGGTGGAAACCAGTTGTGAAATGGACAGACCCGAAGCCAGGATCTTTCCCTTGAGGGAAGCAATGTCCTTCTCGCCAATCAATTTGTGGTTCACCGCCGGGATGGGATCCTGCCAGATGAGTTCTTCCGCAGGAACCTCCGGCCCGAGATAACGCGCGCGCGGACCCATGTCGCGGTGGGTCAGCTTGAACCACGCCCGGGCGAACGCGTCGGCGAACTGATCGGGATGCTCCAAGAAGCGCCGCGAGATCTTCTCATAGACAGGGTCGAAACGCAGCGAGAGGTCCGTGGTCAGCATGGTCGGCAAACGTTTCTTCGATGGATCGTGCGCGTCTGGAATCGTTGCTTCCGCGCCCTTGGCGACCCACTGATTCGCGCCGGCCGGACTTTTCGTCAACTCCCATTCGTAGCGGAACAGATTCTCGAGGAAGTTGGTGCTCCACTTCGTGGGCGTGGTGGTCCAGGTGACTTCCAAGCCGCTGGTGATCGCGTCGCCGCCTTTGCCGGCACCGAAGCGGCTCTTCCAGCCGAGCCCCTGTTCTTCGAGGCCAGCGCCCTCGGGTTCACGACCCACGTGGGATGCGGGACCGGCGCCGTGCGTCTTGCCGAAGGAGTGGCCGCCGGCGATCAGCGCCACTGTCTCCTCGTCGTTCATTGCCATGCGGGCGAAGGTTTCACGGATATCGCGCGCGGCGGCGATCGGGTCCGGGTTGCCGTTCGGGCCTTCCGGGTTGACGTAAATCAAACCCATCTGCACGGCAGCGAGCGGGTTCTCAAGGTCCCGCTCGCCGGAGTAGCGTTTGTCGCCCAGCCAGGTCGTCTCGGCGCCCCAATAAACATCCTGGTCGGGCTCCCAGACATCTTCGCGCCCGCCTCCGAAGCCGAACGTTTTGAAACCCATCGTTTCCAGTGCGACATTCCCCGCAAGGATCATCAAGTCGGCCCAGGAAATCTTGCGACCATACTTCTGCTTGATCGGCCAGAGAAGCCGTCGCGCCTTGTCGAGGCTGGCGTTGTCCGGCCAACTGTTGAGCGGCGCGAAGCGTTGCTGTCCCCGGCCGCCGCCACCGCGGCCGTCACCGGTGCGGTAGGTGCCGGCGGCGTGCCACGCCATGCGGATGAACAACGGCCCGTAATGGCCGAAATCCGCCGGCCACCAATCCTGCGAGTCGGTCATGAGGGCCGCGAGGTCCTTCTTCAACGCCGCAAAGTCGAGGCTTTTGAACTCTTTGGCATAGTCAAAGTTCCCGCCCATCGGATTGGATTTGGAGGAATGCTGGTGCAAAAGTTCGAGCTTCAACTGGTTCGGCCACCAGTCGTGGTTCGTGGTGCCGCTGCCGGCAGCGTGGTGAAACGGGCATTTGGCTTCGGTTGACATATGTTTTGCGATTTCAGGTTAAAGTGAATTCAGTAAATCGGTTTCGATCATTACTGTATCGACGTTCTCCCAATTTGACCACTCACGGAGCGATTGTTGAAATACTTGTTTCCTTGGGTCATCATAGGCGTTGCCTATGGAAATGCATCAGCTTCGCTATGTCGTGGCCGTGGCGCGGATGGGGAATTTTTCCCGCGCCGCCGAGCAATGCCACGTTTCGCAGCCGTCCCTGAGCCAGCAGATTCAGAAACTGGAGGAAGAACTCGGCGAGCGGCTGTTTGACCGAATGAAGCGCGAGGCCCGGTTGACGCCTCACGGAGAAGCCTTCCTGCGCCGCGCCGTCAAGATTCTCGACGAAGTGGACGCCGCGAAGCGCGAAGCAACCGATGCCAAGACCCTGCTGCGCGGCACGGTAACGGTCGGCGTGCTGCCGACCATCGCCCCCTACCTGCTGCCGGGCGCCATGGCGGCCTTCACGGAAAGCTATCCCGGTGTGGAAATTGTGGTGCAGGAAGATACTACCGCACGGCTGCTCAAGCTTGCGCTGGCCTATGAAATTGATCTGGCTATCGTCAGCCAGCCGATTCGCGACGAGCGCCTGGAGGTGCGCGAGTTGTTTGCGGAAGAATTGCTGCTCGCCCTGCCCCCGGGCCATCCGCTGACGCGCAAGCGCGCCGTGAAGGCGGCGGACCTCGGATGCGAGCGTTTGATTGTCATGAAAGAGGGGCATTGCCTCGGCGACCAGGTGCTGGCCTTCTGCGGCCAACGCGAGGTGACGCCACAAATCAGCTTTCGCAGCGCGCAACTCGAAACCATTCAGGCGCTGGTTTGCGCCGGGTTGGGCATTGCGCTGATTCCCGCCATGGCCGCGCGGAAAGAGCGCGAAGTGCCCGCGTATCGGTCGCTCCAGGCGCCGCGGCCGGAGCGGAAAATCGTCGCCGTCTGGCCGAAGCAACGTCCGCCCGGCCGCGCGGCGACCGAGTTTTTGAAGCGAATCAGTTCGCGTTTCGAGACAGCGAAGTGACAGCGCTTCGGTTATGCGACGCCTTAGGGCAGAGCTGCGCGCCCCGGGCGCAAACCTCGCGCACGGCTCACTTCTGACGGCGTTGCAAATCGGCTTCGATGCCGATGGATTCCAGCCAGCCTCGCGCGTATCGCGCGAGCGCATCGTCGCGGAAGACGAACCATTGATCGCGCAAGGCGAGGTCCGAATGCACGATGTCCTTGAAGCGGCGGAAAGGCTTGTTGCGTGAGAGCGAGTCGAAGAGCCGTGCCTTCACGGGTGACTCTGGAAGCGATGCCGCAAAGTCTTCCATGATGCGAAAGCTTTCGTGTGATTCCAGCGGCTCAATGAAGCGGTATCGCTCGCCCGGATCGGCGTCAATGCGCCCGCGAATTTCCGCTATGTCATCGAAATCGTCGTGCAGCGGGATGATTTCGCCAGTTTCGGTGTCGAGGTAATGTTCAATCTCTTCGCTGGGGAAACCCTCAAGCGCAAGCAACATTTCCTCGAAATCAATTTGCAGCCTTTTCGGCGCGCCTGACATACCACCAGCTTGCTGGTTTTGGCACGCAAGCAAACCACGTGCCGTCGAGCCGGCGCTTGTTTTGCGGCCAGCCCGCTGTGTATTGTTTGCGTCATGGCCGACGATTCGATTCGCATTGAATACAACCAGGACTTGCAGCCTTTGGAAGAGTTGCTCGAAAGCGTCGATCGTCCGGGCGATTTTTTCGTGAGCGGCTCGGCGGAGATTCCAATACCGAAGGTGGAGGTGGACGACGTCGGCACGCTGTCGTTTCCCGTGCCGGACACGCAGATTCAGCAACTCGTTCAGCACGCGACGCGTGCGCCTTACGGCCGGGGCGAACAAACCATTCTGGATGAGTCCGTACGCAAGGTGTGGCAGTTGCCGCCGGAAAGGGTCCGCATCGGAAGCAAATCGTGGGCGGCGAATTTCGACGGCATCCTCAAGCAGGTCGTCGCCGGCCTGGGCTGCGAGGGCATGTCGGTGAGCGCGGAGCTTTACAAGTTGCTGGTGTATGACACTGGCGGATTTTTCCTCGTGCATCGCGACACGGAAAAGGCCGAAGGGATGTTCGGCACGCTTGTGATCGTGTTGCCGTCGGCGCACCGCGGCGGCGAACTGGTGATCCGCCACGCCGGGCGCGAGGCGACGGTGGACATGAGCGGGGAAGAAACTTCGGAGGTGAAGTTTGCCGCTTTTTACGCGGACTGTGAGCATGAGGTGCGCCCCATCACAGAAGGCAATCGTTTGTGCCTCGTCTATAATCTCATTCAACAGCGTGACACCAGGACCAAAGACCAGACGCTCGAAGCGCCCGATTATCGAAGGCAGATGACGGCGGCCGTGAAGTTGCTCGAAACGCATTTTAGCAGGCCGGGTGCGCCGGCGAAAATCGCATGGCTGCTCGAACATCAATACAGCCCGGATGGCTTAACGTTCGCCGGCTTGAAATCGGTCGATGCGGCACGGATAAGACTCCTCGTTCAGGCCGCCGAACGCGCGGGCTGCGCCGCGCACCTGGGTATCGTTCACATCGAGGAATCGGGTTCGGCGAATCCGACTTATTACGAATATCGTCCACGACGTTGGAGACGGTATCGGGACGACGACGAGGAGGACGAGGAGACTGGAGACACGAGCAGCGACAATTTTGAGATCATCGAGGTCTGCGACTGGAGGCATTACGTCAGCCAGTGGCGCAATTTACACGATCAATCCGTCGAGTTCGGCGAGATTCCGCTTGAGCCCGGCGAATTGCTTCCCGACGGAGCGCTTGACGATGAAAAGCCAGACGCGCAGCGATTGATGGAGGCCAGCGGCAACGAAGGAGCGAGTTTCGAGCGTTCCTATCATCGCGCCGCGCTGGTGCTCTGGCGACGGGATCGCTACGCGGAAGTCTTGTTGCAGGCTGGCGTGGTCGCAGCCTTGCCTCTGTTGAAGGAAAGAATTGAGGCGTGCGGCGCCGAAAACGCGCCTCGGTCCGCGCACAAAGACGCTGTGGCGCTGGCCCGCCAGATGGTAAACGCTTGGAAGGCCGCGCCGGAGCTTGGCTGGCGGCAAAGCGCCCGGCCAGACAAGCGCGATGGCATGTTGACGCTGCTTGCGCGATTGGGCGATACGACGCTGCTGGCGAAGTTCGTCGCGGACGTTGTGCTGCGCGAATACGACGGGAGCGACAACGCCGCGTTGGTCGCCTGCGCCACGGCGCTGGGCGCGAAGCAGAGCGGTGAACTTTACGCGAACCTGGTTTGCCGGCACATGCAGCACCTGCACGGGCACTGTGTGGACCTGCTTTGCGCGTTTGCGGCGTCAAACGAAGCGAAAGGCCAAGCAGAATGGCGAAGCGCGTTGCGTCGAATCGGCGAAGGCATCGTCGGCAAGTTGGGAGAAATCGGCAGGCAGAGGCGCGATCAATGGGTGGACTGGCGAATCGCGGACAAGGCGCGTCCGGTAGATCACGCGCTCGTGGCGAACCTGTTGAACGCGCTGGCCGACTTGGAGGCGCTGGCGTTGCGCGCCGCCGCCGTCGAGGCGTTCGCGGCGCGACCAACGGTGTTCGATCCAGTGACAGTTCTCGTTCCGGCGCTTGCGTCGCTTCGCGCGTGGGACGGTGCGGCTGTGAATCTCTGGGCGCACAGCGCGACGTATTTGCTCCAGCGAAGCAGTCGTCCGCCGGAGGCTCCGAGAGACTGGCGGCAGGACGTGAAACTTTCCTGTTCGTGCGCGGATTGCCGCGAGCTGCAGAAATTCACGCTCGATCCCGAAGCGCAGGTCGCGCGCTTCCGTGTGCGTCAGGATCGCCGCCAGCATTTGCACCAGATGATCGAAAAACACGATCTGGACATGACGCACATGACCGAGCGCAAAGGCTCGCCGCAAACCTTGGTCTGCACGAAGAATCGGCGCAGCTACCAACGCCGCTGCGAACAATACCGTAAAGACATTGCCGCGCTTGCCTCACTGTCGCAACTGATCCGCGAGGAAATCGGCTCGGAGGAATTGCTAAAGCGCATCGAAACCGCCCGCTCTTTGGCAAATCGGTGGTCCCCCGCTTGAACCATTCGCCATCGGTTGCGCCACGGCGAAAACTGCTTGCACGCAGAAATGTCAAATAGGTCCGCAAAAATTGGTGTGCGCCGGATTGGTGGCGCGTCCGCTTTGCTCCATTAATTTATGAAACCCATCCAAGGTTACCATCTCATCAAGCGCGTGAAAACCAAACCCGACCTGTCGCTCATTTATCCGGTTGACCCGAAGCAATTGCCCAAGGAACTCACCGGCGTGGAATGGCCACCGAAAGGTGGCGGAAGGGTAGTGGTACAGTTTCGCGTACCACTACCGGCGGAAGGCGAGAGTTTACGACACGCCTTAAGTCTGCTATTCATCCGTCGTGGCGACGAACAAGCCATCCGACAGTTTGCCGTTGGCCGATATCCTGCGCGCGGCCAATGACTTGGCTGCGGCAGGTTTGATGGAGGATTGGGCGCTTGGCGGCGCACTCGCTGCGATTTACTACGTCGAACCGTTTACGACCTACGACGCGGACATTTTCTTTATCCCGAAGGACAAAAGCCTCACCGCCGGCATTCCCGCCATTTACACACGTCTGAAATCGACAGGCTGGCACGTCGAGCGCGAACATTTGCTCCTGCGGGGTTTTCCCGTGCAATTTTTGGCCGCCAGCGGGCTGACCGAGGAAGCCGTACGCGAGGCGGAGCGCATCGATTACGAAGGCGTGCCTGCCAAGGTTTTTCGCGCCGAACACATCGTGGCAATCGCCGCCAGCGTCGGCCGAGCCAAGGACAAGGCACGCATCGAGCAATTGCTCCAGCAGGCTGATCTCGATCAAAGCCGCTTGGAAAATATCCTGCGCCGGCATAACTTGAAGCTGCCGAGTCCATGAAAACCGAAATGCGACAGAAACTTGCTCGCGAACCGTTTGCGGAAAAGATCCGCAAAGTGGCCCAACTCATCCGGCTTGCCAGGAGTTTCCCCCGCCGCAAACGACTGGCCCCGCCACATCACCGGTAGAGCAAAGCTGCTGCTTAGCCCAACATCGCCCGCACGTATTTATCGCCCCTCCCACAATTTGATATGGTCGATCTGGCACGTCCCGAAATCGATCCCTTTGAAATCAATCTGCGCCTGGCCGGCCATGTCGATGTTCACGCTTTGGAAGATATGCTTCTTGCCGTCGATCTTCAGGAGGAGCGTGCCCTTCTTCAATTCGATGACGACGTCGTGCCATTGGTTCAGCGAAAAGAGCGGCTGCTGAACCGGGAGCGTCTCCACGTTTTTCTTGATCGTCAACGCGGTCGCCTTCTCGCTGAACGTGATCGTGTGAATATGGTGGCCGACGTCCAGCAGCGGAAAGCCGCGTTGATAGGCCTTCCCATCGTAGCGCACGCGCATCGCGCAGACAAAATTCTCCGGCACCTGCCTGAGCCAGATCACGGGCTTGAACCCGGCGTGCGCCTTGTCGCCTTTCGCGATCATCTTTTCCTGAAACTCCTTGGATGATTGGCTGCCCGTCAGAACGCCGTCCTTCACCACCCAGGTACTGCTCTGGCGAATCTCCCAAAACTTGGGGTTGAGGGTTCCATCAAAGGTTTCCTCATA
>JBFMBT010000153.1:0-15353 GCA_040754875.1 Verrucomicrobiota bacterium | reverse complement strand
GAATTGGGAGCTTCCCCCTCCGGGGGGCGTCCACCACCGTCCACCTCCATCCACGTAAATCCACATCTGCCACCTATCAAAATATTGGTAGCAGCCGAGGTAACGAACCTTTGAACTTTGAACTCCGAACTGCTGCATTTGCCCCGCATCCACTCTTGAGCCGCGCCTTCGCCTGTCCCATACTCGACTGCATCCAACCCGTTTTATTTATGCGCCGTCACGCCTTGCTCCTCCTTTGCGCGTGGCTCGGTTGCGCGATGACCACCCGCGCAGCCGATGCCAGACCGCCGCGCCCCAACATCATCTTTCTGCTCGCCGATGACCTCGGCTGGGCGGACGTGGGTTATCATGGCGGCAAGATCAAAACGCCCCATCTCGACAAACTCGCCGCCGCCGGCGCCAAACTCGAATTCCATTACGTCCAACCGCTCTGCTCGCCGACGCGCGCGGCACTGATGTCCGGTCGTTACCCGCTGCGCCATGGACTGCAGGTGGGCGTGGTGAAGCCGTCCATGGATTACGGCCTGCCGCTGGATGAGCGCACGCTTCCACAGGCGCTCAAGGAGGCGGGCTATTTCACTGCCATCACCGGCAAGTGGCATCTCGGCCACGTCAAACCGGATTACCTGCCCACGCGCCGCGGCTTCGATCATCAATACGGCCACTTCAACGGCGCCATCGATTACTTCACGCACGAGCGCGACGGTGGCCTGGACTGGCATCGCCACGACAAGGGGCTGCGCGAGGAAGGTTACACCACGCATCTGCTCGCGCGCGAAGCGGTCGGCATCATTGAGAAGCACGACACGTCGCGCCCATTGTTCCTCTATGTGCCGTTCAATGCCCCGCACGCGCCCTATCAGGTGCCCGAGGAATACACGAAGCCGTACGCCAGCGAAAAACCCACGCGCCGCAATTTCTGCGGCATGGTTGTCGCGCTCGATGAAGCCGTTGGCAAGATTGTCGCCGCTGTCGAGAAGCGCGGACTTCGCGGCAACACGCTCTTCATTTTCTCCAGCGACAACGGCGGCGTGGCGCCCGGCACGGCGGCCGACAACGGCCCGTTGCGCGCGGGCAAAGGCACCGTCTATGAGGGTGGCACGCGCGTGCCGGCGTTTGCCACCTGGGACGGCCGCATCAAGCCCGGCGCCGTCGTCAACGCGCCCATGCACATGGTGGATTGGTATCCCACGCTGCTCACCCTTGCCGGAGTTTCGCTGAAACAAAAGCATCCGCTCGACGGCTTCAATATGTGGCCCGTCATCGCCGAAGGCAAAGCGTCGCCGCGCAAGGAAGTCGTGCACAATATCGCGCCGGACCTGGGGGCATTGCGCATCGGCGATTGGAAACTCGTCGTCAACGGGCACCGCCGTGATTCCGGCGATGTCGATGGCAGGAAGAAGGGCAAACAATCCGCTGAGCCGTCCGGCGACCAGGTCGAATTGTTCAACCTCGCCTCGGACCCATACGAGAAAAGCAATCTGGCCGCGCAAAACCCGGCCAAGGTGAAGGAACTGCGCGCCCGCTACGACGAACTGGCCCGCCAGGCCGCCAAACCGCTCATCCACCCCACCCCCGAAGGCTTCAAAGCCCCCAGGGTCTGGGGCGAAACGGATTGATGCGCCATCTAATTTAACCCATGCAACTCATTTGCTCCCTCGCTCGTCACCTTTTGGCGCGCCGCGCCGTCTATTTCACCTCTGATATGGACAAAATTCTTTCGTGGCCGCGTTGTTTGCCTTAATGATTTTCCCATGAAGTCCCCGCGTAAATTGAATCGCCGTAATTTCATTGCCCATTCCAGTTCGCTCGCCGCCGGCGCGGTGGCGCTCACCACGTTGAAACCGGCCTGGAGCAGTCTGGCGGCCGATGCGCCGGGGGCATTTCGCAGCCAGTGGCAACGCAATTTCGACCGGGTGTGGCTCGGGCCGGAGTATTGGGCCAATCCGTTGCAGGACTGGCGCGTGGCCAATGGCCGTGCCGAATGCGTCAACGCCGCGCCCGGGCGCAACGTGCACCTGCTCACGCATCAACTGGCCGTCGCGCCCGGCAATTTGCGCATGAGCGTGCGACTGGGCCGCGGCGACGGCGCGCTCAAGGGCAAAGGCTCGGCAGGCTTTTCGGTCGGCGTCAGCGGGCCCCTGAAAGAATATCGGAACAGCGTGCTTTACGGTCGCGGCCTGGATGCGGGCGTCACGGGCGACGGGCGGTTATTCCTCGGCGACCCCGCGGCAGCCAAACCCGGCACGATTGATGTCAGCGGCAAGGAAATCGAGTTGCGCCTCACGGCCGAACCGGTGGGCACCGGCTATCGGGTTAACTTGTCCGCGCACGACGCCGTCGGCAAGCAACTCGGCCAGGTGACGCGCGACAATGTCCCCGCCGCGCAACTGGCCGGCAATCTCGCGCTGGCCGCCAATTTCGGCGCGCCCCAGGGCGCGGGCGGCGGCAAAGGCAAGGCGAAGGCCAAGGCCGCCGATGGCGCGGCCAACCCCGGCGTGGGCGAATTCTGGTTCACCGACTGGCGCGTGGAAGGCACGAAGCTCCAAGCGCACGCGGACCACGCGTTCGGCCCCATTCTGTTCACGCAATACACCCTCAGCGGCGGCGTGCTCAAGCTGACCGCGCAAATGCCGCCCATCGGCACGCAGGAATCGCAGACCGCCCGCCTCGAGGTTCGCAAGGGCAAATCATGGTCAAAAGTGGCCGAGGAAAAGATTCATCCGGACGCACGCACCGTCACCTTTCGCGCGGAGAAATGGGACGACAAGGCCGACCACGAATATCGCGTTGTCTATGCGCAGAAGTTCAAGGACGGCCAGTCCGAGGATGCCTATTGGACCGGCACCATCCGCCGCGATCCTGTGGATCAGCCGGTGCTGACGGTTGGCGACGTGTCGTGCAACATTCACTCGGCGTTCCCCAATCACCTGCTCGTCGCCAACATGGCGAAGTTGAAACCCGATTTTCTCGCGTTCACCGGCGACCAGTTCTACGAGTCCACCGCCGGCTACGGTGTGCAGCGCGCGCCGCTCGACAAGGCGATGATTGATTACCTGCGCAAATGGTATGTCCACGGCTGGACGTGGCGCGAACTCATGCGCGACCGCCCGAGCATTTCCATCCCCGATGACCACGACGTCTATCAAGGCAATCTCTGGGGTGAAGCCGGCGATGGCCGCAAGACCACGCAGGAGGCCGGCGGTTACGATATGCCCGTCGAATGGGTGAACGTCGTGCATCGCACGCAGACGTCGCATCATCCGGACCCCTACGACGCTCGACCCTGCAAGCGTGGCACGACCAATTATTACGGGCCGTTGACGTATGGCCGCGTGAGCTTCGCGGTCATCGCCGACCGCCAGTACAAGTCCGGCCCCGAAGGCAAGGTGCCGCCCACCGGCAGCCCGCGCGGCGATCACGTGAAGGACCCGAATTTCGATCCCAAGACCGCCGACCTGCCTGGCCTTGAACTCCTTGGCCCCGGCCAGATGAAATTCCTCAACGAATGGGTCGCCGACTGGCGCGGCGCGGACATGAAGGCCGTGGTTTCGCAAACCATCTTCACCGCGATGGCCACCACGCACGGCGGGCAGGAGGTGCTGGTGGCGGATTACGACACGAACGGCTGGCCGCAGTCGCGTCGCAACGAAGCCCTGCGCGTCATTCGCAAGGCGTTCGCGGTGCATCTCGCCGGCGACCAGCATCTGCCGGCGGTCGTGCATTACGGCGTGGATGAACATCGTGATGCGGGCGTCGCCTTCGCCGGCCCCGCGGTCAACGTCGGTTACGTCCGCTTCTGGGAACCCGAACGCACCAACCGCAATCGCAAGACCGGCAACACCAAACTCACCGGCGATTTCCACGATCACTTCGGCAATCCGTTGACCGTGCTGGCCGTGAAAAATGGCGCGGTCAAACCCGACAACTCGGACGTGCTCAAGTTCGTCCAGGAAAAGGCTTCTGGTCTGGGCGTGGTGCGTTTCGACAAACCAAATCGCCGCGTGACCATTGAATGCTGGCCTTACCTGGCCGACCCCACGCATCCCGGCACGCAATTCCCCGGCTGGCCCGTCGTGGTCAACACGCTCGACAATTACGCGCGTAAACCCGCCGCGCACCTGCCCACGCTGAAGATCTCTGGCGCAAAGAACCCGGTCGTGCACATCTTCGACAATAAGGGCGAACTGGTTTATGCGCTGCGCCTCGCGAGTGGCAGTTTTCAGCCGCATGTCTTCGCGGCGGGCAGATACACCGTGCGCGTCAGCGAGCCGGACACAGGTAAGGCAAAAGAAATCAAATCTGTCGAAGCCAGCGCCGGCAACAAGGCCATCTTGGAAGTCAGGGTGTAACGACCTTGCGGCTTACGCGTGCGCTCCGGATTCGCCGTCGATGAATACCTGTTTCACGTTCAGGTCACGGTCCAGCACCAGCACGTCGGCCCGTTTGCCCGGTTCCAGACTGCCAATCTCGGCAGCCATGCCGGTGCGTTCGGCAGGCGTCAGGCTGGCCATGCGCACGGCCGCGGCAATGCCTGCGTTGGTCTGCGCGGCCATCGTCCGTACCATCGTGTCCATGCCTTTGACCGAACTGGCCAATGACCCCGTGCCCGGCACGAATCCCACGCGGCCGTCGCTTTCGAACCATTCGCCGTCCACTCGTGAACCGAACCGGTATTTGCCCGGCGGCATGTCCAGTGCCCGGTTGGCATCGGTCACCAGGCAGAGACGGCGCGGGCCGATCATCGTGACGGCGAATCGCAGCAACTCGGGCGACAAATGGCAGCCATCGGCGATGACTTCCGTGCTCATTTCCTGGTTGGCCAGAACGAACTGCTCCATGCTCGCCTGCATCGGCGTGCCGAAGCGGGAACGCAGGCTCGCCACCGAACTCATCGCGCACCAAAAGTGGTCCACGTGCCGCATGCCGGCATCAAACGCGCGCTGCATCTCGGCCCAACTGGCGTTCGAGTGGCCGCAGGTGACGAGGCAATCGCGCCGGCTGGCCTCGCGATAGAATTCCTCCGCCCCGGGCAGTTCCGCCGCGCACGTGGCCACGCGAATCACGCCCGCATCGAAGGCTTTGCGATATTCCTTGGGCTGCGGATCGCGACGGCCCTCGCGCGAATGACAGCCCACCTTGTCCGCCGCGAAATACGGGCCGTAGAAATGCACACCGCCGATACGCGCGCCATGCGCGGCGCGCCACGTGGCTTGCGCCTTCCTGCACGCCGCGAGCATGGCTTCGATTTGTCCGGGCGAGCCGGTCGTGGTCGTCGGGAAAATGGTCGTCGTGCCGTGCGCCGTGTGCGCGCGGACGGCGGTGCGCACGGCATCCACCGTGCCATCCATGAAATCCGCGCCCGCGCCGCCGTGCACGTGGATATCCACGTAACCGGGGCCGATATAGCCGCCGCGCGCGTCCACGGTCTCAACGCCGCGCGGCAGGGGCAGCAAGCCGCGCTTCTCCACCGCGACGATGCGCCCGTCGCGCGCCAGCACCGCGCCGTCGATCAGAATCTCTTGTGGAAGGATGACGTCGCCGTTGACGAAGGCAATCGTACGGGAGCGCTTCATAGATGCGGCGCCCACGCTAACACGCACGGTTCCGGGCTTCAATGACGGCGAAGCACGCGGCTCAAAACAACACTCTGCCAATGATGTTGGTGCGGTGGTAAACGCCGTGCGTGTGGGCCGTCACCGGCATGGACCGGTTGTCGCCGATGACGAAATAACATTCAGGTGGCAGCGGATCCAGGAGTTCGGTCCACGGCTGGCGAGCTTTCACGTAGGCCTTTTCGTCAAGCTCCTTGCCATTGATATAAACCATGCCGCGCTCGATGGCCACTTCCTCACCGGGCAATCCAATCACGCGTTTCAAGAGGATCACCCCGCTTCCGGGATCCCGCACGGCCACGACGTCTCCGCGTTCCGGATGGCTGCGCAGGTAGGAAAGTTTGTTTACGAAATTGATCTGCCGGTCCTTGTAGGTCGGGAACATGCTGATGCCGGTGACACGGATGGGCTGGACAAAGGCGAAGAACAGAATTGCGGCCACGACAACGATCGCGATGCGCGCGGCGGTGCGCTTCGGGTGGCGTCCGAAAACCAGTGTGCCCATTCCCGGACCGGCCTCGTTCTGCTCATTATCTGCCATACGACACAGCCTGCGGCTGGATTACGGCCGTAGCTTAAAACGCTCTTTCGGGTTGTAAATCTCCAGTTTCTTTGCCGGCGATAATGCCGTCGCCTTACTGCTTGTAAGGGAAGACTGTCGCCAGAATGAGCGTGCCAATCAGGCCGAACACAGAAATGACGGACAGCATGAACGACCAGCTCTTGAGCGTTTCCTTCTCCGTGAAGCCGCTCAGCCGGCTCACCACCCAGAATCCGCTGTCGTTCATCCACGACAAAAAGATGGCTCCGTAACCGATCGCCAGAAATATGTAGATGGGATGATAAGGAATGCCCGGTTCGCTTGAAATCAGCGGATACATCATTGCGGAGGTGGTCAGCATGGCGACGGTTGCGGAGCCTTGCGCGACGCGGATCACCAGCGCCACCAGCCACGACAGGAAAATGAGATTGATTTCGTGCCCTTGGGCGGCCGCCTTGATGGCGTCGCCCACTCCGGCATTCTTGAGCATCAACCCGAAGGCGCCTCCCGCGCTGGTGATGAGAATGATGACACCGGCGGTTTCCAACGGCGGGCCGATGAGCTCGCCCAGTTCCATGAAGGACGTGCCCTTTTGTCGGACCAGCAACCCCATGGCGATGATCGTTCCGATGAGCAACGCAATGTTCTTGTTGCCCAGAAATTCCACCGCGTTATAGAGGGCCGGATACGCCAGTTGCATCACGAGGTTGCCCTTGTCGTCCTTGATGGCGGCGAACGTCGAGGCCGCCGCGATGAGAATCACCGGCAGGATGACCGGCAGAATCGACAGGTAAAACGGCGGCAGGTCCTCTTCGCGTTTGGCGACGATTTTCTCCAGTTCGGACAGCGGAGCGCCGGGGGTTTCGCGCAGCGGCACCTCCATGCGGGTGTTCAGCCACTTGGCCACGAACCATGCGCCAATCAATGGCACCAACCCGGTTGCCAGGCCAAAGATGATCGACAGGCCCAGGTCCACCTTGAGCGCCTCGGCCATCGCCAGCGGGCCCGGATGCGGCGCAACCATGGAATGAGTGATCACCCCGGCGACGCAAATCGCCATGATATACAGGAGATAATCCTTCCCCGTGCGCAGTCTCATCGCCTTGGCCAGCGGCACCAACAGCATGAAAATGGTATCGAAGAAAATGGGGATGGAAACAATGTACGTGCTGATGAGCACCGCGAGCCCGGCGCGTTTCTCGCCGAACATTTTCAGGAACACGCGCACCACCTTGTCTGCCGCGCCGCTTTCCATCAGGCACATGCCGATGATCGACGCCAGCCCGATGACCACCGCAATCTTGCCCGCGGTGGTGCCGAACTCCGCGGTCGTCAGTTCCACCGCTTGGAGCCAGTGGCTGCGCTCCTTGGTCGGATCGCCGAGCGTGCCGTATTCACCGGGCAGTTTTTTCGCCAGCAACCCCACCGCCAGCGCCGCGAGGATCAACGCCAGGAAGGCGTGGACGCGCAGCACCGTGATGAGCACCACGATCAGCACCACGCTGATAAACAACACGGCAAACGGCCAGTAATCCGGCCCGGCGGCGGCTAACATCTGCATGAAAACACGTCAGCGGTTGAACAGGGCATTGAACGCGCAGAAGAAAGCAGGAACAGGCGCCCATTGTCGATGCATTTTTTCCGGCTGCTTCGGTTGGCGCCAACCCGGCGGTTATCGGGCAGAAGAGGGCGGAAGCGGGCGATGACGCGCAAACACTGCAAACATTAGTTTGCAGATTTAGCAGAGTTTGCGTCGCCGCCTGTTCTGTCCGCGCGGTTGTGAATAATTTCCCATTGGCTTCCGCGCGCCGTTTGCTAGTCTGTCTTTGGTTCCCTATGCGACGTACCACCGTTGAATCCTCGTGGACTGTCCGCGCGGGTCGTTTGCTTCTTTGGTTGTTGATCGGCATCGGCTGCGGCTATGCCCTTACCCACGGCGCCAGTGGCGCCGAACCGAAACGCAAGACGACCGTGGCGATTGTCAAAGACGAGTTCCATATCAACGGCCAACCCACTTTCCCCGGCCGCGCCTGGCGCGGCCACAAGATCCAGGGCCTGCTGCCCAACTCCCGCATGGTGCAGGGGATTTTCGACGACCTGAACCCGGAAACGGCCGGTCGCTGGGCGTATCCGGACACCGGGAAATGGGACGCCGAACGCAACACGCGCGAATTCATCGCCGCCATGCCCGAGTGGCGCAAACACGGGTTGCTGTGCTTCACCATCGATTTGCAAGGCGGCTCGCCACAGGGCTATTCGAAGGACCAGCCGTGGCACAATTCCGCCATCACCGAGACCGGTGACCTGCGCCCGCAATACATGGCGCGGCTCGAACGCATCCTCGACAGGGCGGATGACCTCGGCATGGTGGTCATCCTGGGTTACTTCTATTTCGGCCAGGACCAGCGGTTGAAGGATGAAGCCGCCGTCATCCGCGCCACCGACAACGCGACCAAGTGGATTCTCGACCGCAGCTACCGCAACATTCTCGTTGAAGTCAACAACGAGTGCAATGTGCGCTACGATCACGCCATCCTGCAGCCCGAGCGCGTGCATGAACTGATCGAGCGCGTGAAGAAGACCGAGCGCAACGGGCGCCGGCTTTACGTGAGCACCTCGTATGGCGGGGGCAAGGTGCCGCTGGAAAATGTGGCGCGCTCCGCGGATTTCCTGTTGATGCACGGCAACGGCGTGAAGGACCCCAAACGCATCGCCGAGATGGTGCGCCAGGCCCGGCAGGTTCCCGGTTACCGGCCCATGCCCATCCTGTTCAACGAGGACGACCATTTCGATTTCGACCAACCGATGAACAATTTCGTTGCCGCGACCAGCGAGTACGCGTCCTGGGGCTACTTCGATTTTCGCATGAAGGACGAGGGCTTTGACGAAGGTTACCAGAGTGTGCCGGTCAACTGGGGGCTGAGCAGCGAACGCAAGAAAGGGTTTTTCAAGCTGGTCAGCGAGATCACGGGGACGAAGAAGTAAGCGAATCCAGCGTTCACACGTGCCAGTGGCCGACCAGCACCGGGCAAGGGGCCAGCCGCACCACGCGTTCGGTGACGCTGCCCAACAGCACGCGCGCCAGGCCGGTGTGGCCGTGCATCGAAATGAGGATCAAATCCTGCTTCTGCTCGCGCGCCACTTCGGCGATGGTGTATGGCGCGTTGCCGGTGCGCACCAGTATCCGCGCGCCGGCTTCCCGGTCAAAGTGGCCGCGCATTCCTTCGAGTCTTTCCAGCGCTTCGCGCGTGAGTTGTTCATCGCGAATGGCCAGATTCACATAACCCCACGTTGGATAATTGGGTGATTCCACGACGTGCAGCAACGTGGCGTCCGCGCCAAACTCCCGGGTGAACGCCGCGGCCAGTTGCAGCGCGCCCTGGCTGGCCTTGGAGAAATCAGTGGGCAGCAGGAGGTGCTTGAACTCGCCTGGGTTCGCGGGCGGCGGCGAATCCGCGCGCACCACCAGCACGGGGCACGGGGCGAAACGGACCACACGCTCGGCGGTGCCGCCCAGCGCGATGTGTTTCCAGCCGGTGTAGCCGTGGGTGGAAAGCACGATGAGATCGCAACCCCGATCCTGCGCGGCGCGGGCCAGCTCGTGGGGCGGTCCGCCGCACAGCACGAGCGTTTCCACCGGCAGATCCGCGGGCAGTTCCCGTTCACGCCATTGGCGCAGCGCTTCTTCCGCCTGTTTCGTCAGGCGCACTTCCTCGAACACGATGCCCAGATGCGTCAGTTCCCCCGGCAACATGGCGGGCACCACATACGCCACCAGCAGTGAGGCCCGGAACTGGCGCGCCAAAGACACCGCGAACGGCAAGGCACACCGCGACGCCTCCGAAAAATCCGTCGGCACCAGGATTTTTCGCGGCTGGAACGAACGTGCTGTAACTGCATCGCCCATAACCTGCCGGACGTTACTACAACGGCGCTCCTCTCGTCCTGTTTTACATTAGTCTGAACCGACGTCCGCACTCACCCTGCGTTGGCAGGCATTGCCCGTTTTCTGGCGAGCGGCGTTTCGCGGCACAATCGTCAATTTCAGGAATCCACCCTTAATCTGCGCCTTCCTGCTACTTTCGCAACAGGATTTGCCGGTACAAATCGTTCAAGAATTCGCCGCGCGTGGTCGTGCCCGGTTCATAACGCGCCGCCCGCAGCTTCGTCACGCGCATCCAGAGTTGCACATCCTTTTCCGTCGCGGGCTTGTCGAGGCCCGCCTGCCACTCCGGAACCAGCCCGCGCAAGCCGAAGTATTGGAGCGCCTCGAAATGCGGATGTTTGGGGCCGACGTCCGAATAATACATCAGCACCGCGCCTTGCATCAGCAGCACGCGCTGGAGTTGTTCCAGGTTCACATTTCGGGGAACCACGTTTTGCTCGATGCTCAGGCTCGCCGCCACGCCCGCCGCGTGGCCCAGCGCCATCCAGCACGGTTCCATGCGCAAGGTGCTGAAACCGATGTGCGTGCCGGAAACAGGCACGGGCGTGAGCAGACCGTCCACCTTCTGCGGCACCATCACGCCATAGGGCACCGTGTAAGGTTTCGTCGGATAACTGAAAAAACCGTCCAGATGCACGCGGCCCGGCTCGCGCTTGCGCACCGCGTGCGAGTCCAGCGCGTAATGGCTGGCCGTGATGCTGTTTTGGTGCACCGGCGGGCGCCCGTCCGGCGTGGTGGGCAGCGCATCGTGGGCCGTGAACAGATGCATCCCGCCGATGCGCCGGCCTTCGCGCACGTACACCTGGCGCGGGAAATTCGCGTTGTCCCGGTATTCATCCTTCGCCAGCCCCCATTCGCGGCAACTCTGGCGGAAATCCTCCGGCAATTCGGCGTCGTTCTGACAGAACCACAGCAGGCCGAGCGTGTAATCGCGCAACCGCTGCGCAAACTGGTCCCGCCATTCCCACGTCGCCGTCGGCCACGGCCAGTTCTCTTCCGGCAGATCGGTGGACACAAAGGCGGCGTGCTGGTTGTTCGCGTCGGTCTTGCCGTTGGGCAGCAACACCATGTTCACCACGCGCCCGAGGCCGTCGAACGCCAGTTCACGCCGCGGCGCATCCGGCGGACACGTCGTGCGGTTCTGTTTGATGTCGGCCACCAGCGAGGCGTAATCAGCACGGTTGTAGGTCTGCGGTTTGGCAATGGGCACGCGGATGTCGGGATTGCGCGTGAGCGGCAGGCGGTAGTTGAACGCCTGCACCGCATTGTCGCCCAGGCCCGTCGAGCCTTCGCCCACGGGGCCGCCCCACTGCTTGTAAAGCTGGCCGGCCATCGGCTCGCGAAATTCCTCGTGCGCTTCGCGGCCAAGCCGATACGGCGCGCCAGCGGCCGCCGCGAGATCGCCTTCGTAAGTCGCATCGATGAACACGCGTGCGCCATACGACTCGACCGCCTTGGTTTCGCGATTGAGCACCTTGATGTGCGTGAGCCGGTTGCCATCAAGCGTCACGTTTCCCGGCGCGGCATCGAACTGCCGCATCCGCAACACGCTGATTTTCGGATGCTCCGCCAGCAGGTCGCGAAACACCTTCTCCGCCACCGACGGCTCGAAGTGATAGCCGTCCGAGCAATCCTTCACCTGCTGGGAATCCGCGCCGTACGTCTTCACGTAGTGCGCCTTGATACGCCCGACGAATTCCAGGAACAGCCCGCCCGTAGCGCCGCGCGTTGCAATATCGGTTGCGCCCAGTCCGTTGGCGGGCAATCCGCCGATGTGTTGCGTGCGTTCCAGAACGGCCACCGTGCGCCCGCCGCGTGCCGCGCCGATGGCGGCCATGAGGCCGCCGGGCGTGCCGCCAACGATCACGACGTGGAAGGAATTCGTTCCAACGGCGGCCTGCCCGCGGCTGGAAACACACAGCGCCATCAACAACCACCAGACCAGACACTTCGTCTTCATTGCAAACCCCTCAACGCCCTTTGAACCTGGCCTTTCGCTTTTCTTTAAAGGCCGCCACGCCTTCGCGCGCATCCTCCGTCTGAAAGCAGCGCACATACGCCTCGGTTTCCGCGCGATGCGTCAGCTTGGGCAACGCGCCTTCGTCGGCGTGGATCAACCGCTTGGTTTCGCGCAGGGCCATGGGTGGCATTTCCAGCAACCGGTCGGCCAGTTGCCGCGCGCGCCGCAGCAACATGCTGCCCGACACCACTTCATGCACGAGCCCCCAGTCCAGCGCCTGGCGCGCGGTGATGGTGCGGCCTGTCAGGCACAGCTCCAGCGCCCGCGCCTTGCCCACCAGCGCCGTCAATTGCGCGACGCCGTAGCCCGGCGCCCAGCCCAGTGTGATCTCCGGCATGCCGAACACCGCGCCGTGGCTGGCCACCCGGAAATCGCACGAATACGCGCACACGCAACCGCCGCCCAGCGCATGGCCGTTGACCGCCGCGATGAACGGCTGCGGCAATGTTTCGAATGCCAGATACAACTGCGCCCGGCGCAGGCTCAACGCGCGCGCTTGGTCGGGCGTCATGCCGCCGACTTCCTTGGCGTCGTCGCCCGCGCAAAACGCGCGGCCAGCGCCCGTCACAATCACCACCCGCACCAGATCGCCATGCCCCGCCAGCCAGCCGGCGAGTTGTTCCATTTCCTGCGTCATGGCGGCGTTGATGGCGTTCAAGGCAGCGGGGCGGTTCAAGGTCACCGTGGCGATGCCCTGGTTCACTTCAACCTTCAACGATTGGAATGCCGGCAAGTCGCCGCAGTCTGGTTTGATGCGCATAAATCCTCCCATCCCGGGCGTGGTCCTTTCGCCGACGTGCTGGATGAAACGGTCAAGCTGGATGATGGCGCGGCGATGCTTGCCGCTGCCAATCTGCCCGCCGTGATCGAAGGCCAGCACGTCAAAGCTCACCGTGCGCCCGTTGATGCCCGTGACCGTCGCCACGGCGCGAACGTTCGCGCCCAACGGCGTCGGCGCCAGATGCTTCACCTCCACATCCACGCCCACGGATTCCTCGCCGTCTTCCAGGAATGGGCGCAACACCTCGCGCGCCGCGTGCTCCATCAAGTTGACCATCGACGGCGTGGCAAACACCGTCGCCGCCGGCTCACCGCCGAGGGTGATCGTCTGCGACGGGTCCACGGGCCACGCCAAATCGCTGCTCAACCCGACCTGCAACCCGGGCTTCATCGGCGCGCCGACCCTGGTCGGTGTTTGGGGTAATGGTGGTCCGTCGTCATTTTCAAATTGTTAGGGGGCGCGGGTGGCGCTGTCAAAGTCGGAGGGCGTGCAAACGGCCGGCGGTTTAGGGAACCGATGGAGTGGCTCAATGCGGCTTCGCCGTCAGCGTGGTGTCCGACGTGACCACCGGGGCGGTCGCCTTGTCGGACGCGCGGATGAGGACGGTTTCGTTGCGGATTTCCAGTCCCTGTTTCCAAGGCACCTCGTAAATCTTGACCGGCTGGGTGATGCCCTTGACGGTGACCGGCTCCAGCGGCGAGCAGGTGGCGGCCAGTTCCGGGTCGTGCTTTTGCAGGTCCGCGTAGGTTGCCTGGCCGATGATGATGCGGCCGCGGCCGGAGACGCCTTCGAGGCGGCTGGCGATGTTCACTTCGCGGCCGAAGACCGTGTAGTTCAAAATGTGGTGGGCCGAGCCCATGAGGCCGACAATGGCGTAACCGCTGTTGATGCCGGTGCCCAGGCTCAGCAGGCGCAACATGGGCAGCGGCTCCAGGCCCATTTTCTGGCGCTCCTCGTTTTCCTTGGCGCGCTTCTTGTTCTCCTCGTCGCGCTGCATGTTCAGCGCATACATCGCGCGCTGGGCGTCGATGGCGGCGCGCACGCAGGAGACGGCATGCTTTTCGTTCGGCGTGGGCGCGCCCCAGAACGCCATCACACAGTCGCCCATGTATTTGTCCAGCGTGCCGTCGTGTTCCTTCACCTTGTCGGCGATGGTGCTCAGGTAGATGTTCACGGTGGCGAGCGTCTGGCGGGCCTGGTCATCGCGGTATTTGTCCGCCGCCTCTCCTTCGAGCTTGTGTTCGGCGATGTACGCCTCAGCGGAGGCCTGGTAATCGTCGGTCATCTGCGTAAACCCGCGCACGTCGGCAAAGAACACCGTGATGCGCCGGCGGCCGCCGCCCAGGTCCAGGTGCTCGGACTTGAGCAATTCGTTGACCACGTTGGGGGATACGAGCTTGGAGAAGACGCCTTTGACGCGGCGCTTTTCCTTTTCCTCGAACAACACCTGGTAACTGACCAGCGCGACGTGCGTCAACGCCAGCCCGCCCACGCCGGGCAGGACGATGGGCAGCCAGTAACGCGCCTTCACATACGCAATCAGCGCCACGCCTACATACGCGCCGAAGATGCCGATCACACAAGCCGACGGCCAGGGCGGATGAAACTGGTAGCGCAGACCGAGCGCGATGAGGCCCATCACGAGGATCAAGAAGCACTCCGTCAGCGGTGACGCGCGCTGCACATAATGCCCGGTGATGATGGAGTTCGCCACGTTCCAATGTTTGCTCACCAGGAACGTGTCCTTGGCCAACGGCGTCGGCCCGCGGTCGCTCACGTTGTTGCCGGAGGCAATCGAACCCAGCACGACCAGCCGGTCCTTCAATTGCATATCGCGCGGCTGGCCCTTGGCGCGTTCCACGCCCGCATCCAGCGTCGCCACGGCCGACACGCTCCTCAAACGGCTGTCGTTCCATAACAAGCTCCAGTTGATGTAAAACGTGCCGTCGCGGTCCAGCGGAATGACGACGTCGCCCTTGGCGCCGGGGAGCGTGACACGCCGGGGTTCAATTCTGGCTTGGGAGAGATCCAGGCCCAGCGTTTGCGCGGCAAGAACCACGCCGAGATTCCAAAATGTCTTCATCACGAACGGCCTGGCCAGAGGTGACTGACCGGGCGGCGGTTCGTTGCCGGTGAGTTCCACGATGTTGAAATTGCCGGCCGGGTCGAGCGGGATGGGAATCTTCTGGCCGTCGCGTGTCGTGAAGGTCAGCTTGCCCGGCTCGAACACGCCTTCCTCCAGTTTGAAGGTGAACTCCTCCGAGGCTTTGACGAGGATGGGGTGCCAGATTTTGTATTCGCGGAAGGGCTTGGCGCGACGCAGGACGCCGTCGTTGTCGCTGGTGGTTTCGATGTCCGCCACCGCCGCGACGTTGGTGGCGAACAATTCCGCCGGCTCCAGTCCCGGCCGGGCGGCGATGATGACATTGCCCGCCTTGCGCATTTCCTCG
>JBFMBT010000152.1:0-15393 GCA_040754875.1 Verrucomicrobiota bacterium | reverse complement strand
TCATGGACCTGAGCCTCCCGATCATGGATGGCTGGGAAGCCACCCGCCGCATCAAGGCCGACCCCGTCACACGCGGGATTCCCCTCATTGTCCTCACCGCCCACGCCATGGCCGGCGACGAGGAAAAGGCCCGCGCCGCGGGGTGCGACGATTACGACACGAAACCGATTGATTTTGTTCGCCTGATGGGAAAGATACAGTCCCAGTTGGAGAGACCCAAGACGACATGAGTGACTCACATCCTGCCGGCCAAGCCGTACCACCCCGGGGGAAAACACAGCCACACGGCGAACAAGCCAGCGCCCCGGAGTCCGTTCAATCCCGCAAGGATCATCTGGCGCACATCCGCCATGACTTGCGCACACCCATCAACGCCATCCTCGGCTACAGCGAATTGCTCCAGGAAGAAGCCAGCGAACTGGGCCTCGTCAATTTCCTCCCCGGCCTGCGCCAGATGCATGGCGGCGGCAAACAACTGCTCATTCTCATCAACGAATACTTCGATGCCGCCCGCGTCGATACCTGGCGCAACGACCTCCCCCAGGTCCGCCAGGAACTCATCACCCCGCTCAACCACGTCGTCGAGGCCAACGAACAACTCCAGGCCAAGGCCACCGACCGCAACGATGCCGGCCTCCTCGCCGACCTGAAAAAAATCCACACCGCCTGCTCCAATCTCCAGGAACTCTTCGCCCGCCACCTCACCCCGACCGAAGGCGAGCCGGGCGAACCCGCCGCCGTGGACAAGGTTGCCGCCACGGCCGCTGAGGGGACGGAGGAAATGGACGTCGAACTGCACGGCGCCCTTTCCAAGTATGCTTCGATTCTCGTCGTTGACGACAATGAGAACAACCGCGACATGATCACGCGCCGCTTGCAGCGCGAAGGCTATTCCATTGTCACCGCCGGTGACGGCAAACAGGCGCTCGACCTCCTGCGCAGCGGCAAGTTCAACCTCGTGCTGCTGGACATGATGATGCCCATCATGAACGGCTACGAAGTCCTCGACACCATCAAGGGCGACCCGGCTTTGCGCGAAATCCCCGTCATCATGATCTCCGCGCTCGATGAATTGAAGCACGCCGTCAAATGCATCGAGAAAGGTGCCGAGGATTACCTGCTCGAACCCTTTGAGCCAGTCATGCTCAAGACGCGCGTCGGCGCCTGCCTCGAAAAGAAACGGCTGCGCGATCAGGAAGTGCTTTACCTCCGCCGCATCGAGCGCGAGAAGAAGCACTCGGACGATCTGGTGAACGTCGTCATCCCCATCGGCATCTCGCTGATGAAAGAACCGGACTTCAACCGGTTGCTCGAAAAAATCCTCATGGAGGCCAAGAACCTCTGCCAGGCCGATGGCGGCACGCTCTACCTCATGACCGAGCGCCAGACGCTCAAGTTCGCGATGCTCCGCAACGACTCCCTCAACATCGCCATGGGCGGTACCACCGGCAAACCCATCCCATTCCCCGAACTGCCGTTGCACGACCCCAAGACCGGCGACCCCAACCATCATTACGTCGCCACCCACGTCGCCCTCACCGGCAAATCCATCAATATCGCCGACGCCTACCAGGCCGACGGCTTTGATTTCTCCGGCACCAAGGAATTCGACGCGCGCACCGGTTATCGTTCACGTTCGTTCCTCACTGTGCCGCTCAAGAACACCGCGTCCGATGTCATCGGCGTCCTCCAGTTGCTCAACGCCCAGTCCGCCGGCTCCCGCAAAGTCACCCCCTTCGACCCCGACCTTCAGCAAGCCGTCGAATCCCTTTCCGCCCTGGCCGCCGCCGCGCTCGAGACCTATCAGCACACCCAGGCGTTGCGCGAACAACTCGTGGGCTTGCGCAATACCATCAGCAAGGCCAACGGCAAGGAATCCCCCGAGCCGTCAGGCAGCAGTAACCCCTAGCGGAAAGTGCGGTTGAAACCAGCGCGGATGTGAGGAGGATCTCCGCGCATTGAACCCATGGATGTTTAAAGAACCTCGTTACAGTTATTAAGGCCGCGGCGATCGGTCGAACACCGCAGAAAAGTTGAACGTCGCGCCGTTGGCGTGATAGAGTATCCATAGCGGTCACTTCAGGATGTTCGATTTGAATTGCAGCAATCCGTTGGTCGTTGTAGCAAATATACAAGCAACCATGAGCGACACCCCGCCCCTCAAGATCAATGTCTATCATGCTTCCGGGCTCATTTCCGAGTTCGTCCAGTATGACCAGGCGGCCGCCCTTGAGTTCCTTGGCCAGCTCCAGCCGCGCAAGATTTTCACCCCCCGCGTCCTCGTGCTGTCGGGTGACTTTTCCGTCAGCAACATCGTCAGCCACCAGGTCTCGCGCATCGATTTCCTGACGCAGGAAAACGTCCCCTGCGAATTCCCGGATTGGATCAGCGACCTGACCGTGGTCCCCACCCACGAGGAATTCCTCACGGCCACCGGATTGGACCGTGGCGAACCGGCGCGGCGTTCGCATTCCTTCTTTCCGGGCGAGGAATTCGAAGGGCACATCGCCTGCCATTTGCTGGGCGCGGAACCGGTCTATGCGCGCGTGCGCGGCACCATGAGCGTGGCCGTGGAACTTCGCAGCCGGCTCGTTCACCTGTTCGAACTGCCGGCGCTTCAATTCAAGCGGCCCGATGGCGGCATCACCATCGTCAACCCCGCCAATCTCGTCCGCATCACGATGTTCCCCGGCCCGCCGGGCCTGGGTTCGGATGTGTGGCCAGTCGAGAGCATCACCCTGTAGCCGGACCGCGGGCATTCTGCCCGCTTGCGACGTCACAAACCCACTCTGGGACAGTCCCCTTGCGATTTGGCGAACGGCTCGATCGATGGTCGATGGTCGCGGTGTTGCGCCGGAGCAAATGCCGCGCGGGTCAAGTCAGCCACGCCAGCGCTTTGCGCAACACCTGCTTGCCGTCCCGCTCCACAATCGCCCCATGGCCCATGATGATGCGCTCGAAGTCCCACTCGAGAATGCGTTGCATGGATTGCTTGAAGGCCTCGCGATCCTTGATGCACGACCGGAACAGGCGTGATATCGCCACGCGGCCGTACGCGTCGTTGACCATCAGGAAAAGTTTGCCCAGCAGATTCTGGTCGCGGCTGAAGTTGAACACCAGGTCGGCCACGATCAGGCTGCGGCTGGCTGGATGAAAAAACACGAACTCGTTGACCTTCGGCATGCCCGCGATGAACACCTTTTGCAACTGCGGCTCCCACGGGTCCGCCGCGCCGTCGGTCAACACGCGTTGAAACGGCAGATGCGCGTGCTCCTCCTTCACTCCAGGCGCGCAACTGAATGTCGAACCGGAAAAGTTCTGGAACCAGTCCAGCCAGTACAAGTCATGATAACGGCTTGGCGCGACGAAATAGCGCGCGGCGCCGAGGTTCTCCAGCGCTTCGTCCAAAGCGATGTCCCACGCCACGGGCGAGTGAATCCACAAGTCTTCCGGCCCCACCCGCACCACCGTCATCCGGTGTCCGGCCCGCAAGCCGGGCGCTTTCATCGGGCGGCTGATTTCCCAGACATCCGGCGCGACCACATTCAGCATGGCCGGGAGCATAACGGCTCTTTGCCGGTTGGCGAGCCGCGAACGTCCTTTTGCTCGCTTGCCCCACCTCGCTCGGCTATGACCTCCCCATGAAGTTGCTCCTGCTTGCGTTGTTTGTGTTGCCCTTTGGCGCCTCCGCCCAGATCCAGCGCGTCTGGCTTTCCCACAAATCCTCCAATCCCGACAAACTGGTTGTAAACTGGGAAACCGCCACGCCTGGCGATTCCATCGTGGACTATGGCAAATCCTCCAAGCACGGCCGCACCGTCGTCATCAGGGAAAACGTCACGCTGCACCACGTCGAAATCGAAATTCCCGAGCGCGACGTCACCTATCATTACACCGTGCGCACCGGCGAACATGTGTCTTCGGACGCCACGTTCAAATCTTATCCCACTGATGAACTTCGCGTCGCCGTCGTCGCCGATTGGGGCTATGCGAAACCCGACCTTTCCGCGCTGCGCCGCGACAACGTCCATCTGCTCCTCACCGCCGGGGACAACGTCGCCAGCCTCCATCAGTTTTGCGCCGCAGGTGTGACCAATTGCATCAAGGCGTTCAGCGCATTGATCGATCGCGAACCTGAACTGTTCCGCTCCACGCCCTTCCTCCCCGCGCTTGGCAATCACGACAAGGAGGTGCGTCCGCGTGGCCCCAAGCCGCCCGCCGACGCCGTGTATGATGTGTCCGCCACGGCGTTCCGCGAATTCTTTGAATTGCCCGGCGACGAATGGAAATGGTTGTTCGATATTCCGGATTTTGATGCGCGCTTCGTCGCGCTGGACCTCAACCACATCCAGGACCTCGGCACCACCTGGCAGACGTGCCGCCCGTTCGCGCCCGGTTCCGAACAATTCGAATGGTATCGGCGCACCATGGCCGGCGCTCAGCCTGTCTTTGTGTTCACCATTTACAACGAAAAGCATTCCTCCATGCGCGCCCAGGCCAAAGGCGAATGGGGCCGCCTCATCACTCGCGGCAGCGCCGCCATCACCGGCTTCGGTTACTTCGCCGAACGCGCCGAGGTCGATGGTTTCCCCTGTTTCAACACTTCGCTCAAAGGCAGCGGCGACCGCTACCCCGACCCGCAATCCAAATTCCTCGCCAGTGAAGACAACTACGTCCTGCTCACCTTCAAACGCGGCGCCAGCGAAATGACCGTCGCGTTGAAAAACCTGAAAGGCGCCATCCTCGACCAACGGACCATCAAGCGCCGCTGAAATCCCATTTAAACCTGGAGCTTCCCATCGACCCGCACGCCAGGGCGGGGTGTCCGCCGCCCGCTTTGGGGGTATTCCACCAATTGCGCCACCGCTGCGCGCGAAGCGATCATAAGCGCGTTCACCGCAAGCGTGTAATGGATCGTCCTGCTGAATCGGATCGCTGGCGCGCGTGGGATGCCTTCGTGGAAGCCACGCCCGAAACCGGCTTCATGCAAACGTCCTGGTGGGCCGGGTTCCGCGTTGACCACGGCTACGAACACTTTGCCGCCATCCTTAAAACATCTGAGGGCATCGTCGGCGGCGCGCTGGTCCTGAAACTCGCCTGCTCGCCGCGCCATTGTTTCTATTACATGCAAGACGGCCCCGTGCTCCCCGGTGACGACGATCTCGCCGCCGAAGTCCTTTCCGCCATCCTCAAGTCACTCGAAGAACGCCGCCAGACCGAAACCCATCACGTCACCCATTTGCGCATCGAACCGCGCTGGACGCGGCTGCCCGCTTATGTGTCGCGCTTCCAGCCCGTTCCCGCCTTCGCGGACGATTATTCCGAGCCGCGCCACACACTCTGCGTTGATCTTCGACCATCCGAGGACGCCATCCTCGCACAAATGAAACCCAAGGGCCGCTACAACATCCGCCTCGCCCAGCGTCATGGCGTCACCGTGGTCGAAGACGCCTCTCCTCAAGGCGTGGCCGATTTCATCCGCATTTACAAACGCACCGCCGCCCGTCAGGGGATGCAGCCCAAGCCGCCCGATTACTTTCGCGGCCTGCTCGCGGCGCTCACGTCCCGCGGCAAAGGCTCCCTGTTCTTCGCCGAATACCGGGGCAAGCGCCTCGCCGGCGCCATCGTCGTTTACTTCGGCAATCGCGCCACCTACTTCTTCGGCGGCTCGCTCGTGCGTTATCGTCAGGTCATGGCTCCGTATCTGCTCCATTTCGAAATCATGCGCCGCGCCAAGGCGCTGGGCCACGAGTGGTATGATTTCTGGGGCGTCGCTCCCCCCAACGAACCCGACCATCCCTGGCAGAACATCAGCGCCTTCAAACACAAATTCGGCGGCGTGCGCGTCAATCTCGTTCCCACGCTCGATTACGTTTACGATCCGTCCGCCTACACCCGCTATCTCGCCGCCAAAGGCGAACCGAAGGAATAGCTTCGTTTCAGTTTTCGGCCTTCGAATTTCCGATTTCTTCATTATACTCGCCCCATGAAGCCCCTCCTGCTCGCGCTCGCCCTCGCGACCACCGCCCTCCACGCCGCGTCCAAACCCAACATCCTCTTCATCTACGCCGACGACCAATCGCATCGCACCGTCAGTTGCTACGAAGAAGCCCACCCTTGGGTGAAGACGCCGCACATCGACGCCCTTGCCAAGCGCGGCGTCCGCTTCACGCATGCGTACATCGGCACCTGGTGCATGCCCTCGCGCGCCACCATGCTCACCGGCCTGCATCCTTACGCTGTCCAGACCATGCGCATGGACGGCCCCTATCCCGCCAGCACCTACGACCCCGCGCGCTGCCGCTTCTGGCCGGCCGAATTCCGCCGGCACGGCTACGTCACCGCCCAGATCGGCAAATGGCACACCGGCACTGACACCGGCGCGGGACGCGACTGGGATCATCAACTCGTCTGGAATCGCCCCGGCTTCCCTGAAAACGCCGGCAACTACTACAAAGACCAGATGATCAGTTCCAACGGCGCACCCGCAAAACTCATCTCCGGCTATCCCACCGACAACTACACCCAATGGGCCATCGACTTCATCAACGGACAACATCGCGACCCGGCCAAACCGTGGTACCTCTGGCTCTGCTACGGTGCGACCCACGGCCCCTACACGCCCGCTGCGCGCCACCAGCAGGATTATCCCGGCGCCAAAGTCCCCACCCCGCCCGACATCTACCCGCCCCGCGCCGGCAAGCCACCGTGGATGCAGAAAATCGAAACCTGGGTTCAGGGCGAAAGCGGCGCACCCATTTTGAAAGCCGACGCGAAGAAAGGAAAAACCAAAGCCGCGGAGAAAACCTTGAGCGACTGGGTGCGCCAGTACAATCAGACCGCCCGCGCCCTCGACGAAGGTGTGGGCAAGGTCCTCGCCGCGCTCGAAGCCAGCGGCCAGTTGAAAAACACCCTTGTGGTTTACACCGCCGACCAAGGCTTCGCGTGGGGTTACCATGGCTTCCGCCACAAGCTCGCCCCCTACGACGAAAACATGCGCGCGCCCTTCATCGTCAGCATGCCGGGCACCATCCCTGAGGGCAAAGTCTGCCGCTCACCCGTCGGCGGCGCCGACCTTGTGCCCACTTTCTTCCGCTTCGCGGGTCTAGACCTCCCCTGGCCTGTGCATGGCCACGACCTCACGCCCTTGCTCAAAGATCCGTCCGCCACCTGGCCGCATCCCACGCTCCTCATCCACACCGCCGACCACTATGGCGCGGACACCGACCACCTCCCGCCGTTGGAAAAGCAACTTCACAACGGCGTCCCCTGGTGGGTCTTCCTGGTTGATGGCCGCTACAAATACATTCGCACCCTTGTTCCCGGCGAAATCGACGAGCTTTACGACCTCCAATCCGACCCTGATGAATTGAAAAACCTCGCCCTCGATCCCAAACACTCCGCCACGTTGAAGAAATTCCGCGCTGCCACCATCGCCGAACTGAAACGCACCAATGCTGGCTTCGTCAGCACCCTTCCACCGCTCAATTGATCCCGCAACATGGCAGTCTTGCTCCAACGAACACGAGTTTTGCCGATTGCCCACGGTCTTCGTTGGCCCCGGGTCGGGAATTCTGGACCGCGCCGCTCATTCGCAAATCGCAAATCAGCTGCCCTTTCGCAGCAGCATCTCGATGGCTTTGTCGATTTGCGGGTCGCGGTTGGCCAGCCAGTCCTCGGTGGTCAACGGCACCAGCACATCGGGTTTTTCACCAAGGTTTTCCATCGGCGTGCCGTCCAGGCGGAAGACACCGCTCTGCGGCATGCGCGCGCCGGTGCCTTCCACCAGGCGCATCGAACTGGTCCAGATCACGTAGCCGGGCGTGGGCATGCCCACGATTTTCGCCAGGCCGCGCGCCCGCATCGCGTCGGGGAACATCTCGCCGTTGGAGTAACTGTGCTCGTTCATCAGCACGATGATGGGCTTGTCCCACGCGCGGGACGGCGAAGGCTCGGGTGCGCCGTCGCGCGGGCGGAACCAGCCGTGCGGCTTGCGCTCCAGCCAGTCGATGAGCGTGTCCGAAATGTTGCCGCCGCGGTTGAAGCGCACGTCGATGATCATGGCGTCCTTGCCCTGGATGTACTCGTAGGCCTCGCGCTCGAACTTCACCTGGTTGTTGGAACCCATCGCGGAAAGGTGCAGGTAACCGACCTTGCCGTCGCTCTTGTCTTCGACGTATTTGCGCAGGCGGTCGCTGCGGTTCTGATAAATCAGGTCCTCCCATTCGTTATTCGTGAGCGGCTTGTATTTGACGGTGCGCGCGCCGTCCTTCTCCGGCTTGTCGTTGACGAGGAATTCAAACAACCGGTCCGCCTTGTTGTTGACGTGGCGGTACAAGTCCTCGCCCAGGGCCACGGGTTCGCCGTTGATTTCCAGCACGTAATCGCCGGGATTGATGCGCGTCTTCTCGTAGGAACCCGGCGCATTGGGCGGCACGGCGGCCACCTTGATGCCCGGCCCCTTGTAGGTGTAATCGAACATGAACCCCAGTTGCGGCGTGCTCGCCGCGGCCACGTTGTTCGTCGCGGCGGTCACTTCGCTGTGCGACGCCTCGAGTTCGCCCACCATCATGTTCAAGAGCGTGGCGAACTCATCATTGGTTTCCACTGCGCCGAGCAACGGTTCGTAGCGGTCGCGGATGGCCGGCCAGTCGCGTCCGTGGAAATTCGCGTCATAAAACCCGCGATGATACGAGCGCCAGAATTGCGTGAAAGCGGCCTGCCGTTCCGCGCGCACATCGCGTTCCCATTCGGCGGTGAACGAAATCTTCGTGGTTGTCTTCTGGTCATTCATGCGCATCGTCCACAACTCACCATTCTGGATGTAGGATACCCGCCGCCCGTCCGGCGCCACGCGCAAGGCCGTTTTTCCGCCGCCGGTGCTCAGACGCTTCACTTCCTTGCCGTCGTAACTCACCGACCACACATCGCCCTCCGCCAGGAACAGCAGCAGGCCGTCCGCGCTGACGGACAAATCGCTGCGCGGATATTGCGACGTCAGTTTGCGGATGCGCTGGTGGGCATCGTCGAAATCAATCTTCACTTCGACTTCGCCTTTCGGGCGTTCGAACGCGATGTCAGTGTCTTCCGTGCGCGCGACTTCCTTGGTCAAGGGCAGGACATAGATACCGTCGCCATCGCGGTTGCTTTTGAAGAAAAGATATTTGCCGTCCGGCGACCACGTGGGGCTGCCGTGAAAGGCGTTCAAACGCGTGACGTTGACCGCGTCGCCGCCGGACACGGGCACGATGTAAATGTTCCACGCGCGGTTCTCGCCGCGTTGCGAAAAGGCAATGAATTCGCCGTCAGGCGACCATTCGTGTTCGCCCCCGCCGATGCCGTTCCATTGCGGCCCGGGCAGCTTCACCAGCCGCCGGATTTCGCCATCCTCCAGCTTGACTACGTGCAGGCCGCCTTCGCCGCCCGCCGCCCAGAAGCTCAACTGTTTTCCATCGGGCGAGAGGCGCGGCGCGGAGACGTCTTCGGTGCGCCGCCACAGATCCTTGGCCGCGAGCGTCTCGAGGTCCAGTTCAAACAGGCGCGCGTTGAACTGGCGGTCGGAAATGAAATAGAGCTTCTTGCCGTCCTTGGCCCAGACGAAGTCCGCGTCTTCGCCAGCCCATTCGGTCAGGCGCCGCGCGAACTCCGCGTTCTTGCCGGCCACGCCCTTGGGCTTGTCGACGGCGATGGTCCACAAATCGCCGCGCAAGCCAAAGGCGACGGTCTTGCCGTCCGGCGACGGCTCGGCCTCGGTCACATCGCGGTTCAAGGTTTCGCGCCGCCGCGTGTTTTGCCGCTCATCGCGCGCGGCGAGCAGTTCCAGTTTCACCGGCTTGCCGCGGCCGCCCCGGAGCAGCCACAGGTCGTAGCCATATTCAAAGGTCACGTCGCCGCTTTTGATGGCGACGCTGGGCCATCGCACGCCGCCGCCGGTGAAGGATGTGATCTGTTTTCCGCTGCCTTTGAGGTCGAAGGTCCAGAGGTTGGGCGTGCGGCTGGGGTTGTCTTCAATGCGCGGAATTACCTCATCGATCTTGCCGGTCGAAGGCGTGGCTTCGCCGGTGGTCACGGTCAGAATCCGTTTTCCATCGGGCAGAAACTGCGGCCACAGGTGCTGGCGTTCATCGGTGGTGATGCGCCGTCGTTCGCCCGTGGCGGTGTCCACCACGTAGATTTGCGCGGCCGCCGAACCGCGGTAGCGCGGGCGCGTCCAGGGAAAGCCGTAGCGCCCATACACGACCTTCGTGCCGTCGGGCGAGTAACCGGGATAATTGATGGCGGCGAAGTCTTCGGTGATCAGGTCGGTCTGAAACGTGGCCACGTTCAACGAGAGCAGCAGGTAATTGGGCGATTCGCGTTTGGCGGCGAACAACAGGCGCGTGCCGTCGGCGCTCCAGCCGCCGGGGAATTCCACACCGCCGTGCCACGTGAGCTGCCTGGAAGGCCCGCCGTCCGTCGGCACCGCGAACAAATCCCAGCTTCCCTCGCGCTTGCTGGCGTAGGCGATCCATTTGCCGTCCGGCGAAAATACGGGGTATGCATCCGACTCGACGTGTTGCGTGACCGGCATCGCCTGGCCGCCGCGCGCACCGGCCACCCAGATGTCGCCGCGATACACGAACGCCAGCCGTTTGCCATCGGGGCTGAGCGCCGGCTGGCGCGCGCCGATGACGGGTGATTGGGCGGGAGGAGTTAATTGGGCCAATACCGCTGGTGTTCTCACGAGGAGACCCAGCCCGAAGATAGCGATGAGTGCCTGGAGCCGTTTCATGAACAACGCATGGGACATTTTAGCCAGACTGCGAACAAGGTCAATGCGCGCCGCGGGGAAGTTCGAAAAGATCCGGATTCATGGGAGGGGCAGGGCGGCGCCCGGTAACGCCAATCCTGCCGATATCGGGCGGAAGCGGGCGGAAGCGGGCGGACGGTGCAAACTCTGCTAACAATAGTTTGCAGTATTTGCACGGTTGGCACACGGGGCCGATAACCCATTCGATGCGCCTTCCTCCCTGCTAAAATCTTCTCGCCTCTACTGGCGCTTGCCGGTTTATTGACCGTGCTTCCGGCGGTCACCGGCCAAAGTGGGCGGGCGCCGACCGGGTTGTTTATGTCTGAACCCATTGGGATTATTGGCCTTGGCTACGTCGGGCTGCCGCTCGGCCTCCAATTTGCCCGCGCGGGCGCCAGGGTGCTCGGCTTTGACATCGACACGCAGAAGGTCGAAAAACTCAACGCGGGAGAGAGCTACATCCTCCATGTGCCGGGCGACGAAGTGGCGCGCATGACGAAGGGCGGGCAATTCTCCGCCACGAGTGATTTCCGGCGCATCCACGAATGCTGGGCCGTCATCATCTGCGTGCCCACCCCGCTGGGCAAGAACCGCGAGCCGGACATCAGCTACATCGTCAACACCGGCAAGGCCATCGCGCCCCATCTGCGGCGCGGCGTGATTGTGTCGCTGGAATCAACCACCTACCCGGGCACGACCGATACCGAGTTGCGCGAAATCCTCGAACAAGGTTCCGGGATGAAGGCGGGCGTTGATTTTCATCTCGCCTTTTCGCCCGAGCGCGAAGATCCCGGCAACCCGCAAAGCAAGGTCGCGGAGATTCCGAAGGTGGTGGGCGGATACACGCCGGCGTGCCTGGAAAAGGCCAAGGCGCTCTACGGCATCGCCATCAAGACGCTGGTGCCGGTGGCGAATTGCCGCGTGGCCGAGGCGGTCAAGCTCACGGAAAACATTTTCCGCGCGGTGAACATCGCCATGGTGAACGAACTGAAGATCGTCTATGAGGCGATGGACATCGACGTGTGGGATGTCATCAACGCCGCCAAGACCAAGCCGTTCGGGTTCATGCCGTTTTATCCGGGGCCGGGGCTGGGCGGGCATTGCATTCCGATCGACCCGTTTTATCTGACGTGGAAGGCCCGGCAATATGGGCAGGAAACGCGCTTCATCGAGCTGGCGGGGGAAGTCAACACCGCGATGCCAGCGCACGTCGTCAAACGCGTCGGCGAAGCGCTGCGCACGGCGAACCAGACCACGCGCGGCAGCCGAGTGTTGCTGCTGGGCATCGCTTACAAGGCGAACGTCGATGACGACCGCGAAAGCCCGTCGTACGTGCTGTGGGAATTGCTCCAGGCCGAGGGCGCGCAGGTGGATTACCACGACCCGCATGTGCCGGTGATCCGGCCCTCGCGCGAACACGGGCACTTCGCGGGCAACAAGAGCGTCGCGCTCACGGCGGAGAACATCGCGCGATACGACGTGGTGCTGCTGGCCACGCATCATCGGGCGATTGATTATCCGCTGGTGGCGCAGAACGCGAAGCTGCTGGTCGATACGCGCAACGCGTTTGCGGGCATCCCGGTCAAGGCCGGCACGTATTTCAAGGCATGAAGGTGCTGGTCACAGGCGGCGCGGGCTTCATCGGTTCGCACCTGGCGGAAGCCGTTCACCGGCGCGGCGCCAGGGTCGTCATCCTCGACAACTACTCGCTGGGCAGCGACGCGAACCTGCGCTGGGCCGGCGGCGCCAAGGACGTCGAAGTGGTGCGCGGGGACATCGGCGATGAACCGCTCGTGCGCAAATTGATTGCCGGCTGCGACTGGGTTTTTCACGAGGCGGCGCTGCCTTCCGTGCCGCGCTCGGTGGCGCAACCGGTGGAGAGCAACGCGCACAATCTGGATTCCTCATTGAAGGTCCTCGTGGCCGCGCGCGACGCGAAGGTGAAGCGCTATCTGTTTGCGTCGTCGTCGTCGATTTACGGCGACACCGATGCGCCGGTCAAACACGAGGGCCTGGCGCCCAATCCGCTCTCGCCGTATGCGCTCCAGAAATATGCCGCGGAAAAATACGGGCAATTGTTCCATCGCCTTTACGGACTGGAGACCGTCGGCCTGCGTTACTTCAACGTATTTGGCCCGCGCCAGGCGTTTGATTCGCCCTATTCGGGCGTCATCGCCAAGTTTTGCACGCTGATGCTGGCGGGCGCGCAGCCGACCATCTTTGGCGACGGCAAACAATCGCGCGACTTCACGTTCATCGAGAACGTGGTGTCAGCGAATCTGCTGGCGGCGGAAGCGCCGGCGGACAAGGTCGCGGGCAAGGTGTTCAACGTGGCGGCTGGAACGAGCATTGACCTGCTCGACCTCGTCGCCGAGTTAAACAAACTTACGGGCCAATCGCTGCAACCGAAGTTCGAGCCGCCGCGCGCGGGTGATGTGCGGTCGTCACTGGCGGATGTCTCCGCCGCGCGCGTTGCCTTCGGCTACGCGGTGAAGGTGCAATGGCCCGAGGGCCTGCGACGGACGTTGGAGTTTTACAAGGCGAGTTGAAGCGTTGAAGGGGGATCCGAAATGCTTCACGCAAAGCCCCTGCGCACGGCCCATGAACCCGATGGTCGTGGGTTGGATAGCGTTTCACCCCGTTGGTTGGCGGTTCAAAACAGACTCTGTGTACTCTGTGTATTCCGCCATTCTGTGGTTTATATTCGGTTAACCAAACATTCGAATGATTCCTTCGTTCCCTGGCTGCGAATCTGGCGCGGAACCGGTTTGCGGACGGGTCACTTGACTGCTCTGGCACAATCGCCGCGATGAGATTGCGCCCGAATCCTTTCTACCGACGCGCCAGGAAGGCGCTACGTGAGAATCAGATATTGGCGAAACCTTGGAGCGGCGTGGTCTTCCGTTCCGTGCCGCTTGAGTTTGCCAAACCGGAACAGATTGTGGACGGAATAGGCGCCATGAAGACGGGCGCGCGGTGGAATCCGCCGGGCTCGATCAGAGCATTGTATTGCAGCCTGAATCCCGGAACTGCAGCCGAGGAAAGCATGAGACTGTTTGAGGCGGCCGGCTTAAATCGGGCGACGGTGAAGCCGCGTTTGATCGTCGGCATCCGGTATCGGCTGGAGGCCGTCATCGATTTGAATGGTTTCCTGGCCCTGATTCATGGTGCGGATTTGAGTGAGTTGCTGGCGGAGAAATGGCAGAAAATCAACGCGCAAGGCCGGGAAACACAGGGACAGGCGCTTGGCCGGGCGCTATTCAACGCCAGAGTCGAAGGCTTGCTCGCCCCGTCAGCGCGCGTGCCGGGAGCGAACAACCTGGTTGTTTTTTCACAGAGCCTTCGTTCCGCCAGCCTCCAACAGGTGCTGGAGTCACGGGAGTTGAAGATCCGGTTGAAGTAGTATGACCTGCAACATTGCAGGAAATGTTACTTGCCAAAAGTCACCCACCCATCGATATTACCGCCATGAAAACATTGGCCAGACGCCCGGCGAACCGGGGCGCAGCAAAGGACGTGATGCGCAGCAGGCAAACCCAGAGTCTGAAGAGTGTGGTTTTTGCGACTCACCGGGCGAAGCCAGCATTTTCGGTGAAGACGTTTTGCGACTCGTTTGGCGTGACGCAGGATTCGTTCACGCGGCTGACCGGGTTTTCTCCCCGCGCGGTTGCCCATTGGGTGGGCGGGCAGACCCCGGGCAACTCAGCCCAACAACGCTTTACCGAATTGACGCGGCTTTTCGATGCGTTGGCGGAAATGGTGGACGCCAAGGCCATTGGTGATTGGCTCAAGCAACCGAATCCGGCGTTCGATGGGTCCACGCCCTTGCAAGTCATCGAGCGCGGCGAAACCGACCGCATCTGGCGGATGATTTGGGAACTCCAGACCGGCAATACGGGGTGAGGCTTTCTCTGAGAACCCGTATTCTGTGGTTTACATTCGGCTGACCAAACACGCGGTTGACTCTCTTCCGCGTGCATCCATGTTCACCTGTGGTTAACCTTCCCCACTGAATACTGGCCCCTCTCACTCCCTCTTCCCCGATTCCGCCGCCACGCGGCAGGCGTCGGCGACCATCGCGAGTTCTTCGAGGAAGGCTTCACGGCGCTCTTCGGGCAGGGAGCCCAGCACCTCCGTCTGCAAGGCGATCGCAATTTCGCGCAGTTCCTTGTATTTGCGTTTGCCGGCGGGCTTGAGCTTGATGCGGTAGGCGCGGCGGTCTTTCTCATGCCGTTTGCGCTCGATCCAACCAGCTTCCTCCATCCGTTCCAGCAGCGACGCGATGGTGTTGGGGTCGCTGCTCATCATCTCCGTAAGTTCCGATTGCGTAATGCCTTTGGTGTCCGCCTCCAGCAGGCAGCGCAGGGCGGTGAATTGGTCGGGCGTGGCCCCGGTATGGACGATGCGGCGGCGGAAGGCCTGGTTCAAGCCATACCACGCGCGGCGCAGCAAGGGCGGCAATCGCCGCCGCTCGGGCGCATCCACCGGCAGGTTCTCACACTCGGTCTTGGATTCGACGTCAGCCATGGTTCTCCCGTTCGAGAAAAATAATACGTATAAGTACTATTTTTAGTTGCAAGACGGCCTGAGATGTAGAATAGTGC
>JBFMBT010000151.1:0-15554 GCA_040754875.1 Verrucomicrobiota bacterium | reverse complement strand
GACATGGAAGCTTTCCACGAAGCCGCCCAGACCGCCCTCGAGATCGAAGCCATGGAGCACAAGGATTTGCGCATCCGCGCCGCTCAGCAAACCTCCCGCGAACAAGCCCCCAGCCTCCGCGAACGCGAACGCGATTTCAAATCTACCAGAGCCGCAGCCACGCCGTAGGATTTCGGTAAAAAAACTTTGGCCCGGAAAGTGCAACCATCGGCCGCCGACTATTGGCTTCGCCTACTCCCTTTTCACCGCGCTTTATAGGGCATTTGCCCGCCGCCGTTTCCGGCCATCACCCAACTGTCGGATACGCGTTTGGCCGCGCACAGTAGTGGAGGACCCCAAGCACAGGGTATTGTTATGTGTGTACTCTCGCTCTGTACGGCCCACTCCTACATCCGCCGCAGGTTACGCACGCTTCACTGGCGTCATCACCTACGCTCCTTGCGCGCCGCCGTGTTCACCGCCTTTCTGGCCTGCGCGCCCCTCAGCGCGCCCGCCGCCGAACCCGCCTGGGAATTCGCCGTCCAGGTCAGCGCCCAAACCCAGACCTCGCCGCCGCAAATCACCCTCAACTGGCTCCAGGACACCTTCGCCGTTCCCGACAGCTACACGGTCTATCGCAAGGCCCCCCACGACACGGCCTGGGGAGTGGGCACGCCGCTGCCCGGCACCGCCACGTCGTTCACCGATTCCAACGTCCTTCCCGGCACGCCGTACGAATATCAAATCTTCAAGACCAACTCGGCCCTCGCTTACAGCGGTTATGGTTACATCTGCTCCGGCATCGATGTCCCGCTCGTCGAGCGCCGCGGCAAGCTGCTTCTCATCGTCGATGACACTCACGCCGCCAGTCTTGCCGCCGAATTGCTCCGCCTCCAGCAAGACCTCACCGGCGACGGCTGGCAGGTCTTGCGCCGGGACATCAGCCGCCAGGATTCTCCGGCGTCCATCAAGAACCTCATCAAAGCCGATTACGACGCCGACCCCGCCAATGTCCGCGCCGTCTTTCTCTTCGGCCACGTCCCTGTGCTGCGCTCCGGCAATCTTAATGTGGACGGCCACGGCGGCCGCCCGTTGCCCGCTGATGTGTTCTATGCCGACATGGACGGCGCCTGGACCGACACCGATGGCAACGGCGTTTACGACCAAAGCACGCTGCCTTCGGATGTTGAACTGGAAATCGGCCGCGTTGATTTCGCGAACATGCCCGGCCGCCTCACCTGGAACGGCCCGCCCTCCTTTCCCAGCGAAGTCGAACTGCTTCGTCGCTATCTCAACAAGGACCACGATTTCCGCCACGCGCGCATGATCGTGCCCGCGCGCGCGCTCATCGGCGACGACCAGGGCATCAACGGCCGTTCCGCGCCCGCTGCCAGTGGTTACCGCAACTTCGCCCCGTTGCTCGGCGCGGCCAACATCGACGTCGCCGACACCGCCGACACCGTCCCGCCCGAGCAGCGCTGGATTTCCGTCCTCAACGTCAATCGCTACCTCTGGGCGTATGGCTGCGGCGCGGGCAGTTTTACGAGCGTCAGCGGCCTCGGCAACCACACGGATTACTACGAAGTCTGGACCTCCGATATCGTCGGCCTCGATGCCAAGGCCGTCTTCACCATGCTTTTCGGCAGTTGGTTTTGCGAGTGGGACGCCGAGGACAACATCATGCGCGCCCAACTGGCCGCCCCTTCGCTTGGCCTCACGTGCGGCTGGTCCGGCTGGCCGCATCATTATTATCACCACATGGGCCTCGGCGAAACCATCGGCTACGGCATCCGCCTCACGCAAAACAATCGCAACATTCTTTATCGCAACCGCGTCAACCTCCGCGCCCGCGGCGTCCACATCGCCTTGATGGGCGACCCCGCTTTGCGCATGTACCCGGTCATTCCGCCAGCATCCCTCAACGGCACAGCCGGCGCCAACGGCATCACGCTCGACTGGGCGGCTTCGCCCGATGCCACGCTCGGCTATTACGTTTATCGTTCGCCCGCGGTGAAGGATGAATTCATCCGCGTCACTCCCTCGCCGGTTTCCGGAACCAGCTTCACCGACATCATCAACGACTCCGGCACCTACACCTACATGGTGCGCGCGCTCAAACGTGAAACCACTCCCAGCGGCACCTTCGTCAACGCCAGCCAGGGGCTGTTCGTCACCCTCACGGGACAAGGCTCCGGCCCGCCGTCCGTCACCGTGTATCCCGGCGAACCCGGCCCATCCGAGTTATGCCGCTTCAACGTCGTCCGCTCCGGCAACGCCGCCACGGCACTGACAGTCTTTTACACCGTCACCACGACGGACTTCGCCGGCGCCGAATATCCGCAATTCAATTCCAGCATCACCATTCCGCCGGGCGCGCTCTTCGCCGATGTCATCATCGCGCCGGAAGACATCACGAACGTTGGGCAGATGGACACCGCCACGCTCACGTTGCTGGCGGACACCGCTTACACGGTCAGCACGCCCGCCAGCGCCACCGTCTCCATCGTTCAAACCACGCCGCCGTCCGCGCCCATCATCTGGGTTGATGATGCCCTGCCCGCGGGCGCCATCGCCGAGGCCCACAACGGCGACGCGTGGAATTGGATCAACAACAACCCCGCGCCCTTCGCCGGCACGCTGTCGCATCAATCCAATCCCATCGCCGGTTTGCACGAACATTACTTTTACGCCGCCGCCGACACACTCTCTGTGCAAACGGGCGACACGCTCTTCGCTTACGTGTATCTCGACCCCGCCAATCCGCCCGGCGAAGTGATGCTCCAGTGGTATGACGGCTCGTGGGAACATCGCGCTTACTGGGGTGTCAATTACATCGGCTCCGGCCCCAACGGACCCGCGAACCGTTTCATGGGCCCGCTCCCGCCCGCCGGCCAATGGGTGCGCCTCGAAGTCCCCGCCAGCGCCGTGGCACTCGAAGGCCGCACGCTCGGCGGCATGGCCTTCACCCTCTACGACGGCCGCGCCGCGTGGGATTACGCCGGACTCGAACGCGGCGGCAGCGTCCCCGTTCCTGATGACATTCCGCCCGAACTGTTTCTTTCCGAACCCGAGGATGGCGCGATTGTCTCCGGCGCCGTTGCCGTGTCCGCGCAGGTTTCCGATGACATCGGCGTGGCCGGCGTTCAGTTCCAGCTCGACGGCGCGAATCTCGGCGCCGAGGTGCTTTCCGAACCTTTCACCATTTCCTGGAACACCACCGCCGTTCCCAACGGCTCACACACGCTGACCGCCATCGCGCGCGATACCGCCGGCAATCCCGCCGCTGCCTACCCCATCACCGTCTTTGTCGAAAACGCCGTCAGCACCATCTGGATCGAGGACTCGCTCCCGGCCGGCGCGGTTCCCGGCGCCAGTGGCGGCGACGCCTGGGCGTGGGTGAGCAATCCCGCGCCTTACTCCGGCGCGCTCGCGCACCAATCCGCCATCGCCTCCGGCATTCACCAGCAATACTTCCAGGGCGCGACCGCCACCTTGACCGTAAATCCCGGCGATGCCTTGTTTGTTTACGTCCATCCCGACCCCGCCAACCCGCCGTCCGAAATCATGCTCCAATGGAACGACGGCTCGTGGGAACACCGCGCCTATTGGGGCGCGAACAACATCGACTGGGGCATCGACGGCACCGCCAGCCGCCGGTTCATGGGCCCGCTCCCGCCGCCCGGCCAATGGACACGCCTCGAAGTGCCCGCCTATTTGGTGGGCCTTGACGGTCGCACGCTCAATGGGATGGCCTTCACCTTGTTCGGCGGACGCGCCACGTGGGATTACGTCGGTGCAATGGCCGGCAATTTTCCACCGCCCGACACCAGCCCGCCCGACGTTTACTTCATGGAACCCGAAGAAGGGGCGGTTGTCTCCGCCTCCATCACCGTATCCGCCGAGGCATCGGATGACTCGGGGGTGGCTTCAGTTCAAATCCAACTCGACGGCGTCAATCTCGGCCCCGAAATGACCTTCGATCCGTTCGCCATCACCTGGGACACGACCGCCGTCCCGAATGGCACGCACACACTCACCGCCGTCGCGCGCGATTTTGCCGGCAACCAGGCTGTCTCCGCTCCTGTCACCGTCACTGTCGATAACGGAACCGCCGTCGCCACCGTGTGGATTGATGACGTCCTCCCCACCGGCGCGACGCCCGGCGCCAGCGGCGGCGATGCGTGGACTTGGGTCAACGACCCGGCACCTTACTCCGGCGCGTCCGCCCACCAATCGGCCGCGCTTCCCGGCCTGCACCAGCATTACTTCTCCGGCGCGACCGCGACGTTGGCGGTCAACCCCGGCGATACGCTCTTCGCCTACGTCTATCTCGACCCCGCCAATCCTCCGACGGAGATCATGCTCCAGTGGAACGATGGCTCGTGGGAGCATCGCGCCTATTGGGGCGCGAACAACATCGATTGGGGCATCAACGGCACCGCCAGCCGCCGCTTCATGGGCGCACTCCCACCACCCGGCCAATGGACGCGCCTTGAAGTGCCCGCCAGCGCTGTCGGTCTGGAAAGCCGCACGCTCAATGGCATGGCCTTCACTCTTTACGATGGCCGCGCCACCTGGGATTTCGTCGGCGCGACCAACGACAACCCGCCTCCGCCGGATTCCGCGCCGCCGGCCGTCGCACTCACGGCGCCCGCCAACAACGCCACCGTCGCCGGGACCATCGTCATTTCCGCCGATGCCTCCGACAACGTCGCGGTCGCGGGAGTTCAATTCAAACTCAACGGCGGCGACCTTGGTGTCGAACTGGCGTCCGCGCCTTACACCATGAACTGGAACACGGCGGCCGTTCCCAACGGCACTTATACCCTCACCGCCGTTGCCCGCGACGCCGCCGGCAACCAGGCCACTTCATCCCCTGCAACCGTCAACGTGAACAACGAAACCACCGTTACCACCATCTGGGTGGACGACTCTCTCCCCGCCGGCGCGATCGCCGACACCAGCGGCGGCGACATGTGGACCTGGACCAGCAGCAACCCCGCGCCCAACACCGGCGCTCTGGCCCATTCATCCGCCAACGTCCCCGGCCTTCACCAACACTTCTTCCACAGTGCTACTGACACGCTGACCGTGAATCCTGGCGATGTCTTGTTCGTTTACGTCCACCTCGACCCCGCGAACCCGCCTGCCGAAATCATGCTCCAATGGAATGATGGCTCGTGGGAACATCGCGCCTACTGGGGCGCCAACGCCATCGAGTGGGGCGCCGACGGCACCGCCAGCCGCCGCTACATGGGCCCGTTGCCGCCTGCCGGCCTCTGGACCCGCCTTGAAGTGCCTGCCTCCGCCGTTGGCCTTGAAAACGCGGCGCTCAACGGCCTTGCCTTCACCCTCTTTGGCGGCCGCGTCACTTGGGACACGGCTGGCAAATCCACCCCCTGAGAAATCTCGAATCTTCAAAATTTCAGTTGAGCACCACGGCCTCTGACCAAGGCGATCGAAGAATTGCTCGTGCGAGGAGTCAGCGGCCGGTCGACGAAGAGGTGCGTCACGTCGTGATGCGCGGCGCCCACAATCTGCTCTTTCGGCGGGCAATTCATCGCACCGGGGAACAGGATTCCGTGGGGTCGCCAACCACGGCCAATTGAGGATGACTCCCACTGGCAGGCACTCACACGTGGTACGCTATGCTGGAGCAGGATGAGCATCCGGGCTCAACAGCGTTTCGGCCATTGGCAGGAATACCCGCTTTCGGCCATGCAGGAAGGCATGTTGTATCATACCCTCCGCTCGCCCCATTCAGGGTTTGAAATCGAACAACTGGTCGGCCATCTGCGCGAAACGCTGGACGTTGCGGCATTCAAACAGGCCTGGCAGCAAACCGTTCAACGGCACGACGTCCTGCGCACCAGTTTCCATTGGGAAGGGCTCAAGCAACCTGTGCAGCGCGTGCATGAGCTTGTCACCCTGCCTTGGGCCGGGCACGACTGGCGCAAACTGACCCGGCCCGAACGCGAAACCGCTTTCGAGAATTTTCTGGCCGTGGACCGCAGGCGCGGTTTCAAAATGAGCGATGCCCCGCTGTTGCGCCTGTCTTTGTTTCAAGTGAGCGATTCGGAGCATCAGTTCGTCTGGACGTTCCACCACGCTTTGCTCGATGGCCGATCCATCTCCATCGTCCTCCGCGAAGTGTTCACCTGCTACGACGCATTGCGCCGCGCAAAGCAACCGGATATGCCGCCGCCGCGCCCTTATGGCGAATTCATTCGTTGGCTTCAGCACCAGAATTGGGCACAGAACGAAACGTTCTGGAAGCAGCGGCTCAAGGGCTTTACCGCACCCACGCCACTCGCACTCGCGGGCGACGCTCGCAACGGTGAGCAGCCACAACAGGGAGAGCGCGAGGTCCTGATTTCGCACGAACTGACGGCCCGGCTGACCGCCCTCGCAGGCGCGAACGGGTTCACTCTCAATTCGATCATCCAAGGCGCGTGGGCGTTGTTGCTCAGCCGCTACAGTGGAGAAGAAGACGTCGTCTTCGGCGCGACGCGGGCGTGCCGCCATTCCACCGTTGAAGGCGCGGAGTCAATGGTCGGCTTGTTCATCAACACGGTGCCAGTCCGCGTGCAGGTTGACTCTCAATGCGCTTTGCTGCCTTGGCTGGGGGAACTGCGACAGCAATGGGTTGCCCTGCGCGATCATGAACACACGCCGCTCGTGAAGGTGCAAAGCTGGAGCGATGCGCCACCAGGCATGCGCCTGTTCGACAGCATCGTTGTGTTCGAGAAGGGTCCGCTCAACCAATCTCTTGGAATCAACGGAGAGCAATCGCCAAACCGGGAATTTCAGCTCATCGAGCAACCCGGTCATCCCCTCACTCTCGCGGCATACGGCGGCGAGGAATTGTGTCTAAAAATGGAATTTGATCGCAGCCGCTTCGAGGCATCAGTCATCGACCGGATGCTCGCCCACCTAAAGACATTGCTCACCAACATGGCTGCAAATCCAAACCAATGTCTCGGCGAGATTCCGCTGCTTCCACCCGAAGAACGCCAGCAGTTGGAAGCATGGGGCGAAGCCACGGCGAGTTTCCCCGCCGACGCGTGTCTCCATCAGTTGTTCGAAGCGCAGGCCGCGAAACCGCCCGACGCCGTGGCTGTAGCTTGCGACGGCCAGAGCATCACTTATCGCGAACTGAACCGCCGGGCCAACGGACTGGCACGCCATCTCCAGCAAGCGGGCTTGCGTCCCGACACGCTGGTTGGACTCTGTCTGGAACGCTCCGTCGAAATGGTCGTTGCCATCCTTGCCATCTTGAAGGCGGGCGGCGCTTATGTGCCGATCGACCCGTCCTGTCCATCTGAACGAGTCGCGTTCATCCTCAAGGACTCTAACGCTCCCGTATTGCTGACGCAGAGAAAACTGCTACCCACACTGCCCCTCAACAACGCCAGGATAATTTGTATCGATGAATCCTGTCCCCCATATGCGGGAAGTGATGCGCCAGACAACCCCGCCAGCGATGTTGCGCCGGACAACGTCGCTTACGTGATTTACACCTCGGGTTCAACCGGGAAGCCCAAAGGTGTGATGGTTACGCACCGCAATGTCGCCCGCCTGTTCGAAGCCACGCGCGACTGGTTTCACTTCGATCAACACGATGTCTGGACGCTTTTTCATTCATACGCGTTTGATTTTTCGGTCTGGGAAATGTGGGGGGCGCTGCTCCACGGCGGTCGATTGGTCGTCGTTCCCCATCTTGTCAGCCGTTCCCCGGAGGCATTTCTCGAGTTACTGGGCCGCGAGCGGGTGACCGTGTTGAACCAGACACCGTCCGCCTTTCGCCAACTCGCCGCCGCCGAGCAGCGAAAGACCGCCACAGATGCTGCGCCCGGCTCGCTGCGGTTCGTCATCTTCGGCGGCGAAGCCCTGGAAATGCAAAGCCTCAAGCCCTGGTTCGAGCGTCACGGTGACCAGCGTCCCCAACTGGTCAACATGTATGGCATCACCGAAACCACCGTCCATGTCACCTACCGGCCGTTGCGGAAGGATGACGTGAATTCAGGCAGCGTCATTGGAAGACAGATTCCTGACTTGGAACTATACATCCTCGACAAAGCGGGCCAGCCGGCGCCCATTGGCGTTCCCGGAGAAATTCACGTCGGCGGTTCCGGTGTGGCGCGCGGTTACCTCAACCGTCCGGAACTGACATCGGAAAAGTTTATCGCCAATCCATTTTCGCAAGACGCGAAAGGGCGCCTCTACCGCACGGGTGACCTGGCGCGCTTTCTTCCCAATGGCGACATCGAATACCTGGGCCGCATTGACGATCAGATCAAGATTCGCGGCTTCCGCATCGAACCCGGCGAAATCGAATCCGAACTGTGCCGGCACCGGTCTGTGCGCGAGGCGGTCGTCGTCGCGCGCGAAGAAAATCGCGAAGACAAACGGCTCATCGCCTACCTGACCACCCGCACCCACCAGCCACCCGTTGATGAATTGCGGGGTTTCCTCGCGAGCCGCCTTCCCGATTACATGATCCCATCTGCCTTCGTCTTCCTCGACAAGTTTCCGCTGACGAATAACGGCAAGGTGGATCGTCGCGCACTGCCCGCGCCCATTTATGATCGGCGGAACGGTCACAAGTCATCCCTTGCGCCGCGGACCAAAGTTGAAAAGACCATCGCCGGCATCTGGCGTGACGTGCTCGGTGTCAAGGACGTCGGCCTCGAAGACAATTTTTTCGAGATGGGTGGACACTCCTTGCTCCTGGTTCAAGTGCATGACCGGCTTCGCACTGCTTTGGGCCGCGACGTGCCGCTGACCAAACTGTTCCAACACCCAACCATCACGGGGCTCACGAAATACTTCAACGAGGAGCGCAGCCAATCGCGCGGCGCCATCGACGAGCGAATTCAGCGGATGACCCAATTGCAGGAGGCCGCCTCATGACCAGGGCAAAGGGAATCGCCATCATCGGCATGGCCTGTCGCTTCCCCGGCGCGAGAAATGTCGAGGCGTTTTGGGAGAACCTCAAAGGCGGCCTTGAATCCATCACGTTCTTTACACCCGATGAATTGGTTGCGGCTGGCATCGATGCGGATTTGATTCAGAATCCCGCTTACGTCAAAGCGCGTTCTTTGCTGGATGATGTCGATTTGTTCGACGCGGAATTCTTCGGTTACAGCCCGAAGGAGGCGGAGTCGATGGATCCGCAGCAGCGCTTCTTTCTCGAAACGGCCTGGGAAGCCTTGGAAAATGCGGGCTACGACTCGCCGAAATATCATGGCGCGATCGGCGTGTTCGCGGGCGCCTACATGGGCACTTACCTGCTCGCCAACCTCTGCTCCAATCGCGAGTCCATCGAAAACCTTCTGAGCTTCAAAAAGGTCGGCGCGTTTCAAACGTTCCTCGGCAATGACAAGGACTACGTCACCACGCGCGCTGCCTACAAACTGAATCTCAAAGGACCGGCCGTAACCGTACAAACGGCATGTTCCACGTCGTTGGTCGCCGTCTGTCAGGCTTGTCAAAGCCTCTTGCAGGGACAATGTGATATGGCCCTCTCCGGCGGCGTGACCATCACATTCCCGCAGAAAAAGGGTTACCTCCATCAGGAAGGCGGGATGCTTTCCCCGGATGGCCACTGCCGCGCCTTTGACGCCAGGGCGCAAGGAACCGTCTTCGGCAGCGGCATCGGTCTGGTCGTGTTGAAGCGGCTTGAAGATGCGCTGACGGATGGCGACACCATACACGCCGTCATCAAAGGCGCCGCGCTGAACAACGACGGCTCTGTCAAAGTCAGTTACACGGCGCCGAGCATCGATGGCCAGGCAGAAGTCATTTCACTCGCCCAGGCATTGGCCGGTGTGACGGCGGACACCATCACGTACATTGAGGCCCACGGAACCGGCACGCCTCTGGGCGATCCGATTGAAATCGCCGCCCTTACCCAAGCCTTTCGCCGCACGACCGACCAAAAAGGATTCTGCGCCGTCGGCTCGGTCAAGACCAACATCGGCCATCTGGACGTGGCCGCGGGCGTCGCAGGCTTGATCAAGACGACGCTGGCATTGCGGCACGGATTGATTCCTCCCAGCCTTCACTTTGCCGGGCCCAATCCACAAATCGATTTCGCGAACAGTCCCTTTTATGTGAATGCTCGCTTGAGCGAGTGGAAGTCCGACGGCGTCCCACGCCGCGCCGGCGTCAGTTCCTTCGGCGTCGGCGGCACCAACGCCCACGTCGTTCTCGAAGAAGCGCCGGCATCTGAACCCTCCGGCCCTTCGCGGCCATGGCAATTGCTGCCAATTTCGGCGCGCTCTGAATCAGCCCTCGATATGGCGACCAAGAACCTCGCCGCACACCTGAAAAAACATCCCGCACTGCCTCTCGCGGACGTGGCGTTCACCTTGCAAACGGGAAGGCGCGATTTCAAACACCGGCGTATCGTCGTCTGCCGCGACACATCGGACGCCGTGGCCCTCCTGGAATCGCCCGACCCGAAGCGCGTTTTCACCCAACTCCAGGAACGAACGGATCCTTCAATAATTTTCATGTTCCCTGGTCAGGGCGCTCAATACGTCGGCATGGGCGCCGAGCTATACCGCACGGAGTCCGTTTTCCAAAACGCACTGGACCACTGCGCCGAGTTATTGCGTTCCGAACTCGGCCTGGATCTCCGGCACATTCTTTACCCTTCGCCTGCCGATGCACAAGCCGCCCAGGAACAATTGGTCCAGACGCGCGTAACCCAGCCCGCTTTGTTTGCCGTCGAATACGCGCTGGCAAAACTCTGGATGTCCTGGGGCGTGATGCCCGCGGCAATGATCGGCCACAGCATTGGCGAATTCGTCGCCGGTTGCCTGGCCGGCGTCTTCACCCTCGAAGACGCCTTGCGACTCGTGGCTGGTCGCGCCCGAATCGTGCAAGAACAGCCGCCCGGCGCCATGCTCGCCGTTCGCCTGTCCGAAGCCGAGGTGCTTCCCCTGCTTGATCAGCCATTATCGATTGCCGCCATCAATTCGCCAAACCTCTGTGTCGTCTCCGGCCCCTTTGAGGCCATCGAATCGTTCGAGGCCAAACTCAAGCAACTGGGCGCCGCCGGCCGCCGCCTGCAAACCTCCCATGCATTTCATTCAGCGATGATGGCCCCGGTTATCGCGCCCTTTACAGAACTGCTCCGCGCAACGCCCCTCGGCACACCCCGGATACCTTACGTGTCCAATGTAACGGCACATTGGATAACCGACGCCGAAGCGACCGACCCGCATTACTGGGCCGCCCACCTTCGCCAGCCGGTGCGGTTTGCCGACGGCGTCGCGGAATTGTTCCATGAACCGGAATGTGTCCTGCTTGAAGTCGGCCCTGGCCAGACGTTGAGCACGCTCGCGCGACAACACCCCGCAAAGCCTCGCGAGCAGACGGTTCTCGCCACTTTGCCTTCCGCAAAGGACCACGAACTCAGTGGCATGCTCACAACGTTGGGGCGACTTTGGCTCGCCGGCCTGTCGGTGAACTGGAAGGGATTCTACGCTGACGAACGGCGGCGACGCGTTCCCCTGCCCTCCTATCCGTTTGAACGAAAACGATACTGGGTAGAACCGCCGTCCAACGTTTCACCCTCGCGCGATCGCATTGAGATTTCATCCGAAGCCGCAACCAACCCAATTCCGCCAACTCTACCCACAAAGAAACCGCTTATGCCCGCCACTCAAACCGCCAGTTTCCCCGCTCGGCAGGAGCGAATCCTGGCGACGCTCACCGCCATGTTGCACGAGTTGTCCGGAGTCGAGTTGTCTTCCCAAGATGCCACATCCACCTTTCTGGAACTCGGTTTCGACTCCCTCTTTCTCACCCAGGCACGCCAGTCGCTCCAGGGCAAATTCGGCGTCAAAGTCACCTATCGTCAGTTGCTCGAAGAAACGCCCACTCTGTCCGCCCTGGCTGCTTACATCGACCAACAACTGCCGCCCGATGCACTGCCTGGCGAACCGCAACCCGCCGCAGGCCCCTGTGGTTCTCCGTGCACGCAACCTCCTCCGGCCGGCGCTGAGATTCCGCCGCCCTTGACACCACCGTCAACCAACGGCCCTTCAAGCACCGTCGAGCGCATCCTGAGCCAGCAACTCAAGGCTATGTCCCAGCTCATGGCTCAACAACTGGCTCTCCTGCGCACGGGCGACGCGCCAGCCATCACTTCCACTCCACCAACAAAATCCTCCAACGGCGCACCCGCCCAAACACCCGCCCCACACGCCGAGACCAAACCCTTCGGCCCGTATCGCCCGGTGCAGAAAAGCAACGACGGCGGCTTGACCACGCGCCAGAAACAATACTTGGAAAACCTCCTCGCCCGGTTCACTCAACGCACCGGCGCCTCGAAACGCTTCGCCCAAACCCATCGCCAGACCCTCGCCGATCCCCGTTCCGTCGCCGGCTTCCGCTCGCTCTGGAAGGAACTCGTTTACCAGCTTGTCATCGACCACGCCCAAGGCTCGCGGCTGCGTGACATCGACGGCAACGAATACATCGACATCACGATGGGCTTCGGCGTCCACTTCTTTGGCCACGCGCCACAGTTCGTCACGGAAGCCCTCGCGCAACAAATCAAGCAGGGATTCGCCATCGGCCCGCAATCACCCCTGGCCGCCGAGGTCGCGCAGTTGATCCGCGAATTCACCGGCATGGAGCGCGTCTCCTTCTGCAACACCGGTTCCGAAGCCGTCATGGCGGCGCTCCGCGTCGCGCGCACGGTCACCGGCCGAACCAAGATCGCCTTCTTCTCCGGCGATTACCACGGCATGTTCGATGAAGTGCTGCTCCGCCCGAATACGGGCAACGACATTTTCCAATCCCTGCCCGTTGCACCCGGCATCCCGCCCAAGGCCGGCCAGGACGTCTTGATTCTCGAATACGGCAGCGCTCAATCACTCGACGTCCTGCGCGCCCACGCAAGCGAACTCGCCGCCGTCCTTGTCGAACCCGTCCAAAGCCGTCATCCCGACTTGCAACCCCGCGAATTTCTCCATGAACTTCGCCGCCTCACCACCCAATCGCACACCGCCCTCATCTTCGACGAAGTCATTACCGGCTTCCGCATCCACCCCGGCGGCGCGCAAGCGTGGTTCGATGTCCGCGCCGACCTTGCCACCTATGGCAAGGTCGGCGGCGGCGGACTTCCCATCGGCGTGCTCGCGGGCCGCCCCGGATTCATGGACGCGCTGGACGGAGGCTTCTGGCAGTTCGGTGACGACTCCGCGCCCGAAGCAGACATGACATTCTTTGCCGGCACTTTTGTCCGGCACCCGCTTGCGCTCGCCGCCGCCAAGGCGTCGTTGCTCCACCTCAAGGAACACGGCCCCGCCTTGCAGCAGGAACTCAACCGCAAGACCTCCGAAATGGTCGGCGCGCTCAACACCTTCTTCACGCAACAACAGGCGCCCATCCATGTGATGCATTGCGGGTCGCTGTTCCGTTTCCACTTCCCACCGGAATGGCCGTTCGCACCGTTGCTCATTTACGAAATGCTCGACCAAGGCATTTTCATTCGCGAAGCACACCAAAATTGCTTCCTCTCCACCGCGCACACAGATGCTGACATCCAGCGCGTCATCGACGCCGTGCAAACCGGCGTCCGCAACTTGCAAGCCGCTGAATTCCTCCCTGGCGGCGTGATGCAAACGATCTCCACCGCGCCGGCTACTCTCTCCACGTCCTCGCAACCGCCCGCCGCTGTCACTCCCGCGTCCGTCCCTTTGACCGAGGCGCAAAAGGAAATCTGGCTCGCGTGCCAGTTGGGCCCCGAATCCTCCTGTGCTTACAACGAATCGTTCACCGCGCGGTTGCGCGGCACCTTGAACGTCGCCGCCCTCCGCGATGCCCTGAATTCAGTCATCGCCCGCCACGAATCACTGCACACGGTCTTCTCCCCCCAAGGCGACTCGCAGCGAATCCTTTCGCCGCCAGCCAGCCTCGATCTGCCGCTGGTCGATTTGTCCACGCTCAATGAAGCCGCCCAAAGCGCGCGCCTTGCCGAGATTTACGCCGAGGAAGCCACTCTTCCCTTCGACCTCACACACGGCCCGCTTGTCCGTGTTCGCCTCATCAAACTGGCCGATGCCGGACATCTCCTTGTCTTCACCGCGCATCATCTCGTTTGTGACGGTCCATCTTCGGGCGTATTGCTGTCCGAATTGGGTTCGCTCTACTCCGGCACTTGCCAGGGCAAACCTTGCGCGCTCCCGCCGCCCAAACAACTCCGCGAATACGTGCACGCGCTGTCCGAGCGCCAACGCAGTCCCGAAGGCGCGGCGGATGAAGCCTGGTGGTTGAACCAGTTCACTCACCCCGTCCCGTTCCTTGACCTCCCCACCGACCACCCGCGTCCTCCCGCTCGAACCAACCGTGGCGCCGTTGAACGCCGTCTCATCCCGTCCGAATTGCATCAGGCCCTCAAGCAGACTGGCGCGCGCCTGGGGTGCACGTTGTTCCTCGTCCTGCTTTCCGCCTTCATGGCCAAGCTTCATCGCCTCACCCGCCAGGATGAACTCGCGGTCGGCACGTTCGCCTCCGGCCACGCGCTCATGGGCTGGCCCCGCCTCATCGGCCACTGCATCAACCTGCTGCCCATCCGCAGCCACCTGGTAGGAAACCCATCCTTCAAGGACTACCTCCACGCCCTCAGGCGCCTGCTTCTCGACACCCAGGAACACGCTCATTACACCTACGGCCGCCTTCTCCAAAAGCTGAAACTCGCGCGCGAACCCGGCCGCTCTCCGCTCGTCGAGGCCGTCTTCAATTTCGAACGCAAAGGCGACGAAGGCGTCGCCTTTCACGGACTTGAATTCGAGGTGGACCAAAACCCCCATGGCTTCGTCAACTTTGACCTTTTTCTCAACATCCGCGAATCCGCCGCCGGTCTGCTGCTCGACTTCGAATACAACGCCTCCCTCTTCGATGCCTCCACGATCCAACGCTGGCTGGCGCACTATCAAACCCTGCTCGAAGCCATCGTCGCCACTCCCGATCAACCCGTGCGTGAACTCCCGTTGCTCGATGCCGCCCAGCGCCGCCAGTTGCTCCTCGACTGGAATGACACTGCGGCCGATTTCCCGCACGACGTTTGCATCCACCAATTATTCGAAACCCAGGCGCGCCGCACTCCTCACGCCACCGCCTTGATTTGCGGCAACGAACGCCTTTCATACCGGGAACTCGACGAGCGTGCTGGCCGCCTCGCCCAACGCCTGCGCCATTTCGGCGCCGCGCCCGAATCCCTGGTGGCCGTCTGCGCCGAACGCTCGCCCGCGCTCATCATCGGGCTGCTCGCGGTGCTCAAAGCTGGCGCCGCGTATGTTCCGCTTGATCCCGCGTATCCCGCCGAACGCCTCAAGTTCATCCTTGAAGACGCCCAATCACGCCTCTTGCTGACCTCCGATACCGTGCGCGCCGGGTTGGAGTTCAATCTGCCAGACCTGACCGTCGTCAATCTTGACGCGTTCGACAGCGACTTCACAGGGCACGTCACTCCAGCGCCCGCCGTCACTCCCGCCAATCTCGCGTACGTCATTTACACGTCCGGCTCCACCGGCAACCCCAAAGGCGTCGCCATC
>JBFMBT010000150.1:0-15699 GCA_040754875.1 Verrucomicrobiota bacterium | reverse complement strand
CCGGCAAACCCGAGCGCGTCGAATTCATCCACACGCGGCAAACCACACTCCCCTCTCCTTGGGGAGAGGGCTGGGGTGAGGGGGACAGCGATACCGCCAATCCCCACGGCCCAGAATGCGAACACCGCGACCATCGCCAACCCACGACCGTTCCCCTCCTGGGAGGGGCAAGGGGTGGGTTCCCCGGCAAACCCGAGCGCGTCGAATTTCATCCACACGCGGCAAACCACGCTTCCCTCTCCTCGGGGAGAGGGCTGGGTGAGGGGGACAGCGATACCGCCAATCCCCACGGTCCAGAATGCGAACACCGCGACCATCGCCAACCCACGACCGTTCCCCTCCTGGGAGGGGCAAGGGGTGGGTTCCCAGGCAAACCCGAGCGCGTCGAATTCATCCACACGGTCCAGGGTGGAAACACTGTGATATCCCATCTCAACTGCGTCGTTCCGCTTGGAGCCTGGGTCTGTCTGGCGGCCGTCGGGTGGCTGCTGCTCGGCGGTGCGTTTGCAACGGCGGCTGAGGAGGCAAAGCCCAACATTGTCCTGATCGTTGCCGATGACCTGGGGTATGGCGACCTCGGGTGTTACGGCGCGACCACGATTGCCACGCCGCGGCTGGATCGGATGGCGAAGGAGGGGATGCGCTTCACGGATTTCTATGTGGCGGCGCCGTTTTGCAGTCCGTCGCGGGCGGCGCTGTTGACGGGGCGGCTGCCGGCGCGGTGCGGCGTGCCGTATGTGCTGTTCCCGGCGGAACACACGGGGTTGCCGCCGGACGAGGTGACCATCGCCGAGGTGCTGAGGGAACGCGGCTACGCGACGGCGTGCATCGGCAAGTGGCATCTCGGCTGGGACCAGCCGTTGCGCCCGATGCGGCAGGGGTTCGACATCTTCTTCGGCCTGCCCTACAGCAACGACTCGAGCGAGTGGACGGTGGGCGAGCCGTTCATGCAGGTGATGGGCCTGGAGCCGCTGCCGTTGATGGACGGCGACCGCGTGGTGGAAGCGCCGGTGAAACAGGCGACGTTGACGAAGCGCTACACGGAACGCGCGGTGCGGTTCATCCGCGAGAACCGGGAACGCCCCTTCTTCCTCTATTTGCCGCACACCATGCCGCACATCCCGCAATACGCGTCGAAGGAATTCGCGGGCAAATCCAAGGGCGGACTCTATGGCGATGCCGTCGAGGAAGTGGACTGGAGCGTCGGTGTGATCCTCGACACGTTGCGCGAATTGAAATTGGGCGAACGCACGTTGGTGATTTTCAAGTCGGACAACGGCGCGGTGGTGCGCCCGGCGCAGGCGGCGGCGAAGAAGGCCGCGCCCAAGAGCCGCTTTCCCGGGCGCGATCTGGGCGGGAGCAACGGCGACTTGCGCGGCTCGAAGGGGACGACCTTCGAGGGCGGGATTCGCGTGCCATGCCTCGCGTGGTGGCCGGGGCAGGCGCCGGCGGGCAAGGTGATTTCGGAAACGGTCAGCGCGATGGATTTGCTGCCGAGCTTCGCGAAGCTGGTGGGGGCGAAGTTGTCGGCCAACCGCGTGCTCGATGGGCAGGACGTGTCCGATTTGCTGCGTGGCCAGCCGCTGGATTTGTCCGGGCGCATGTTGTTTCACTATTTCGGCTATCAACTCCAGGCCGTGCGCGAAGGGCGCTGGAAATTGTTCGTGCCGGTGGACACCGTGCCGCACCCGCGTCCGCCGAGCCTGTGGTTCGAGCATCAGCCGCAGGTATTCGAGCGCCAGCATCGCCTCTGGCCCAAGGCGACGCTGCATGACCTGAGCGCCGACGCCGGCGAAAAGAACGACGTGGCCGCGGCGCATCCGGACGTGGTGGAACGCCTGTTGAAACGCGCCCGGGAATATGACGCGCGGTTCCAGCGCGAAAAGCGGGCAATGGAAATGCTTCCCGGCCCCAAGCCGCCGACGCCGGGGCAGGTGCGAGGGGATTGAATGACGAATGACGAAGACGGGGGCGCGTTGAAGCGTGGGCTGGTCGCGCTGAATGCCGCACACTGAACACGTTTTTTTCCTCCTTGCCTTTGCCGGTGAATGCCCGACTTTTGGCGACGGTCTATGCAGCAATATCTGGATCTCCTCCGCCTCGTGCTCGACAAGGGCAAGTTCAAGGCCGACCGCACGGGCACGGGCACGTATTCGGTCTTTGGCGCGCAGTCGCGTTACGATTTGCGCGAGGGGTTTCCCGTCCTCACCACCAAGAAGCTGCATCTCAAGTCCATCATTTACGAGTTGCTGTGGTTCCTGAAGGGGGACACGAACGTCAAATATCTCAACGAGCACGGCGTCACCATCTGGGATGAATGGGCGGATGAAACCGGCAGCCTGGGGCGCGTCTATGGCGCGCAATGGTGCGACTGGCGCACGACCGACGGCCGGTCCATCAACCAGATCGACCAGGTCATCGCGCAGATCCAGAAGAACCCCGACAGCCGCCGCCACATCGTCAGCGCCTGGAACGTCGGCGAACTCGACCAGATGGCCCTCGCCCCGTGCCACGCGCTCTTCCAATTCTACGTGCGCGACGGCGAACTCAGTTGCCAGCTTTACCAGCGCAGCGCGGATTTGTTCCTCGGCGTCCCCTTCAACATCGCCTCCTACGCGCTGCTCACGCTGATGGTGGCGCAAGTCTGCGAGTTGAAACCCGGCGAATTCATCCACACCTTTGGCGACCTGCACCTCTACACCAATCACCTCGAGCAGGCGAAGCTCCAGCTCACCCGCGAACCGCGCGCGTTGCCCCAAATGCAGCTCAACCCCGCCGTCCGCAACATCCGCGACTTCCAGTTCGCCGACTTCGAACTCGCCGGCTACGACCCCCACCCGCCGATCAAAGCGCCGATTGCGGTGTGAGGCGGGGGAGTTCGAAGTTCAAAGTTCAGTTCAAGGTTCAAAGTTCCAAGTTCAGACCGGATCGTTTGAGGCTTTGAACTTGAAGCTTACTATCTTCTTCTCTTCGGCGCGTTCATCGACAGGATGCTCGTCCCGCGGAACACGGTGCCGCTGCCGCCGGTGATCACGCGCCGCACGGGCAGACCGGTTTCGGGGTCGCGCGTCAGCGGTGGATCGCTCATCTTCTGTTGCACTTCAAAGCGCCGGGGCTTGACCCCTTTCTTCGTCGGTATCGTTTCGTAAATATAAGTCGCCATACGCCAAATCACTTATCCTTCCGGAGCATCTGCCGCAACAATTCCTGCCGGCTCATCGGCCCGGTCACGCATTCTCCCGTGAACAACGCCTTCTCGCAGTTCGCGTGGTCGAACATTTTCTTCGAGTCATGCCCCAGTTCCGGCGCTTCCACAATGCTCCAGTTGCACGGCCAGCCCCTTTGCTTCGCCAATTCCTGCGCCCGGAGGAAACAATTACGACCGCGCTCAATGCGCGTCGCCCCTTGTTTCATCGCTGTCTCGGTGCGGTCCAGGTCCTTGCTGCCCGTGTCCGCGGTGCCCAGATACAACGTCAACGGCTGCGCCAGATAACGCTTCAATCCTTCGTCGCCGCCGGCCGGTTCCGGCACTTCGCCAAAGCCATACGGAAACTTCAACTCGGTCGTGGGAAACAACTGCGTCCCCGGATTGGCCGCCACGATGCGTTTTGCGCCCGTCGGCGAAAACCCCGCCAGCCGCGTCAAAAACTGTCCGCCCGCCGAGTGGCCGATGAAATAATACGGCATGTCCGGCCGTCCCTCGCGTCGCCGCACTTCCTCGATGAATTTCGGAATCAAGCTGTAGGTCCACTCTTCCTGCGGCTGCAATTTGCCGCCCAACATCACGCCGCCGTGTTGATATTTCGGCACGGGAAAACGATTCGTGTCGAATCGCGGCGCCACAATCAGCGCGGCGAAACGGTCGCCCATGCCTTTGGCGTTGTCACGGTAATCGTCGGCGTTGCGGTTCATGCCGTGGAACACCACGATCAGCGGGCCGTCTTTGTAATTCGCGGGACGATACGTGAACGCGTCCAGCTTGAGGCCGTTGACCTCCACTTCGATCTGCGCCGCGCCGGCGGGAATGGGTTTGGTTTCGCCGGCCAACGCGGAGAACGCGCAGAAGCTCAGCGCCAGCGCGGTCAACACGGAAAGGCGCGCGACGGCTGCACCGGCTTGGAGTCCCGGCTTCAGCCGGTTCGGTGTGATCATTTGGAGGGTACGGAAAATTTCAGCGCACTTCGGGGTATCCGCGCCCAACCGCCTGAAGGCGGGACTCCGAACCTTCCGGGGCATTCTGGTTTCACAACTCTTCATTTCGACTTCGATTCCGCCCGTTGTTTCGCGCGCTTCACTTCGGCTGAGTTTATCGGGATTGACGCAATCAATCGATACAACGCGCGCGCTTCCTCGAATTTCTTGTGCGCATACAAGCCGTCCGCTTCGGCCATGACGTCCGGCCGCACGGCGTATCCAATCAAACCGCCCGGCCACGCGGCGCGAGGTGCGGATCTCGCGTTCATTCAACCACACGCCCGTCGTGCCCGACGCCATCAGGTTCGTCACATCCTGCCGGTGCCCCAGCCCGAAGGCGTGGCCCAGTTCGTGCGAACTCACGCGCGGCAACGGCTCGTCGATGCCGTCATCGGTCGGCTTGAGCGACGCCGTGTCCTTCACAAAAATCGCGCTGCGCGGCAAGTCAATCCCGTCTGAGCGTTTGGCTTTTGCCGTCGCGTCGCCTTGGCCGTCGTTTCCGCCTTTCGCGTCACCACGCGTTTCTTCCGGTTCATCGCGCAGATACACGCCGTTGGAGCGAAAGCGTTTGATGTAATACAGGTCGAACGCGTTGGTCGCGCGCGATGCCACCGGACGCGTGCGCAACAGCCAGCGGTAGTTCTCCGCGTTCTCGCTTTGCCGCGTCACGTCCTGATTCACCGCCTCTTCGCGCCGCAGCGATTCCACCTGAAAATGAATCCCCGCCTGCGCCCACACGCGGTTCATCTTGGGCACGATGCGCGCAAAATCCTTTTCCCCGAGCGTGGTATGCAGCGCCGGCGCATTGGACGCCGAAAGCAAATGAATCCGCAGCGGCACGAGCAGGAAATCAGCGAATTGAAAACTCGCCGGCGGCGGGACCCACTCCGGCGTGTTGGCCGGCTGTGCCGGCGCGCCCGCAACCGCGCAAAGCGCGGCGGCGGCACCGAGCCAACCCGCGTGTGCAAAGGTGGACATGAGCAAAACGTAACCGCGCGGCGCCGGGAAACAAGCGGGAACCGGGGGTGATTGTTTGGAGTCCCGGTTTCAGCCGGCTGCGGCGTTGCCGTTCAAAGCGCGTGGAGTTTTCTTTGGTTTGTTTGCGTGGCGACGCCCAACCGCCTGAAGGCGGGACTCCAAACCCCGCGCGTTGTCACCCCTTGCGCCCCATCAGCCAGTAGGTCGGCATCGGTCCCTTGCCTTTGACGTCGATGACACCGCGGCTTTCGAATTCATAAGTGTCCTTGAGAGCCTCGAACGTTGATTCGCTGACCTGGATGCGGTCGGGCAGGCTGTGCGACTCCATGCGGCTGGCGGTGTTCACGGCGTCGCCCCACAAGTCGTAAATGAACTTTTGTTTGCCGATGATGCCGGCGACAGCCGTGCCGGTATTGATGCCGATGCGCATGCGCAACGAGGAATGGAACCCTTCGTTCAAGCGCCGGATTTCCTGCATCATGTCCAGCGCCATCTCGGCCACCGCGGAGGCGTGGTTCGGATTGGGCGACGGAAGTCCGCCCACGACCATGTAACAATCGCCGATGGTTTTGATTTTTTCGAGTCCATGCCGCGCGGCCAGTTGATCGAAGGCGGAAAAGATTTCGTTCAACATCAGCACCACGGCCGTGGGTGAAACCATTGTCGAGAGGTTGGTGAACCCCACCAGGTCCGCAAACAGGATGCTCACCTGCTCGAACTGGTCGGCGATGACCGTTTCGCCGCCTTTGAGGCGCGTGGCGACCGAACCCGGCAGAATGTTCAGCAACAATTGCTCGGACTTTTCGCGCTCGACACGAATCTGGCGGAGGTATTCCTGTTCCTGGTCGCGCCAGCGTTTCTTTTCGAGGCAGGCGTCGATGCGCGTGCGCAACAACAGCGCGTTGAACGGTTTGGGCAGGTGATCCACCGCGCCCATCTGGATGCCGCGCAACACGGCCTCCAGGTCGTTCATCCCGGAAATGATGATGACCGGCACGTTGCGCAACGCGGCGTCCGACTTCATCTGGCGCAACAACTCGTAGCCGTCCATCTCAGGCATGTCCAGGTCCAGCAGCACAAGGTCGAATCGGCCGGAAGCCAACTGATCCAGGGCGTCGTAGCCATGATTGGCGGTGGCGACATCCAAGCCCTCCTTGGACAACAAATCGCGCAGGACCGCCTGATTCATGGGGTCGTCATCGACGACGAGCAGGCGTCCTTTGTGGGGAACGGATGTCACCGCGCGCATCGTGTAACAGGCGGCATTGGTTGGCAAGTGGAGAGCCGCTACGCTACGCCAATACACCCCGCGCCACGCGCAGAAAATTCCCGCCCAGAATCTTTTGGATGTCCGTGTCCCGGTAGCCGCGCTGCACGAGCCCGACGGTGAACAGGGGCCAGTTCGTCCACGACAGGCTGGCGGCGCCGACGGGGCGGTTCACGAAGGCGTCCGGTGGCCAGAGCGCTTCCCACCGTGCCGTGCCCGGAAAGCCCGGGGCCTTCTTGTTTTCGGCAGCGGAATTGCGCGAGACGTAGGCGACGTCCGTGCCAATGGCGACGTGGTCCACGCCGAATTTCTTCGCCACATAATCGATGTGGTCCAGAAACACGCTGATATCCCCCGCGCCGCCGAGGAAACTGGGAATGCAACAGATGCCGACCAGCCCGCCGGTGTCGCAGATGGCGCGGATGACTTCATCGGGTTTGCCGCGAATGTGGCGGTGCAAGGCGGCGCAGGCGGTGTGGCTGGCGACCATGGGGCGCTTCGATGCCTTCGCCGCATCGAGACTGGTCTGCCAGCCCGAATGCGCGACATCGGCAATCACACCCACGCGATTCATCTCGGCCACAACCGCCTTGCCAAATTCGCTCAAACCGCCGTTGGCCGGCTCCGCGCAACCATCGCCAATCGGGTTCCGTCGATTATACGTCAGGTGCATCATGCGGATGCCGAGTTGGTAGAAGACGCGAATCAACGACGTCTCCTCGTCCACGGAATTCCAAAGCTGGCGCAGCGGCACGCCGTTGCCCGTGAGGTAAAAGCTGAGTCTGCCCGCCCGGTGCGCCGCCGCGATGTCGTCCGGCGTGGCCGCCTTGGCGACCTCGCGCACGCGGTCGGTGACATGCGTGTAACGCGCCAGCCGCTTCAGCAGGCGGATGGGGTCGTTGCCTTCCTCGCCGGCGTTCTGGACGATGCACGACACGCCGCCGGCGCGCCAGGCGTCGAGGAATTCCTTGCGCTCGGTTTCGCTGGCGACGTTGCGCGTCATCATCATTTCCTCGCGCAGGTCCGTCAGATCGGCGGCGGATGCTCCCGCTTCCGCGCGCCGACGGAAGGCGTCGCCGTCAATGGCGCAGCGGGGCGCGAATCCGTAACTGTCAATGACCAGCGACGCGGCATGCAACTTGAGGCCGTGTTCGAGGTCCTTGCGGCTGGGTTTCAAGATGCCGAGGGCGACGTCGCGGGCCTTCTGGATGGTTTCGTTGTCGGTGGCAAATGGCAGGGAGGCATCGGCGGCGGGGACGCCGATGGTGAACGGATGCTGCACCAGTCCGAGCAGGGACAGACCCGTGATGCTGCGAATAAACCGGCGGCGGGAAGGACGGGACGGATTCATAACAGTTCGTTCAGGAATGGATGAACTATGGAAGCAGCGGGCCGGTGCGGGCAAACAGATTGTGAACATCGAAGGGGGGTGTAGCGGCTTGCGCAGCGAGGGAAGGTTGGACCCGGGGTGGCGCGCGGGATCGTAAGCGCGACTGGAGACGCGCGGTCCGGGATCATTGCCAGGCGCGCGCAAGGTCTGCCAGCGTCGATGCAGTGGCCGCCGGGAGCTTTTGGGCGTGGGACGAGCGCCGCAAGGTGGCCGCGAAGATGTCCGCCACCGCGTTGCCCATTTGGGACAAGGCACGGCGGAAGCCGGCCTTCCGAGCAAGGTCAACCATGGTGGGATAGCTCAATCCAGTGGCTTTGCGAATGGACTCGTTGCAATCGAGTCCGTTCGCCGAGGGAACCAATTGCATCTCCTTCAACACGTCTTCCGCGTGTTGAAGGCACCAGCGGCGGTTTTCCGCGAGCACCGCCATGAGCAGAGACTTTTTGGAAACGTCCCAGGCATTGGGAAATTCCCGCACCAGGCGGCCGCGCGGTTCTCCGCAGCGCATGTAGTGGAGCTGGACGGGTTCCACCGGCGTCGCGGAAAGTTCCTTCAGCAGGCGCGGCCAATCGACGCGCAATTCTTTGGCGCCGACTTCGTGGAATGTGACGAGATCCTGTATCGGTCGGTTGCGGGGGGTGTATTTTCCGTCCAGCAGGTGGAGGTCGATGCCGGGTTGGATGGACTTGATGAGGCTGTCGCTCACTACGTGAACGACCCAGCCAAGGACGTAGGCCAGGGTGCGCTCGTTTGCGCCGAAGAACTCGAACGTGTCGTCGAGCACATCGGCGAAATAATCGGGAAGATGGTCCCATGGCACCGTATGCTCGCGGTCCGCCCTGGTCCAGCCGAAGACCAGATGGGCGCGTCCGTAGAACAGGTCATGGATCTCGCGGGGTGTGTGTTCGCGGCCGTCGTGTTTGAGCTTCCAGGCGCGAACGGGACCGCCGGTCAAGGGACTCTTTTCCAGGGGAACCGTGCCGTAACCGACTTCGCGCCCCGTATCGAGGCACACGGCTTCCGGCATGGTTTGGATGTCGCTTCCGAGATACGCGCCCGCGAGGTAAGCCGGAAGATGTCGGGCGACGATGGTTCCCACGGGCAGCTTGCGCTCGACGGCGGCTTGCGCGCCCAGGATGGCATACATCGAATGGCCGATGATGCCGCTCATTTCCTTCCGGGGTTGAACTGGCGGTCGGTCTTGATGGTGAAGGAACTGCCATCCGAGGTCAGGCGGCGCTCGAATCTATGCGACCTGCGTGGTTGATTCATTTCCTTCGCCCGTCTGGGCATTCCGCGCCTGGCTTAAATCGCCTTGTCGGTGGGAACCTGGTTGGGGCGGGGCGGCGCTCCCTTGCGGCGGTCTTGCAGGCGCGCGCGGACTTCCTCCTTCATTTGTTGGAGGCGCTCCTTTTGTTCCGGTTGAAGTTCGGGCTCCACCTGTTCGTTCATCACCCGCAAAACGCTCAACGCGTCCATCATCGCCCGCTGGCGCACGCCCTTGAGGTCTTTGCCCGCCTGATCGAACACCGGTTGCAGTTTGTGCGCCTGCTCGGGCGTCAACTGCAGGCGCGTGGTGTAAACCTTCAGCGCACCGCGCGCCCAGGCATCGGTGAGGGCGCCCTTGTTTACGGCGGACTTTACGCCGCGCAGCGTCAGCACCGAACCGGTGACACCGCCCGCCGCAAAGATGGCGACGAGGATCAAGACGATTTTCCAATGACGCAGCGAGTTCATTCCAATACAGCGAATTCAATCAAGTTTTCGGCCGCGGCGATCGGGTCGCTGGCGGCGCGTTGCGGCACACTCAGGTGCAGCGCGAGACTCAGCAGCATCACCGCGCATGCGCCCACCAGGATGCGGCGGGCGAGCAATTCCCACACGGACAGCAGCGTGGGCGGCGGCGCGGATTGCCAGCGCGCCACGACGCGCGTGGCAAAACCAAACGGCGCTTCCGGCATGGCCGGCTCCGGCGCCTGGCGCGCCGCCTCAATCAGCCGGTCCCAACTGTCTTTCGAGTCATGCATGACGACGTTCCCTTTCCAAAATTTCCAGATGCTTGCGCAGTTTCTGCCGCGCGCGAAAGGCCCGCACCTTGATGAGCGACGCGCCCCAGCCGGTGATCTGCTGGATTTCCGCGACCGACTTTTGTTCCAAATCCAGCAGCGTCACCACGAGCCGGTCCTCCGGGTTGAGTTGTTCGAGCAGTTTGCCCACGACCTCGCGCGCGGCCATCCCCTGGGATGGATGCGCCTCGCCTTCACTGGTGATGACCGCGTCCAGCACTTCGGCCTCGGTCTCTGACAGGTCGGCCCAGCGCAATTCGGGACGCCGTTTCTGGGCGCGCAACTGGTCCAGGCAGGTCGTCACGGCGATGCGCGACACCCAATGCTCGAAGGGCATCACACCGCGGTATTGCTCAAGGTTCGCAAACATTTTCAAAAAGATGTCCTGGGCCAGGTCTTCCTCGGCCACCCGCCGGGGCAGGTGCGCCCGCACGATCTTGATTACCAACGGGTACAGATGCTCGACGAGCCGGCGGGCCGCTTCCTCGTCCCGCCGCCGCACGCGTTCCAGACAGGCTGCGACATCCAGTTTTTCTTCAGGCATAACTGGGTTCTGCAACCCGCTGACACATAACTAATGACGATGGTTCCACCAGACGGTTACGACGATTTCCGCAATACATGGAAAAAGCAACCGGGGAAAAGTTGCGCCCGCACCGGCTGGCGCAGCGCAGCCGCTACCGGGCAGCGCCATAATTTGTTCCTTCGGTTGAAGGCCGGCAATTTTTTTGTTCCCCTGCGCGCCCGGCCCGTCTTATAAACCGTCCCTTGACGATTCTGTGGCGGGATGTCGTTTTTGAAGGCCAACTTGCAACGCTTGCCCATCCAGTGGCGCCTGCTGATGAATCGCCTGGGAGCGGAACCTGCCGTGGCGGGCCGCTGCTTCGACGCGATCCACCGCGCGTACTCGGAAAGGGGACGGCACTACCACACCCTCGAGCACATCGGCGGCATGTTGCGGACGGTGCATCGCTTGCGGGCCTCCACGCGCGATCTCCCGGCGGTCGAACTGGCGGTCTGGTTTCACGACGTTGTTTACCTTCCGCGACGCACCGACAACGAGGAATTGAGCGCTCGATTCGCCGCGCGCTGGCTGGCAAAGCTGCGCCTGCGCGCCTCGCTCATCGACAAAGTCCGCCACCTCATCCTGGCCACCAGGACCCACCGCGCCGCCAGCGCGGACGCCAAGGTGCTCATCGACGCCGACCTGGCCATTCTCGCCGCGTCCCAACGGCGCTATTCCGCCTACGCGCAAGCCATCCGCCAGGAATACGCGTGGGTCAAGGAAGCGGATTACCGGGCCGGACGCGCGCGGGTGCTGCAACATTTTTTGAACCGCAAACGCCTGTTTTACACTTCACTCATGGAACGCGTCGAAACCCGCGCCCGCCGGAACCTGCGCCGTGAACTGGCGCTGTTGCACGCCTGAGGCGCGCGGGCCAGCGCCCGCAACTCATGAACAGCGCCTATCGTTGGCTGGCCGACTTCATCCTGGTGGTGCACGTTGCCTTTGTCACATTTGTGGTGCTGGGACTGGCGTTGATCTGGGCGGGCCACTTCCGGCGCTGGCTCTGGGTGCGCAACCGCCGGTTCCGGTTGCTGCATCTGGCCGCGATGGGCTTTGTGGCCTGCGAAGCCGTCACCGGCATCTCCTGTCCGTTGACAACGTGGGAGAACCGGCTTCGCCAAATGGCGGGCGGGCAGGCGCTCTACGCCGAATCCTTCATCCAACACTGGCTGGGCCGCCTGTTGTTCTACGACGCGCCGGCCAGCGTGTTCACCATCGCGTACGTGTTGTTCTTTGCGGCGATTGTTTTCAGTTGGTGGGTGGTGAAGCCGGCCCCGCGCGCGGTCAAACCGGCTTGACCGCGGCGGCATGACCACCCCGACCGATCAATCGGCGGTGCGCGGGTGTCACGCTCCCTTCCGTCCCGACCGCGCACACGCCCCCGTTGGCTGGGGGGCTGAGGCCAGCACGAGGACGAGGGTGTTCATGGGTGGCGCTCGATGACGCGGTAGAATCGTGTGGTTGCCGACGATGATGAGAGATCATCCAACCAGAGCTTGCCGTTGGAAAGGGAGAGCATGGAATTCAGGCGGGTGGCGGCTCCGGGAGATTCGCCCAGGTCGGCCAGCGCGTGGACTTCGACGCGTGCGGCGCGCGTGGTGTCCAGCGGAAGGCCCGCCGCGTCGGCGATCCAGATTCGGAATCCGCCGCCGGGCAACGGTTCGAGTGGCAACAAGCGGAGCCGATCCGTTTCTTCAATGGTCAATTGGATATCGCCCGAGGACGCGCCAAAGGCGAAGCCGCCGTTGTAACCGTCCACGGCGATCTGGTAACTCGTCCCCGCGACGGCGGCGAATGTCACGGCGCTGGCAGGCCAACCGCCGCTGTCGTCATCGGCGGTGATGAAGGTCAACGTGCCAAGGGACGCGCCGGTATAGACAGCGAGGGTGGTGTCGAAGTCACTTCCGGTCGTTGCCATGCGCACGGGGCCGCTGCTGGGCGCGGTCCAGGTCCACCAGACGGATTTGCCGCCGGCATTGCCAGCGTGGAGCGGTTCGGCCGATTCCTTGGTGGCATTTTCGTTGCTCCCCGTGGTGGAAACGTCCGGGCCGGACAACTGGGAGCGATTGGCAAAGGCGTCGTTGGCCGGCGGCATGCTCAACTTCAAGCTGAGTTGAATGGCGCCGGCGGCTCCGTTGAAACCGTCCACAGCGATATGATACGACGCGCCCGCCGTGGCCGTGAAGTTGACGAAACTGAACCGGGAGAACCCTTGGTTGTCGTTGGACGCGACCAGACTCAACGCCGTGACCGTCGTGCCGCCATAGACGGCCAGCAACGTGTCGAAATTGCTGCCCGCCGTGTTGATGGTTACGGAGCCGGCCGCGGGCGCGGTCCAGGCCCACCAGACGGATTGGCCACCGGCATTGCCGGCGTGCGCAGGTTCGCCGTTTTCCCGGGTTGCCCCGACGTTGGTTCCATTTGTGGTGATGGTCGCGCCGGTCAAGGCCGGACGGTCCGCAAAACGATCGTTGGCGGGCGGTTGGAGAACGGAAAAGGTTGAACTGTTGGTGGCGGGTTGTTTGCCGGGAGCGGAGACAACCACGCGCACAGTAAAGTTGCTGCCGGTGGACGGCACATCCATGATGGCGCTGTAAACTCCATCGCCCGCAGTGACATCCGGGGACACGCCATTGTTCGCGAAGGACAACTCGCTGCCATCAAGCACCAGTCCAGCCACCGTGGCGTTTGATACGGGCATCAGGTCCGAGACGCTGATGAACAGGTTCACTCTGCTGCCGGGCGCAAACGGCGGCGAACTGCCGGTCGTGGCGGCGATCTCCAAAACACCGTCTGGCGCCGCTGAAAGAGCCGCCAAGGCATCCACGCGCCCGCCGGTGACACACCGGCCGGACAACGATGCCAGGGGGACGGCGGAAGCGAGCAATTGCTGGCGCAACGTGGCAAGACTCAGGTCCGGAGTCTGCGCCAGGAGCAACGCGGCGACACCCGCGACATGCGGGGCCGCCATGCTGGTGCCTTGATACGTGTCGTAGGAGACATCGCTGCTTGCGGTGCTGGAATAAATCCCCACACCGGGCGCCGCGAGGTCAACAGAAGACCGGCCATGGTTGGAAAAGGAGGCCAGCGAGTTGTTTTGATCGATGGCCGCGACGACAATGATGTTGTCGAGATCATAGGACGCCGGGTAGGTCGGCAGCGCATCGGTATTCATGCCATCGTTGCCGGCGGCGATGATGACCAGGACACCGGCGGCCCGCGCAGCCGCCAACGAGTCAAACAACGCCTGGCTGTATTCACCGCCGCCCCAACTGCAATTGATGACACGCGCGCCATTGGCGACCGCGAAGTCGATGCATTCGACGGCGTCGCTCGTGTAGCCGTTGCCCGTCGCGTCGAGAAACTTGCAAGCCATGAGCCGCACGTCCCAGCATACGCCCACGGAGGGCCCGTGGTTGTTGGCTGCGGCGCCAATCGTTCCGGCGACGTGCGAGCCGTGGTTGTTGTCGTCGGCGGAATCGCCGGAATCATTGATGGCGTTCAACCCGTAAACGTTGTCCACGTATCCGTCATGATCGTCGTCCACGCCGTCCCCGGCAATTTCGCCGGGATTGCGCCACATCTGCGCGGCCAGGTCCTGATGCGTGTGGCGAATGCCGCTGTCCACGACGGCGACGATGACGTTGGTGGAACCGGTCGTGATGTCCCAGGCGGAGGCGGCGCTGATGCGTTGCAGACCCCAAAGCGTTCCGTAGGCGGTGTCGGTCGGAACAACGCTGGCGCTGAGCACGTAGTCCGGCTCGACAAATTCAAACAGCCCGGACTGACGGAGCGCGTGGAGCCGGGCCAGCAGCCTGCTCTTTCGATCCGCGGGCGCGGCGTTCGCCTGAGCGGCGGCAGCGGTCTCATCCAGCACAACCAGACGCGGGGAGTGGCGGAACTTCTTGCGCACGGCGAGGCCGTGTGCGTTTGCGAGGTCATTGACGCTTTGCGCCGAAATATCCGGGCCGTGCTTCATTTTGGCAATCAGCCGGGTGGGATGTGGGCCCGGGAGCTCCTGGCCAGGTGGTGGCGCTGAAGCAACGACGCCAGATGTCGCGAGGAGGACGAAGAGGAAGCGCAGGTGTTTCATGGGTCAACGGGTTGGCTACGCGGGGGGACAGGCGCCTTGCTCCGCGCGTAAGGATGCCGGGAGGCTGGGTTGGCCGCGTTGCTGCTCCCGGGGACGGGGCCCACTCCGGAGGCGGGCGTCCGGATGAAAAGTGACGACGGGTCCTGGCCGCACACGGAATTGTTGGTTTGCCAGAACCCGCCTTCCTTCCCACTCGGGAAGAAAATCGTGAATGCGTCAGCGGCGGCGAAGCGAACGGAGATGGAATTGTTCAACACGCCGTCACCAGTAGCGCTGGGAACCGCATTCCCAAAACGACCTGGGATGATTCACAAGACTTTGAGATGAAGGCCGGAAAACGCGGGACGAAAGAGACCCGAAGGCAAAGGTAGCGCGAGGCGGTGGAGGAACAGTGCGAGGCGGGATTTGCGGCACGCGCACGCGGAGAGCGTTCCAACCCGCGTGTACACGCCTGGTTTGGAGTTCACGCTTCTGCGTGTGAGCTGTGGCGCTTCAAGTGTTGGTCCCCGGACCGAGCGCGGTTCGTCCCAGGAATTGCCCGGCTCGTCCCTGCTTGGGTGCAAGTTCGGCAAGGCGGCTTCACCGTCACTTCCGGGCGTCGGCGGTGTTGAATCCGGCAGATTTGAGAACGAACGCATGAACGAGTCGTGGAAACCAAGCGGCGGGCGATCCTTCGTCATCCGGTGTGGCGTGCTGTTTCTCGTCTGGACAACGGTGGCAAGCGTGTTTGCGGTTCAGTTTTATTGGATGGGAAAACAGTGGCCAATGGCGATTTCCTGGAAGCAGGCGTTCCTTCAATCGTTTCATGAGTGGTGCCCATGGCTCATCCTGTCGCCGCTGGTGGTCTGGCTGGCGGAACGTTTTCGGTTCGACCGCGCGCGCTGGGCCTCCGGCGTTCTGCCGCATCTTCCGGCCTGCGTGGCGGTGACGCTCGCATACCAGGGGATTTCCGCTCTCCTCATGGAAAATACGCGCATTTTCGAATTCCGCAATGAGCCGGCAACAGTTGGTGTCGTCAGCGGCAACCTTGGCGCCGTTCGCATTCTCAGCCTTCCCGGCACACCGCCGCCGGCGGGCTACCCCGCCCAACCCGTCGATGGCGGGGCGGGCACTTCAGCGGAGCGCGACCACGTTTTCGGCGTC
>JBFMBT010000149.1:0-15711 GCA_040754875.1 Verrucomicrobiota bacterium | reverse complement strand
ATCGGCGATTTCCTGCGCGATGAGCTCCGGCGCAGGCAGGTTCGCCGATTCTTCCAGCGCTTCGTCCTTCAGCCAGAAGATGTCGAGGTTCACCTTGTCCCGCTTGATTAATTCGTCGTAGGTGAAGCACTTGAATCGCTCGCTCTCCACCCGATTATGCCGCGACGCTCCTTTCCCTCCTCCCTCTCCGGATACCGATCTTGCAACCACCGCTGTTCCCCTCTTGGGAGGGGTTAGGGGTGGGTTTCCCTTGTCCGGCTCATGGTGAGGTGTCGCCTCCCCTGTAGGCCGCGTGCCCTCACGCGGCGCCTCCCCTATAGCCGGTTTTCCAAAGTAGCACCCCACGAACTCATCCAGGTCGCTGCGCTTGAGGGTGTTCTCCTTCAACGTGAAATGCAGGTTCGTGCGCAGGTCGTAAATCCAGAGCTTCTCCGTCCACGGCTTTTCCTGCGCGGGCTTGCGGTCGAAGAACAGCACATTCGCTTTCACCCCTTGTGCGTAAAAGATGCCCGTGGGCAGGCGCAGCAACGTGTGCACATCCGCCTGCTTGAGTAACGCGCGCCGGATGGTTTCGCCCGCGCCGCCCTCGAATAGCACATTGTCCGGCAACACCACCGCCGCCCGCCCGTGCTGCTTGAGGATCGTGAAAATGTGCTGAAGAAAATTGAGCTGCTTGTTGCTCGTGCTCGCCCAGAAATCGTCGCGATTGATGATGAGCGATTCCTTCGATTGCTCGCCCGCCTCGTTCACGATGGTCACGCTGCTCTTTTTGCCGAACGGCGGATTCGCCAGCACGATGTCATATTCGCCATGCTTTCCGGCCAACGCATCCTTGGTGACGACGGGTAGGCCCTCACCCCCAGCCCCTCTCCCATCCGATGGGAGAGGGTTGCCATCGTCCCCACCTATTCCGTGAAGGAGCAGGTTCATAGCACAAAGCCGCGTGACGCTGTCCACCAGTTCGATGCCGAAGAGCGTCCCGTTCTTGAGCCGCTTCTTCTGCGCCTTGTCCAGGCCGGGAATGCGCGCGATGTGATCATGCGCGGCCAGCAGAAAACCACCGGTGCCGCAGGCGGGATCGCAAATCGTCTGGCCCGGTTGTGGGGACACCGCGTCCACCATCGCAGCGATGAGCGGGCGTGGCGTGAAATATTGGCCCGCGCCGCCTTTGACGTCCTCGGCGTTCTTTTGCAGCAACCCCTCGTAAGCGTCGCCCTTCACGTCGGCGGACAGGCTCGACCACTGCTCCTTGCCAATCAGGTCCACGATGAGCCGGCGGAGCTTGGCCGGGTCCTGGATCTTGTTCTGCGCCTTGCGAAAGATGACGCCGAGCATGCCCTTCTGTTTGCCGAGCGATTCGAGCACATGCCGGTAATGCGTCTCCAACTCGTCGCCGTTGCGCCGGTGACGCTAAACTGGCTGACCAGCAGGAAATCATAGCTCGCGGGCTGCTCCTAATCAAGTCGCACTGTGAAGTGCTGTCTAGTCAAGAATTGTCTAGACAGAAAAATCGGACCGGCGCACCATGGCAGCGATGTCCGACGCATCTCTATCAGCATGGCTTCGTAAGTTGCGCGAGGAACGCAGTGTGCCTCTCCGCGTCGTGGCAGCCGCCGTGGACATGGACTCCACCCTGTTGAGCAAATTGGAGGTTGGCGACCGTGTTCCGACAGACGCCCAAGCTGAAGCCCTGGCCCGTTATTACGGAGTGACCGTGGAGGAAATGCGTCGCCGCCTAGTCGCCGCTCGAATCCTCCACGAATACGGTGGGGACCCCGCGCTACCGGAGGCCCTTTCTCTTGTCAGAGAAGAGGCCAAACCTGCGCCCCCGCCTCCATCTCGCCCCCGGAAGCCCATCACTTACAAGAAAACCCGCCGGAACTCCTGAGCACGGTGCCTGGACGACTACAAACTATGAGCAAGAAAGCCAAGAACGCTTCCAAACCGAAGCCTCCGGGCCCGGCGCTCGCCGCCGTGTTTTCGCCACCGACGGCTCTTCCCGTTGGTGCAATCCCTGACGGCAAGGTCGTTGATTTCCTCACGGGCCGATTCGTCAACGACACGCCCGAGGAATATGTCCGACAGAACATCGAAAAGGCGCTTGTCCGGCAATACAAGTATGCCGCTGCCCACTGTCAGCCCGAGTTCCGCATCAAGATGGGCTCGGCCAAGCCGCGCGTGGACATCGTCGTCTTTCCGGCTGATGAGAAGCACGAGCAAGCTCACGCCTACATCTTGGTCGAAACAAAGAAACCCGGCACCAGCCCGCAAGACAAGAAAGACGGCATCGGCCAGCTCCAATCCTACATGGCCGCTTGTCCGAACGCCCTTTACGGCTTGTGGACGAACGGCGATGACCGCTTCTGTTTCGCGAAGCGCGTCAAGGCCGGCAAAATCGTGTTCGATGAAATTGTGGACATTCCCGCCGCTGGTCAGTCCGAAGCCGACGCCGCGCGCCCGAAGCGCACTGACTTGATGCCGGCCACCGCCGACAACCTTCTCTTCGCCTTCCGCCGCTGCCATAACTACATCGCCGGCACCGAGGGGATGCAAAAGCCGGAAGCCTTTTGGGAACTGCTCAAAATCATTTTCTGCAAGATTGAAGACGAGCGCTCCAAAGTCCTGGAGTTCTTCGTTGCGCCCGGGGAACTCGCCGGCGCCACCGCTGCCGCAGCGGCCAAAAACCGAATCACCAAGCTGTTCGCGGAGAAAGTCGTTAAGAAGTATCCGAAGATTTTTGTCGGGGCCGACCGCGAAATCCAACTCAAGCCGAACGTCGTCGCCTACGTCGTTTCGCAGCTTCAGCGCTACTCCCTTCTCGCCTCGCCCGTGGACGTGAAGGGCGTCGCTTACGAAGAAGTCGTCGGCTCGAATTTGCGCGGCGACCGTGGCGAGTTCTTCACTCCGCGCAACGCCTGTCGGATGGCGGTGGCCATGCTAAACCCGCAGCCGCATGAACGACTTCTTGACCCGGCCGAAGGCACTGGCGGTTTCCTCATCACGGCCATGAACCATTCGCTCAGAATTCTGGAGGAATCCGAGAAACTCTCGTGGGCCAAACCGCAACAGCCCACGGATGCCGAGCGGCAGGAGCTTTATCGGAAGCGAAACGAGTATCTCTCGGAGCGGGTTTTTGGCTTTGACCTGAATCCTTCCCTCGTCCGCGCCGCCAAGATGAACATGGTAATGAACAACGACGGCGAGGGCGGTTTGTTTCAGGCGAACAGCCTGGCCAACCCGCACACTTGGAACCCGGACGCCGCCCAAGCGGTTCCGCTCGGCTCCATTGACGTCCTGTTCACCAATCCGCCGTTCGGCGCGAACATCGTCATTGACGACGAACAGATCCTTGAACAATACGACTTGGCTGCCGTGTGGGACCAGCAAGCCGACGGCTCATGGCTGATGCGTCGGGACAAGAGCGGCAACAAGGTGCTGCAAAAATCCCAGCCGCCCGAAGTTCTTTTCATCGAACGCTGCGTGCAATTCCTCGTGCCCGGCACTGGCCGAATGGCGATGGTCATCCCCAACGGCATCCTGAACAATCCGGCGCTTGGCTACGTGCGCCATTGGATGCTCAGGCACACACAGATTCTTTCGGTCGTAGACATGGCCCGCGACCTTTTCCAGCCAAAGAACGACACACAAACTTCGATGGTGGTGATGCGGCGGTTGTCGGCAGATGAGGAGAAAGCCGCAGAGACGAGGGGACTGGATTACCCGGTGTTCCTTGCGGTCGCCGAGAAGATTGGCCACGACAAGCGCGGCAACCAGATTTACCGGCGGACTGCCGACGGGAAAGAAGTCATTGTTGCACGCAAGGAATTGGTGACCGAAATCGACAAGGCTTCCGGAGAAGAAGTCACGAAGGAGACTGAGACTCGCGACCGTGTCGTTGATGACGAACTGCCGGAAGTGGCGTCCGCCTACGCAGTATGGCTGGAGGAACAGCAATGAAAACGATGGCGGTCAATGCCGGCACACTCAGGACGGCGGGGCGGCTCGACTGCTGGTATTTCCTTTCGCCAGCAAGTTCAACTGTCGTGGCAGTCGAAACAGCGAGGCAACGTGGCGTTCGGATTGAGCAGCTTGGTGGTTCTCATGGTGTCGCCGAGCGCGTTCACCACCCAAATCGATACACGCGGGCGCTTGCAGCGAATGGCGAACCAAGCCTTCCCTACCTGCGCCCGTATGACGTGTTTAACTATTACCCGGAGGCTGCTGATTACGTTTCGGCAGGCCGCACTGAGAATCTCGATGACTACCACCTCAAATCGGGTCAAATCCTCCAGACGCGGTCCGGTCGCAACCTCGGACCCGCAGTTCTTGTCGATGCGCACTTGGCGCAATTCGTAATGAGTGATGACATGATTCGCCTCGAAATCGCGGACAAACAAATGCGCTTCTATACGCTGGCGTATCTCAACAGCCAGACGGGACGGAGGATGCTCCGGCGCGACAAGACAGGTTCAGTGATTGACCATCTGTCAGAAGACCAAGTCGCCAGTCAAGAAGTCCTCATCTTCGACGCAGCCACGTTTCGGGAGGTCGCCTCTTTGGTCGGGCGCGCTGTGAAGCTCCGCGAATCGGCACGGCTAACCATTTCCCAATTGCTGGCCGCTTACGAAAGCGAACTGCCTGCGTTGCGCCGCGCACATCCTTTGCGCGACGGTTGGACTGTTCGCTCGCGCGTGTTCGAGGGGCGATTGGACGCCGCGTTTTACGACCCACTTGTCAGCACAGTTCGTCGCCAACTCTTGCGACTGGGCGGCAAGCGCGTTGCCGATGTCGCGCAAGTGCTCAAGCCGGCTGGTCGGTACAAGACCTGTTACGTGGACCGCGACAACGGACGTCCGCTCCTGTCCGGCGCGCAATTGCTTCAGACCTCGCTCATCAACTTGCAGTACATGGCGCCGCGCGTCTTCAAAGACATCACCGCCTACGAACTGCGCCCCGGCTGGATTGCCTATCCCGCCGATGGCCGGGCCGAGGAGGAATTGGGCACACCCGCCTTCATCACCAAAGACCGCGCCGGCTGGCTCGCTAGCGGACACGTTGGCCGCGTGATCGCCAAGCCGGGCGTGGACGTCGGCTGGCTTTTCCTGGCGCTCAAAACCAGCCACGCCCAAATGCAACTCAAAGCCCGTGCGTCTGGCTCGGTCGTTGACTCGACCTTCCCGGAGGACATGGAAGAAGTCATCTTGCCCCCACCCCTTGACGTGGACGGCGCGAAGGTGGTCCAGCTATGGGAAGACTTCCGCGAAGCTCAAGCCCTCGAAGAGCAGGCGTCGGTGATGATTGACGAACAGTTGGCGCGCTGTTCTTGCTGACGGGCGAGCCAGTGGCGCCGGGAACTGAGGCTCGGTGGCGGATTCGAACCGCCAATCTCCCCTACTTCCTGTGCCGACCTGTCTGCAAATCTGCACAGGAAAGAGGGGCGTTTTTCCGAATCATTAAACTACCCGAGCACGCCCTTTCAGTCGTCCAAGTGATGGCGTTTGTCGAGTCTGAAGTGGCGCGGCGCTTCAATCTTTCCGGTTTCAGGGTCAATCGTCCAATAGTCGCAGTTCTCGTATTCGAAAAGGAGTCGACCGAACAGAAACAGCTTTTGTTCGGGACCCCATTTCACACAGAAAGGTCGTGCGTTCATGTGCGGGCCGATCCGGACGACCTGCGGGGCGCCCCCAATCGACTCGTCTTTTCCCGCGCTTTTCAGTGCCTGGGCCATGAGCCTCAACGGTTCGTGATTCGCCGGCGGTGCCTGCGGTCTTTGATTCAATTCGTTGACAAGCGAAGCGCGAAAGCGTGTCGCCCAATCGCCGATGAAAGCGGCTTTCCTCAGACGCGAGTGGAATTTCTCAGCAGGTCGCGCCCTAAATCTTTTGGAGGGTGGCTCGTAGTAGATGGTCCAGATGCAAAAGTCTTTAGCTCTCCACGAATACCCGGCGAGAATGAATTGCACGTCGGTCGGATGAAGGGGAACCGGCCTGTCCGTGACCGTAGCCATGATGTCGGTGCAGACCTTCAACAAATGGCCCTTCAATTCGCCAATGTCGAGGTTGCGCTCGTGGGCTGGCGCATGCGCCGCGATGGCTGCGGAGATGTGGAGCATCAATGGAAATGTCGCGGCGGTGTCACCAGCGAAACAAATTGCGCAGTCCGAGCGCGGCAAAGTCAGGATTTTCGGCGTAACATCGAGCACCATACCGCCACGTGTCCGACTGTCGGATGCGAAGTAGAGATCCTCGCGGCCGTCGGACCGTTTGGCAACCCAAGCCAAGGCGAGAGTCATGCGCGATTTAGTTGAGAATTGTTGGTAGTCGTGAGCTTCCGTCCACGCCGCGGCCTTTCATCTGCTCGAAATAGACGCGGCTGCGAACGTCGCGGAGAAAGAGGAGCACTTCGAGCGGTTTGATGTCCGTGCCGGTGGCGATCATGTCCACCGTCGTGGCGATGCGCGGCATGGTGGAGTTGCAGAATTCCTTGATTAGGTCACGGCCTTTGACGGGTTTGCCGGTGACGGGGTGCTTGGCCTGGTAGGTGATCTTTTTGCAGAAGTCGTTGCCCTTGCCGAAGACCTCGCGGCAGAGATGGACGATGTCCTCGGCGTGGGAGTCGTCCTTGGCAAAGATGAGGGTCTTGGGCAGAACCGTGCGGTCGGACTTGAGCGGCACTTCCCCCGGGGCAATGGCACGAACCATGGGATTGTACACCGCATAATTCTGTACATCCCATCCGGACGCCGTGAGTTGGGCGTCGATCCCGAGACATGCTTTCTCTTCCGGGGTCATTACCTGCGATGGCTGATATTTACCAGACCTTTCCCCCGACAAAAAGAGGGAAATTTGCCGCCGGGAAACCCGTTGAGGCGTTGAGTCGTGAAATCGGGGGGAGTTCAAACCGCTAATGAAGGCTGAATCGACGCTGATGGGGGGGCTCACAGAAAGATGCGGGACAGACAAATGAGGGTGACACGAATTGCGCGAAGTGACGCGAACTCAGACACTGAATACGGAACACGGATTGCTGATCCTCACCTCATTCGCCTGACCGCGTTCGGTTGAGTACCCCGGCGTCCTCGGTTTTTGCGCTTTCTGTGCTGAGTTGCGGCTATTCGTGTTGATTCCGTCCATTCGTGGTTGACCACTTCCCCGCTTCAACGTTTTAACTTTTCAACGCTTCAACGCAAATCCGTGCTCTTTTACGGCTAATCTCAGTGTCTCGGTGCCTCTGTGGTTGATTGTTTGCGATTCTCCCTTTCGCGGGTGTTTGCGTGTTTGGCGGGCACACTTTTCGCTTGCCTCCATTCGATTGCGAGTTCCCCGTCCCCCGCCTGGCCTTTGAATACTTTTGTCCGGGCCGCAGTCCAACTCTTGCCGCCACCGTTCACCGCTTTCCACGCCGCCCTGGTGTTTGAGGCTTGAGACTTCTTTCGAGTTTGAAGTTTGTGGCTTGGCGTTTTCGGTCAAGGAAGCACTTCGAGGCCGCACGCTTCGGCGAGTTTGGCCTGGGTGGCATCGAAGGTCACGAATGCATCGAATTGCAAATGAAGCGCCGTGGCCACGTGCAAAACATCCAGGGCGCCGGCGCCAATTTCGGGCGTGCGCTCTCCACTGATGAGTTCGGCGCGGTCCAGCACCACGAGCCAGTCAACCGGGTAATCGACCAGGAGGCCTTGCGAGCGGTTGACTTCCAAAAGACGGAGCGTGTCCACCATGCGGTCATGCGTGATATGGCCGCGCTGGTGATGGCGGCGAATCGCGTTGCGAACTTCCAATTTGTGGAGTGCCGCCCAAGGCAATGGATTCTTCCCCAACTGATCCCACGTCGTTTGTGCCTGCGTGGTGTGAACCTGGTTCAGATGCAATGCCAAAAGGAAACTCGAATCGGCGTAAACCGATTTCATCGAGCGTCCCTTTCCTCCCGCAACACGTCGGTTGACGACACCTTGAGCGCGGGCCAGCGGCGCACGCGCTTGAAATGTTCCGCCACTTTCTTGTCCGCATCCGGGCGTCGTTCCATGACCGCGGTGATGCGCATGGTCGGCACGCCGTTGCGCGTGACGATGATGGTCTGCCCGGTGGAAACGAGGTGTTCCACGCGAGCCGTTTCGCGCACCAACTCCCGTATGCTGATGGTTTGCATAGTGTTGACACTGTCGTATGACAATCCGGTGGCGTCAATTTGATAATCGTGGCTTCCCGATGAAGGAAAACTCCAAGCTTCAAACTCCAATGATCAAAGAAACTTCAAACTTCAAGGGCGTTCGCGCTCCTGACAGAGTTGGAGCCGCAAGGCACGCCATGAAAAGCGCCATCGGGCTGGCGCACTCCAGGACGCTGGCGCGTTCACCTTGCGGCCTGCATTCGCGAAGCGTCTTGGAGTGCGCCAGTCCCATGGCGCTTTGTGGGGCATTGCCTGCCACCGCGATCCAAATGCCACCGTCCACGGCTTTCCACGCCGCCTTGGTGCTTGAGGCTTTTTTGAAGTTTGCCTTTTGTAGCTTGGAGTTTTGCGCCCGCGCTTGCTTCCACGCTTGTTTTTGGGGAGCGCAAATCGTAGCTTGCGGGCGATTTTCATGGGCGCGCAAGCATTCAAACCGATTCTCGTCACCCGCAGCAAATGCCGGATTTGCGGGTCCACGTCCCTCACGCCCGTGGTCAGCCTGGGCGACCAATACATCGGCGGCGTGCTGGCCAGCGCGGATGGCACAGCGTTCATCAAACGCAAGGTGCCGCTGGACCTGGTGCGCTGCGACCCGGGCAACGACCAGGACGCCTGCGGCCTGGTGCAGATGCGCCACACGGTGCCGCCCAAGGTGCTTTACCATAAATATTATTACCAATCCGGCATGAACCAATCGATGCGCGACAATCTCGCGTCGATCACCGCGCTGGCGGAAAGCACGATCAAACTGGAGCCGGGCCATCTGGTGCTGGACATCGGTTGCAACGACGGGACGCTGCTGCTGTCGTATCGCACGAAGGGCTTGCGGTTGCTGGGCATTGATCCGTCGGACGTGGCGTTGATGGCGCGGGAAAAGGGGTTGCAGGTGGTGAACGATTTCTTTTCGGCGCGCGCGTTTCGTTCGGCGTATCCGGATGACAAGCCGCGCGTCATCACGAGCATCTCGATGTTCTACGACCTGGAAGATCCGCACGCGTTTGTGGAGGACATTCGCAGCGTGTTGCACGAGCGCGGCATCTGGATACTCGAGCAGAGTTATTTGCCGACGATGCTGAAGATGAATTCGTTCGACACCATCTGCCACGAGCATCTGGAATATTATTCGCTGGCGGCGCTGGAACGGCTGTTCAACGATCATCATCTGGAAGTGCTCGACGTGCATTTGAACGACGTGAATGGCGGCAGCTTCCGTCTCGTGGTGGGGCATGCGGGCAAACACGACGTGCGCGCGGACATGAACGAGCGCGTGCAGGAAATCCGCCTGCGCGAATTCGAGATGGCGCTGGACACCGACGAGCCTTACGCGCAGTTCCGCGCGAACATCGAGAAGATTCGCACGGATCTGCAAAACTTTCTGAAGAAGGCGAAGGCCGAGGGCAAGCTGGTGCACGGTTACGGAGCCTCAACGAAAGGCAACACGACGCTGCAATACTGCGGCGTGACGTCGGACTTGGTGCCGGCGATTGCCGACCGCAACCCGCGCAAATGGGGCAGCTACACCATTGGGTCGAACATCAAGATCATTTCCGAAGACGAATCACGCGCGCAGAAGCCGGATTACTATCTGGTGTTGCCGTGGCATTTCCTGAAGGAGTTTCAGCAACGCGAAAGCGAGTTTCTGGGGCGCGGCGGGAAGTTCGTCATTCCGATGCCGCAAGTGCATCTGGTGGGATAAAGAGAGTGTTCAGTGTTCAGTAAGCAGTGTTCAGTGGGGCCGTTGGTTGTTGAGGCCTTGTAGTTCCGAATTCACGCTGAATGTTTACTACCCAAAAATCACTACTGGCTGGTATTGGCGTGATTGCTGCGGCGACGGTTGGGGTTTTGCTCTGGACCAGATTTGTTCCCGACCAAGATGTCACCGACCCCGAGCCGTGGCAAAAACTGCGCGCCGGGATGAGCAAAAAGGAAGTCGTCGCGTTGCTGGGCGACCCACGGCGGGAGTTTGGAGCAACCTACATTTTCAAAGAGGTGTGGCAATATTATGGAACAACGGAAATCATTCAATTGCGTCCAGCCAAGGATGGCTACTTGGTCTATTTTTCGTCGGATGGAAAAGCAACCTCGTTTCGGCGACCGCCGAAATCTGCGCGCGTGAAGACGTGGGAGCGATACGACAGTTCACCTCCTCCACCGGTACCAGTCTTGCCGGCAGGAAAATGAGTTTGCGATAATGCGGAGACTGCGCGCGTGCCAAGACACTCAGCTCCATTACCCCCGGCAAAATGACCGGTCCAACGCCTTGGCCATCACTTCGTACTGTGGCAGGTGCCGCACCGATTTCCCGCTCTTCTGCGCAATCACGCAGAAGATGTTGCGACGCCGGAAGGAAAGCGTCGCCTGCCCGTCGTTCAACGATTCCACCGCCTCCTCGCCGATGCCCTCAATCTTGCTGACGCCGTCCCGCCTTTGCGTCACGTCCCGGCGCCACTGGGTCTCGGTGGGGTTGCCTGGAAACGCCGTGTAAGCCGCGCCGCTGGCCAGGTCGTAATGCTGTTTGCACTTCTCCTCGGAGCGGCAGACGGCGATCAAGATCTCAAACAAGTGCGACGTATAACCACTCACCCATTCGTATTGCAACGATGCCATCCGGCAGATGCCGCTTTCGGCCTTATTCTTCACGGCGGCCTTGAGCGCTTCGTGGAAATGCGCGTCCGCCGGCCATTCACCCGTTGCCGCCAGCGGATTGGTCACGTCTTCGATGACATACTGGTATTTGACCTTCCACGCCTCGCCGAGGCTGGCTGGCACCACCGCGAGGTCGGCGATCGGCCCGGTGTAAGGCTTGTGTTCCACCACGGAGAAGACCCCCAGCTTCGTGTTGTTCAATTTCTTGCCCACCGGCTCCCACTGGGGCATCCCCGGCTGCGCAAACAGCGTGTCCGACGTGATCTGCCCCGCCACCCACATTGCCTTCAACCGGTCCAACGAGTACGGCCCGTACTCCTTGGAATCAATCAACACATAATAATTATCATCGCTCATGGGCCTTTCCTAATATGCCTCGACATGACGCCGGATTAAAGTCGAAAAAGGGGTTGATTCGCGTCTCGTGGCCGGAAGCCGTGAAATTCCTACGCACGCGTAAGTGTTGCCAGCCGCCGGCGAACGGCTAACATGTTCCCTTGCCCTGACGAAAAGCAGGTGTCGCATGCACATCACCTACACGTTCCACGGCGAACCGACAGTCCGCGAGTTCTCGCAAAGCGAAATCATCATCGGCCGCCCCAATCCCTACCTGCCGCCCGACCTCGACCTGTCCAGCGACATCACGGTCTCGCGCACGCACGCGCGCCTGTGGGAGGAAGGCGGCCACGTGTGGATCGAAGACCTGTGCAGCAAACACGGCACCTACATCAATGAAGTGCGCCTCGAATTTCCACGCCAGTTGAATGCCGACGACGTCGTGCGCGTCGGCGAAACGCAGTTGCTCATCGACGTCCCGCCAAAGACCGCGCACGTGAACGCACCGCCGTCGAAAAAGTCCGACCTCCACGTGCAGGCTGCGGTCAACGCCGAGGAGGAAGCGATGAAGGCCGTCGCGTCCAGCAAGGGCCTGCAACGCGAGCGCCTGGCGGTGTTGCTCGAGCTGCCGCTCAAGCTCGCGTCGCAGAAAACATTCGAAGCTTTCCAGCATGCTTTGCTGGAGCAAACGGCGCAACTGCTCCCGGCGTCCGACCAAGTCACGCTGTTTTTGCGCAATCGCGACAACAACAAGCTGGAACTGAGCGGCGCGCTTTCGCCGAAGGCCGCGGCGTCCATCACGGGACTGGCCGAGCGCGTCTTCAACGAAGGCCGCGCGTTGGCGTGGCGTGAAACGCCGCCGGATGGCAATCATCGCGCCGGCCTGTATGCGCCGCTGGTCTGGCGCGAAAAGGTGCTCGGCGTCCTCTGCGCCGACAACAACCACGGCCGCTCGGAATTTCACCAGGATGATCTGCGATTGCTCATCGCCATTGCCAGTTACGCGGCGATGGCCGTGGCGATTCACCGGTTGCAGGACGCGCTGTGACGAATGAGTTGCGCGCGTGGCAGGGCAAAGTGGAGCGCGGCGTTTACGCCGCTTCAGCGCGTTCACTGAATGGGCGTTGAATCGCTTCAAAACCGCTCGATCAAGCCACGTTGAAGCGGGCTGAAGCCCGCGCTCCTTCGCAATCAACTGCGCCACCCGAAGGCGGGACTCCAAACCACTCACGCTGGACGTTCCCACGTTGCCAGTGTTACAAGTTGACCATGCACCGCCCTCTTCCCTGGTTGCTCGCCGTATTCCTTTGCGCACAAAATGTCGTTGCCGCCACTGCCGAGGTTCCCTTGGCCGCGCGTTACGCTGTTGGCGCCATTCAACCGCGCGTTTCTCCCGACGGCCAGTGGATCGCCGTCTCGTATCAAGGAGCCATCGGTAAAGTCCCGGTGACGGGCGGCACGCTGACGTTGCTGACGTCGGGCGAAGGCTGGGATGTCGAGCCCGCGTGGTCGCCCGATGGGAAACGCATCGCTTACATCCAGGCGCCGGGTTTCAACGCCGGACAGTTGCAACTCATCCAGGCGGACGGCGCGCCGCTCAAGCTACCCCAGGCCGTGCGCGGACAAGGCCCGCTCTGGTTTCATCCGGACGGCGCGCGCGTGCTGGGTCGCCTCAGCACCGCTGGCGCGCCCAATCGCATCGCCTGGTGCGACCTTGCTACAGCCAGGGTCGCCATCGTCGAAGGCATTCCTGACAATTGGTCGTTGCGCCTGCGCGTGTCGTATGCGCTGTCGCCCGATGGAAAATGGATTTATTACGCCGAACATCTGGACCGCGAAGGCGAGCAAGGCGGCAACAACAGCCCGGCCGCCGACGTGTGGCGTATTCCTTCCAGCGGCGGCACACCGGAGAAGCTGTTCCAATTCCCCGCGCGCCTCTACACCCTCGCTGCCGATGCGCAGGGCCTTTACGCCTCGACCGACCTCGGCACGCCGCACAACGACCTCTGGCATGTGCCGTTGAAAAACTCGCTGGGCGGCGCGCGCAAGCTGACGTTTGGTCAGGCCGACGACGACGCGCCTTCCGTCAGCGGCGATGAACGCCATCTGGTTTACACCGACAATCAGGCGGGCGCGACCGCGCTGATTCATCATGATTTGCAATCCGGCGAGCGCCGCACCGTAGGCATCGAACGCATCGATTACCCCAAATCCATCGCCACGTTGCGGCTTCGCATCACGGACCAAACCGACGGCAAGCCCGCGGTCGCGCGCGTTGCCATCAAGGCGCAAGGCGGCAAATTCATTGCCCCGCCCGGCGCGCTCTTTCGCATCACCGTCGGGCTGGGCCATTTCTACACGCGCGGCGAGGAGACGTTGAGCGTGCCCGCCGGCAAGTATGAAGTGCTCGTGTTTCGCGGGCCGGAATATCGCATGGCGCGCGCGGAGGTGGAACTGGCCCCCGGCCAGTCGCGCGAACTGTCAGTCGCACTGGAACGCTGGACCAATGCCAATCGCGACGGCTGGTACTCCGGCGAGAACCACATCCACGCCAATTACGGCTACGGCGCCTGGTACAACACGCCCCGCACCATCCTCGATCAGTGCGAAGGCGAGGACCTCAACGTCTGCAATCTCGTCGTCGCCAATTCCGATGGCGACGCCGTGTTCGACCGCGAATTCTTCCGCGGCCGGCCGGACCCGTTATCGACGCCCCGCACCATTCTTTATTGGAACCAGGAATTTCGCAGCACGCTCTGGGGCCACATGACGTTGTTCGACCTCGACCAACTCGTCGAGCCTATCTTCACCGGCTTCAAGGGTACCACCAATCCGTGGGACGTGCCGACCAATGCCGACATAGCCCAGCGCGCCCGCGACCAGCGCGGCACCGCCAGCTACACGCATCCCACCGGCAACGCGGAGGATTTCTACAACCAGCCGTATTCCGCCAAGGGCCTGCCGGTCGATGCCGCGCTCGGGCGCATCGACACCATGGATGTCATGGGCTGGGTCTATGATTCGTCCGTGCCGTTCTGGTATCGCCTGCTCAACTGCGGGTTTCGCCTTCCCGCCGCGGCCGGCACCGATTGCTTTCTCAATCGCATTCCCGTGTCGCCGCCCGGCTGGGGCCGCGTGTATGTGCATCTGCCCGACGGGCCCGATGGTTTGACTTACGACGGCTGGATTGCCGGCCTCAAGGCGGGCCGCTCGTTCATCACGCTCGGGCCGATGCTCGAATTCACCGTGAACGGCAAGCCGATGGGCGACACCATCAGCCTGGCGTCGCCCGGCGTCGTGCGCGTGAAGGGCAAAGCCCGCTCGCAATTCCCGCTGGAAAAACTCGAAATCATTTCCAACGGCAAGGTCATCGCCACCGGCAAGGTTTCGGCGGACAAACTGGAAGCCTCCTTCGACGAAGACGTGCGCGTGGAAACCAGCGGTTGGATCGCGATGCGCGTGACCGGCCCCGTGGCGCGCTACTGGCTGGGCCGCGGCATGAACGCGCACAGCAATCCGGTTTACCTCGAGCTGAAGGGCCGCCCGCAAGACGCCCGCGCCGATGCCGAATATTTCCTTGGCTGGATTGACCGCCTGGAAACCGATGTGAAACGCCGCGACCGCCTCCCGCCCGGCGGCGCATCGCATGTGCAGATGCAACTCAACGCCGCGCGTGATGTCTATCGCCGGCTGAAGGAGGCGGGGCGTTAAAGAGGAAAGCAAGCAAGCGAATGGAGGCAATCGAATGGAGGCAAAATCATGGGTCTCGAACACTGCTCCCGTATCGCAGGCGTCCCGCCTGCGGGTGAGCCGGGCGTCCCGCCCGGAGTATTGAAGGATATTTCGCGGACTGGCACCGGGGACGGTGCCCGCACCCGCAGCCGGGACGGCTGCGCTACACAAGCAGGGCAGTGTCAAGACACGTCCACCGATACGCTGGGCCAAACCGGGAGCTTGAGCTGGATACTGAAATGGCTTAATGTGAGGCGGCATGAAAAGGATGAGGGCCGCCATTTCTCACGGTTGGACAGGCTTAAGTTAGCCTAAATCTGTTGCTACAAGCGTGTGACCTCGACTCAAAAGAATCTATTGCTGATTGTCTGTGTCAGTATTGTTGTCGTTCCGGGAGTCTGCCTGTTTTATCTTTGGAGCGCTCGCGTCGAGCGGCCTTCGCCAGCTTACCTCTGTTCACAGAATCTCCGACAGATCGACACGGCGAAGCAGATGTGGGTTTTAGAGCACGGCACGAACGCCGCCAGTTTGGAGAATTTACATGCATACATCAGGCGGACACCATCTGAGCCATTGCCGAAATGTCCAGAGGGAGGGATATACACTCTCGGTCACATTGGCGACGTTCCAAGTTGTTCAATGAGCCAGCATACCGCAGCATATCGAGCGAGTATTCGTTAGAGGCATATGATCAGGACAAATGAAGAAAACGGGTCTCAGTATTAACAAGCAATCCGCTTCCGGCCACTTCGCGCACGTCATGAAAAATCTCATCGCCCTGATTCTTGTCATCGCTGGCACGAATTTGTTTTCCTTCGCGACGACACGGTA
>JBFMBT010000148.1:0-15848 GCA_040754875.1 Verrucomicrobiota bacterium | reverse complement strand
TTACTCGGATGAAATTTGTTGCTCACAGCCCCGCGCCCTGGCCACTGTTCGCCGCCTTGGCCCTGTCGTCCCTCGCCCTGGCCGCCGCGGAACCCAAACCCCAGGCCGTCCCCGCCGACCACGCCCGGCAGATGGCGCGCGGGATGGAATTGTTCAAGGGCGGCGTCGCCGAACTGCTCAAGCAGAACTGCGTCGAGTGCCATGGGAGCGGGAAGATCAAAGGCGATTTCGACCTGGCCACGCGCGAAGGATTGCTCAAGGGCGGCGCGGAGGGCGTGTCGGTGGTGGCGGGCAACTCCAAGGGCAGCCGCCTGCTCAAGATGTTGCGGCACGAGGAAGAGCCGCACATGCCGAGCAAGAAGCCGAAACTGTCGGACGAAGCCGTCGCGCAAATCGCGGCGTGGATTGATGCCGGCGCGCCCTACTCCCAGCCGTTGGTCGCCAACGCCAAGGTCGTGAAGGATCGTTCGCAGGTCACCGACCAGGACCGGCAATTCTGGTCGTTCCAACCGCTCAAGCGCCTCGAACCGCCCGCCGTCAAAAACAAGCGCTGGGCGCAGACGCCCATCGACCGGTTCATTCTCGCGCGGCTCGAAGAAAAGAACATCAAGCCCAACAACGCCGTGGACCGGCGCGCGCTCATCCGGCGCGCCTATTTTGATTTGATCGGCCTGCCGCCGACCCCCGAGCAAATCGAGGCGTTCATCAACGACAAGTCGCCCAAGGCGTATGAAAAGCTGATCGATGAGCTGCTGGCCAGTCCGCATTACGGCGAACGCTGGGGGCGTCACTGGCTGGACCTCGCGCGCTTCGGCGAGAGCCACGGTTACGAGCAGGATTACGACCGGCCGTACGCGTATCACTACCGCGACTTTGTCATCCGCGCGCTCAACGACGACCTGCCTTACGACAAATTCGTGCAATGGCAGATCGCGGGCGACGAATTGGAGCCGGACAACCCGCAAGCCTGGCTGGCCACGGGCTTTCTCGCGGCTGGCACGCACGCGACACAGATCACCGCCAATCAGGCCGAGAAGGAGCGTTACGACGAACTCGACGACAAGGTTTCCACCATCGGCACCGCGATGCTCGGTTTGACGATTGGCTGCGCCCGCTGCCACGACCACAAGTTCGACCCCATCCCGACGGCGGATTATTACCGGATGATTTCCACATTCACGACCACCGTGCGCAGCGATTACGACATTGACATGAATCCCGCGCAGACGCGCCAGCTCCAGGCGGAATACGAGCGCGCCCACGCGCCGCTGGTCGCGGCGTTGCAGAAATTTGAAAAGGACCAGGTGCCGTCGCGCTTCGAAAAGTGGCTGGAAACGTCCCCCGCCCTGCCCCAGCCCGACTGGCTCTCGCTCGAAGCGCAAAGCCTGAAGATTTCCGGCGCGTATTATGACCTCACCAAGAACGAGCGATTGGCCGATGGTTCGTATCTGGTGACGGTGCTGGCCGGGGCGCCGGACACTTACACCTTCGTCGCTCACACGGCATTGACCAACATCACCGCCATCCGGCTGGAAGTCATGACGCACAAGTCGCTGCCCGGCGGCGGCCCTGGCTGGGCGGAAAACAGCGATTTCGCTTTATCCGAGTTCACCCTCCAAGCCGCGCCGAAGGGCGATGAAAGCAAGGCGCAGAAAGTGAAGCTGGTGAACCCGCGGGCGACGCATTCGGCCAAGGCCGCGCCCATCGAAGGTGCGCTCGATGCCGGCAAGGGTGCGTGGCGGCTGTTGACCCAGGCCGGGCAGAATCACGCCGCCATCTTCGATGCGGAGAAGCCCTTTGGCCACGCGGAAGGGACCATCCTGACGGTCACCATGAAATTCAACGGCGGCAACCGCGACCGCCACAGCCTCGGCCGTTTCCGGCTTTCCCTGGCCACGGCGCAGCCTGTCCCTGCGCTGACCGCCGACGCCTTCCCGCAAAAGACCTACCTCGACGCGCGCGCCGCCTTGCCCATCGACAAAGCCAAACGCACCGCCGCGCAAACAGCGGCCCTCTCGCAATTGTTCCGCACGACCGACACCGACTGGCAGCAACTCCATCGCGCGGTGCGCGACCACGAGAAAACCGAGCCACGCCCGAAGATGGCCAAGGCGCTGATCGCCAGCGAGGGCTTGCCCGCCGTGCGGCTGCACACGCAAGGGCCGGATTTCTACGAGAAGACCTACTACCTGCGCCGCGGCGACCTCGCGCAAAAGCTCGACCCCGCGCCCGCTGGCTTCATGCAGATTCTCATGCGCACGCCCGAAAAGGAGTCGCACTGGCTGACGCCGCCGCCGTCCGGCGCGCGTTCGCCGCACCGCCGGGCGGCGCTGGCGGATTGGATCACGGACGTCGATTACGGCGCGGGCCATCTGCTGGCGCGCGTCATCGTCAACCGCCTCTGGCAGCATCATTTCGGGCGCGGCCTGGTCTCCACCCCAAGCGATTTCGGCAATACCGGCGACAAGCCGACGCATCCGGAATTGCTCGACTGGCTGGCGTCGGAACTCATCAAGAGCGGCTGGCGGTTGAAGTCACTGCACAAGCTGATGATGACCAGCGCCACCTACATGCAGGGCGACCAGAGCAACGAAAAAGGCATGTCCGCGGACCCGGACAATCTCCTCTGGTGGCATCGCAGCCCGCAACGGTTGGAGGCGGAGGTCATTCGCGATTCGATCCTCGCCGTCAGCGGTCGGTTGGATCGCACGATGTTCGGCCCCGGTTCGCTGGATGAAGGGCACAATCGCCGCAGCATCTATTTCACGATCAAACGCAGCAAACTCATTCCCATGATGGTGCAGTTTGACGCGCCGGACAGTTTGCAAAGCCTGGGCCGCCGCGTGAACACAACGGTGGCGCCGCAGGCGTTGTTGCTCCTGAACAATCCGCACATCCGCGCCAGCGCGATGGATTTTGCCAAAAAACTGGAAAGCCAGACAACCGACGCCACTGATCAGGTGCAGCGCGCCTTCCGCATCGCCCTCGGGCGCGAGGCCGCCAAATCCGAAGTCAAAGACTGCCTGCAATTCATCGACGCGCAGATACTGTCCTACCAACAGGACCAGCGCGAAAATCCGCGGCAACTGGCGCTCGCGGACTTTTGCCAGGCGGTCATCGGCTTGAACGAATTCATATACGTGGAGTAACATCCTGAGATAGCCATGAACTACGAACCGCATTTGATTGGCACGCCGCATCCGGCCCATTTCACGCGCCGCGATTTCCTGCGCCGCACCGGCGCGGGCTGCGGCTTGCTGGCGCTCGCCACGCTGTTGCGCGACGCCGGATTCCTCGCGCCCGCCCAGGCGGGCAATGTCCCCGCCAACCCCATGCTGCCGCACGCGGGCCATTTTCAGGCCAAGGCGAAATCCATCATCTGGCTGTTCATGAACGGCGGCCAGAGCCAGGTGGACACGTGGGATTACAAGCCGGAACTGGCCAGGCGCGACGGCAAGGAATTTGAAGGTTTCGACAAGAACACGGGTTTCTTCACCAACCAGGTGGGGCCGCTGATGAAGTCACCGTTCACCTTCGCGCAATACGGCAAAAGTGGCACATGGGCCTCGGAGATTTTTCCGAACCTGGTGCAGCATGTCGATGACCTGGCGTTCATCCATTCCTGCCACACGGAAACCAACAATCACTCCCCTGCCCTGTTCCAGATGAACACGGGCTTCAGCCGCATGGGCTTTCCGTGCGTCGGTTCGTGGATCACCTACGGACTGGGTTCGGAAAACCAGAGCCTGCCGGGCTTCGTGGTCATGTACGACACGCTGGGCCGCGGCGTGCCGAAGGGCCACGCGCAAAACTGGGGCGCGGGCTTCCTGCCGGGCGTGTTCCAGGGCACGGCGCTGAACATCCAGGGCGCGCCCATCAACAACCTCGTGCGCGATGAACACATGACCGACCGTCAGCAGCGCGCGCAACTGGATTTGATCAAGAAACTCAACAAGCATTACCAGGAACGCACCGAGGAATCGGAACTGGCCGCGCGCATTGAAAGTTTCGAGCTCGCTTACCGCATGCAGATGGCCGCGCCCGAGGCGCTTGATGTTTCCAAGGAACCGAAGTCGATCCAAAGATTATACGGCCTGGAGGACAAACGTTGCGCGCACTTCGCCAAACAATGTCTCATGGCGCGGCGGCTCGTCGAACGCGGCGTGCGCTTCGTGCAGATTTACAGCGGCGGCATGGAGAACGAACGCAGTTGGGACGGGCACGTCGATATCGCGGGCAACCATCGGCAGTTCGCGGGCGAAACGGACCAACCGATTGCCGCCCTGCTCACCGACCTCAAGCAACGCGGCATGTTGGAGAACACGCTGGTGCTGTGCTGCGGCGAATTCGGCCGGCTGCCCGTGTCGCAGAAATCCGCGAAGCCCGGCCGCGACCACAACCCGCACGCCTTCACCACGTGGATGGCCGGCGGCGGCGCCAAGGGGGGCGTGCATTACGGCGAGACCGATGAACTGGGCCACAAGGCGGTCGTGAACAAGGTCAGCATCAACGATCTTCACGCCACGGTGTTGCATCTGTTGGGCATTGATCACGAGCGGCTGACGTATCGATTCAACGGACGCGATTTCCGGCTGACGGACGTCGCCGGCCACGTCGTCAAGGAGGTCATCGCGTAGCCCGCCGTAGCGCAGGTTTCCAACCTGCTGTATCGCCGGTTTCCAACCGGCTGAGCGTGGCGGGACAAGAGGATTCATGGTGACATGGAGCGTACAAACACCATCTCGCGCCGCAGACTTGAAGCCTGCGACACAGCAGGTTGGAAGCCTGCGCTACGAGCTTGCTTGGGCCTGCTTCCGCCCCACAAAGAGATACCCCACCAGCACCGCCGACATCACCACACAAATCCACCCAAACACATCACCGTGGCGTGTGTAAAACGTCAGCGCGCGCCGCTGTCCCTCATCCAGCAACGGCACATCAATAATCTTGAAGCCCGCGCCATAGATGTCATCGCCTTCGCCGAAGACATCGCGCAACCGGCCATGGCCATCAATCCAACACGTCAACCCGTTGTTCGTGCAGCGCACCAGCGGCACGCGGTTCTCCACCGCGCGCAGCGCCGAACTCGCCGCGTGTTGCCAGTGCGCCGCGCCTTCGCCGAACCAGCCGTTGTTGGTCAGGTTGATCAGAAAATCCGTGTCCTCGCGCACATACTCGCGCGCCACATGCGGAAACACGTCCTCGAAACAGATCAGCACCGACAGATTCGCGCGCGGCTTCTCGATTTGAAACGCCTCGGGCTTCCCGCCCGGCGTGAAGCCTCCCGGAATCGGCGTGAAGAACTTGAAAATCGGCACCCATTTTTCAAACGGAATGAACTCGCCAAACGCAACCAGCTTTCGCTTGTCATACTTGGCGACCAGCCGCCCTTTGGGGTCCACGAGAAAGCTGCTGTTGAAATAATCCGCATCCTCCGGATTGGAAGAGCCCGCGCGCGGTTCGGCGTCATCCGCGCCCAGCACGATCCAGACGTTGTGCAACTCGGCGAAATTGGTGACCAACCCCGAAACCTCCGGCTCATAGCGCAGCAAACCGGGCGTCGCGGCTTCGGGCCACATCACCACGTCCGGCTTCAACACCAGCGCCGCGCGCGACAGGTCGAGCACGCGTTGGAACATTTTCCGGTTTTCCACCGGGTCCCATTTCACTTTCTGCGGGATGCTTGGCTGGATGAGCGCGATCTTCATCCGCTGGTCCGGTTCCTTGGCCGGCAGCAGTTCCTTCATGCCAAACAACAAAGTCGCGCCCACCGCCATCGCGGGCAACGCCAGTTCACCGAGCCACGTCCAGTAACGCGTGGGCCGCGACATGATAACCCCGCCCGCACAGAACAACGAAACCGACGCCCACACCATGAGGAACGACACGCCATAGACGCCCGTGAGCGACGCCACTTGAATGAGCGGTGTCAGGCGATATTGCGACGTGCCCAGAAACAGCCACGGAAAGCCGCTGAGCAGCCGCCCCATGATCATCTCCAGCGCCACCCACAACAACGCGCAGGAAAACGCCCAGATGACGCGCGGCGCCCAGCCGCCGGCGTCCCATTGAACTTTCGTCTGGCCGTCTTTTCCACCGGGAAACAGCCGCCAACCCAGCCACACCCACAATGCAGGATACAAGGCCAGATACGCGCTCAGCGCCAGCCAGCCCAGGATCGGGAAGAAGGTGACCGGGATGAACCACAGCCAGTACAGCGCGGCGAGATTGAAGGCCAACCCGGCGACGTAACCGAGGCGAAACGCTCTTTTGCGCGTCTGGCCAGCGCCCAGCAACAAGAGCGAGGCCGGCACCAGCCACGCCGCGCCTGCGAGTCCGAGTTTCGGATACGCCGCGGCCCACAACAATCCGACCACCACGGCCAGTGCATAGCGGCCCAGTTCCTTGACCCTCGTGTTGTTCAATCGCCGCAGCTTGCCCAAACGAGTTTGAAAGGCAAGACCTGCGCGGGAGCGAAACTGAGCGACGGGTTCGGAGTTCCGGCTTCAGCCGGCCAGGGCGTTGCAACTCAAAGCGCGTCGAAGATTTCCCTGGCTGTATTCGCGGCGACGCCCAACCGCCTGAAGGCGGGACTCCAAGCCTGGCCAGACCGGAAATTCGCTTTGCGCCGCGCGTGTTGTGCCTCTAACTTCTCGCGAACTTGATTATGCAAACGGTTCTCCTGGGTCGCAGTTCTCTGAACGCCAGCCGCCTCGCCTACGGTTGCTGGCGCATCGCGGAAACTTCCGAGGCCGGGGAAACCACCGGACGCGCGGCCATCATCGCGGCCTACGAAGCGGGCTACACGCTGTTTGATCATGCGGATATTTACTGCGGAGGCCGGGCCGAAACCGCGTTCGGCAATGCGTTGAAGGCGGTCCCGGGGATGCGCGAACGCATCCTGATCGCCACCAAATGCGGCATCCGCCTCCCCGGCGATGGCGGCGCCGAAGCGCCGTTTCGCTACGACTTTTCCGCCGCGCACATCCAGAAATCGTGCGAGCAATCCCTGAAGCGCCTCGGCGTGGAGACGATCGATCTTTATCAACTACATCGCCCTGACTGGCTGTGCAATCCCGAGGAAGTCGCCGCCGCGTTCAGCAAATTGAAGAGCGTCGGCAAGGTCCGCGAATTTGGCTTGAGCAACTTCACGCCTTCGCAGGTCGCCATGTTGCAAAGGGCCTGCCCCATGCCGCTGATTGTGAATCAGGTGGAAATCAGCCTCGCCAAGCTGGATTGCTTCATCGACGGCACGCTCGACCAGTGCCTCGCCGAGCGCATCACGCCGCTGGCGTGGAGTCCGCTGGGCGGCGGCTTGCTGGCCGATGGCGCGCACGACCTGCTGCCGTGGCAGGAGAAATATCGCCCCGAGAAAATCGTGACCGAAGTGGATAAGATCGCCAAAGCGCGCGGCGTAAGCCGGTCGGTGATTGGACTGGCGTGGCTGCTCAAACATCCGGCGCGCATCGTGCCCATCGTTGGCTCGACGAATCCCGCTCGTATTCGCGAGGCGACAAAGGCCGTTGAAATCGAATTGACGCGTGAGGAATGGTATCGCTTGCTCGAAGCCGCCCGCGGCGAACGGCTGCCATAGTTTTCAATTCTCTTTCATCGATGTCCACCCCGACACCCGCACAACTTGGTTATCGTATGCCGGCGGAATGGGAACCGCACGTGGGAACATGGTTCACCTGGCCGCGCCCGGAAGGCATAAGCTTCCCCGACAAATACGACACCGTGCCACCCGTCTATGCGGAACTCATCCGCCACCTGACACAAGTCGAGGAAGTGAACATCAACGTCTGGAACGCCGAGATGGAGGCCTGGGTGCGCGAGCTGTTGCTGAAACTGCGCACGCCGCTGGAACGCGTGCGCTTCCATCACTTCCCCTCCTACGAGCCGTGGTGCCGCGATCACGGCCCGATTTTTCTCGTGCGCGAGCACCAAGGCAAACGCGAGCGCGCCATAGTCGATTGGGGCTACAATGCGTGGGGCAACAAGTATCCACCGTTTGAACTCGATGATGCCGTTCCGCAGCATGTGGCGAAGCTGCGCAATCTCCCGTTGTTTTCCCCGGGCATCGTGATGGAAGGCGGTTCGCTCGAAGTCAACGGGCGCGGCACGGTGTTGACCACGGAATCGTGCCTGCTGAATCCGAATCGCAATCCGCACCTGAACAAGGAACAGATTGAGCAATACCTCCGCGATTTTCTCGGCGCGCGGCACGTGCTGTGGCTCGGCGATGGCATTGCGGGTGACGATACCGACGGGCACATCGACGATCTGACGCGCTTCGTCAACGCATCGACGCTGGTGACCGTCGTGGAAGAAGACCCGGCGGACGCGAATCACACTGTCTTGCAGGAAAACATGAAACGACTGCGCACCTTGCGCGACCAGGATGGCCAGCCGTTTCGCATCGTGGAATTGCCGATGCCGGGCCTCGTCGAGTATCAAGGCCAGCGCCTGCCGGCAAGCTACGCGAACTTTTACATCGCCAACGGCATCGTGCTGGTGCCGACGTATCGCCACGCCAATGACGCGCGTGCACTGAAAATCTTGCAACGCGAATTTCCCGACCGCCGGGTCATCGGCGTGGATTCAACCGAGCTGATCTGGGGCCTTGGCTCATTCCACTGTATCAGCCAGCAGGAGCCGGCGTGACGGGTCGCACCCGTTTTTCCACTGGCTAAGCGGCCGGTAGTGGACAAGATTCCGTGGACAATCCGATGAACCAATGCATCCGTTTTCGCTGACCGACGATGTCGCGCTGGTGACCGGTTCCTCCCAAGGCATCGGGTTCGCGATTGCTCAGGCGATGCGCGACGCCGGCGCCCAGGTCATCTATCACGGCACGCGGCCGCGCCCGAAAGAGATTCCGCCGGACTCGGTCTATCTGAGCGGCGACTTGCGCGAGTCTTACGCGCCCACGGAGGTGATTCACGCGGCGTTCAAGCGGGTCCCGAACATCAATCTCCTCATCTGCAACGCCGGCAGCTTTTACGACGTGCCGTTTCTGGAAATGAACCGCGCGCGCTGGCGGCACACGCTCCAGCTCAACCTCACCGCGAATTATTTCCTCATCCAGGAATTCGCCAAACGCCTCGTCGAAGACAAGCGCCCCGGCGCGGTGGTCATCGTTTCGTCCACCAGCGGAATCCGACCGGAACACGACGCAACGGCATACGACATCACGAAGGGCGCTTTGATCACGATGACGAAGTCCATCGCACAGGCGCTGGCGGACCATCACATCCGCGTGAACTGCGTCGCGCCGGGGTTGATCCAGACAACGCTCGCCTCCACCAGACTCGCCGCCAAACCGGAGTGCGCGAAACTTTACGAGAAACGAATTCCGCAGGGCCGCGTTGGCATGCCCGAAGACTGCGCCGGGGCGGTAGTATTTCTGTGTTCCAAGGCCGCCAGTTACATCACCGGTGAAATCATCCCGATCGATGGCGGCATGACGGTGGGTCAAATCGGGAAGATGTAACGCTTCAAGGCGCTACCGGCGTTGATGGAGCCTTCGCCTGCTTCTCCACCTCCTGATATAATTTCGCAAGTTCCAGCAGCAGCTTTTCCAGACGCGTGTAGTATTCCTGCTCCGGCAAGGTGGATTTTCTGTCGCGCAACTGCGCCACGGCCAGTTCGAGTTCATCGCGGCGCTTGCGCATTTCCGCAGGCATCCGGCGCTCTTGTTCGCTGCGAACCAGGTGAAATTGATGCGCGCGGAAGCCATCGAGTTGCGCCCCTTCCTTGGCGCGTTTCACGGCACGCACGCCGCGAAACCAATCGGCCGGCGTGCCCAGGCCATCGCCGTTGTCGTCCAGCAGCGCGTGTTCGGTCGCCAGCCGGCCATCCGCCTTGTAGAAGTCGGTCACGCGATACGCGGCTGTAAGATACGCCTCCAGCAACGACGTCTGGCCGTCCTTGTCCAGGTCCGCCTCGCGGTCGCCAATCGCCTTGGAGAAGTATTGTCCGAACCGCGCGAAATTCTGCTCGTGCCCGCTCCTGGTGGCGGTGATAACCACACGACCGTGGCCCGACAGCGCATTGATGAAGGGCGCGCTGCTCGAAGACGCGTTGATGACCGCGATGGGCCGTTGAAACGGCTTCAGCCAGCCGGCCATCTCCTCCGCGCTGACATCCGGCCCGCGCAAATTGAACTTGGCCGCCTTGCCATCAAACGTTCCGTGGCCCAGCAGGACAATCCATAATTCCGCGGAGGCATCCTTCGATTCATTGTCGAGCAGGGCCTTCAACGAATCCCGATCCTCCTTGTCCGACTTCTCCACGCCGATGATACGGCATTCCGCGCCCGCTTCCTTGGCCGCCTTGCGCCAATCATTCGACCATTCGATGAATTGGCGGCCGAACTCTTCTTCACCCGCCGCGCCAACGACCACGATCACCGTCGTGTTGGTTGCCGAGCCTGCGAGCGCCATGCCTGCCCATGAAGCGGCCAGCAGGACGCAAAGTGCGGTTGGCCAAAAACGCCTCATGCCATTCCCTTCCAGCGCCGCAGGCCCCATTCCGCCGCCAGGCAGATCAACGCGAACAAAAACACCAGCGACCGATGCCACAACGGGAAGGTCCAGCTCTCAGTGATGGGCACCTTGAGGTTCGGCAGTTCGGATGCGAACGATTCAAGATCATCCATGGACACAACTCTGCCGCCGGTTTTGGCGGCGATCGTTTTGAGCAACTCAACATTCGGACGCAATGATTGAAATTCCTCGGCGGCGAAATCCGTCGTCCATCCCGCCTGCACGCGGCCGACTTCCTTGCCAACAGCATCGGTGACGGACGCTTCTGCGACGTAACCGCCCGTGTCGCGCGGAATGTAAGTCGCCTGGTACAGGCCCGGCTCGGCCAGCGACGGCTCGGCGGTCAGTTTGATGCGGTGCGCCTCCGGATTTTCCTTGCCGTCGTCTTCGGACGCAACCGGCCGGACGGTCAGCGTGACCGTGGCATTGTCCAGCGGCTTGAAGTCCTTTTCGCGCGCGCGCACTTGCAGAACCACGGCGTGATTGGGGTCGTCGCGTTTGACGTCCGCCGAAATCTCAATCCGGCTGGCGACGTCGGACACGAGCCAGCGCATCATCTGCCGCCAGGCCTTTCCGAGATCGTCCTGCTGCGATTCATCGCGCAACCCCCAGCGCCACAGGTCGCCTATGGTGACCACCGCCGTCCGACCACTGCCGTAACGTTGCGCGGCAAGAGCGGGATGAGTCACGCCGCGATTGTCCGCCACCGTGGCGAGGACATTCGCGCCCGGTTTGATGGAACGCACGCGATTCATCACCTGGAACGGCGCCATTTCCTCTAGGCGCTTGCGCTCGTCCTGTTCGTTCGAACGGAGGCGGATCCACGGTTGTAGCCAGCCTTCGCGCGTGAGCGACAGTTTGAGCTCATTGAGCGGCTCCACGTGTCCAAGGCCATCCAGATACACCGGCAACATGGTGCCAATCGGCGTGTTCTCGTAGTGCCCCTGGTTCAACGATTCCTGGCCGCCAAGCATGAGCAACCCCCCGCCGCGCTCCGAGACGAAGCGCTGCAATAACGACATCTGGTCGTGCGAAAAGAATTCCGATTCCAAATCATCCAGCACCACGGCGTGATACTCGAAGAGTGTTTCAGCCGCGCGCGGAAAGCCGTCGCGCAATTCAAGTTCATCGCGGGTGTTCAGGCGGATCAACACCGGTTTGTCGTAACGCTCGGTTTCCTCCGTCTTGCGGTCGAACCCGCGAAACAACGGATTGCTTTCCTCACCCTGCCGGCCCTTGTATTGAAACTTGGGCTCCCGCTTCGCCGCGCGAATCAACGAAACAAGTTCGAGCTGGTCATCTTCATTCAGCGCCCGGTTCAGGAATTTGTATTCCCAATTCGGCCGCCCACCCACGTAAAGAATCCGGTAAGGCCCCTTGCCGCGGTCCAGTGCCAGGAAGCGGCGGTTGTTGGCGACCGTGGCTTCGCTGGACAACTCCGGTTTCTTGAATTGGTCGGTTTCACCGCGCGCCGACACCTGGACGCGATAGTAGGAAATGCCGCCGCTTTCGGGTTTCTGCTGGAAACGGAACGTGACCGTATCCTGGTCCTTCTGCACCCGCTGCGTCTGCGAGGCCACGATTTTCTCCTTCTCCTTGGAAGTGTCGGCCGGCGCCTTTTTCACGGGTTTCTTTTCGCCGTGCTTGACGACCGGCGGCAAGGCCGCGCGGCCCACTTCAATCAACTGCGCAAGCAGAATCTGGCCGCTGTAGCCGCTGGCCGAAACCTCCACCTGCACCGTGACCGGCGCATCTTCGAACGAGGTCTGGGTCGTGGTCACTTTCACGACGGAAAGGTCTTTGATCGTTTTGTCATTCCCGACCACGACAGGATACACCGGCGGCAGGCCGTCGAGCGATTCTTCCACCGCGTCCGTGGCATTGCCGTCAGTGAACAGCAGAACGCCGCCCAATGGCTGCTTCGCGTAACGCTCGCCCACCGTTCGCAACGCCGTTCCCAGCGAAGACACGCGGCCATCGAACGTCAGGTCGCCAAAATTGTTCACCGACTGCACGCGAGCGTCGAACAGATAACGGCGGGTTTGAAAATTCTCGTTCAGCTTGTCCTGCCACGTGGATTTTTCATCCGTGAGCAACGCCTGCAGGTTTTGCGCCCGGCTTTTCAACTCCCCCGCGTCCTTGATGTTCATGCCCTGGCTGTTGTCCGCCATGACGACAAAGTGGTTGGCGCCCGGCCGCGCGCGCTGGCCGCTCCAAAGCGGCTCCAGCAGGCAGGCCAGCAGGACTGACACGCCCAGCAGTTTGAGGAAGACACAAGCGACGCGAATGCCTTTGTCCGCGTTGGCCCCGCGATAGCCGAAGAACAGCGACACCACCACCAGCGCCAGGAAAATCCCGGCGGGCAGCAGCCAGTCCTTGCCGGCAATGACCAGTGTCGCGAGGAACATCATGGTTGATTGTGCCATCGCTGCGCGCGAACGGCGAAAGAATTTTCCCAAAGCGACTTCGTCACGTATGGCGCCAACATGACGTCAGTCATTGCCACCCAGTTTCTCGTAGTAACGGCGGACCAGTTCGGTGAACTTGCCCGGCACCGGATCACGGTCAATCGGCACCAGCGCGTCGTTGGATTGCCGTTTCACCAGCTCTTCCTGGACGCGTTCACGGACCTCGACCAGCGGCCCGCTGATCTGGGTCTGCACCAGTTTCCATTGCGGCTCCTTGCTGTGGCGCTTGAATTCCATGCGCATCGTCCGCGCGGCTTCGCGTACGCGCGACAGTTGGTCACGCAATTCCGGCACATCCAGCGTCTCCTCGACCTCGCGCAACCGGTCGGTCCACTCGGTATAACGCCCGCCGGTCAACGGCCCGTCGGCGCGATCATTCTGCCCGTTCATGAATCGGGAAACTCCATCCCACGCGCCCGCGCGATCATCCCCGCCGCCAGCATCGTTGCGTCCACCGCGCCCCTGACGTTGGCCACCCTGCCGCGAAGCATCACTGGCGTTCGCCTGGCTTTGCTCCCCCTGTCCTTGCCCTTGCTGGCCTTGTTGACCTTGCTGACCACCCTGGCCGGATTGACCTTGCTGACCTTGGGCGATCGCCTGCCCCTGCTGACCCTGCTGGCCTTGTTGGCCCTGTTGACCTTGCTGGCCAGGTTGTTGTCCCGGTTGTGTGTTAGCCTGCTCATTGCCGCGCTCGCCCTGTCCACGCTGTGGTTGTTCCGCGTTGGCTTGACCGGGCTGACGCTGATCCTGCCCCTTCTGAGCGCCCGGCTGGCCATCTTCACGAGGTTGTCCTGTCCCGGCCCGCGCCAGTTGATTCGTGCCCGACGCACCGGCGCCCGGCGCGTTGGTTGTGCTCTGGGACTGGCCCGCAGTGCGGCTTTGACGCGATTGCGCGGATTGCGCCAGCGATGGATCGGCCGCCGTCATCTCGCGCTCCAACTGATTGGACAAATCATCCAACTGCTTCTTCACGTAACGCAAAGTGTCCAGCTCATTGCCCAGCACGCTTTCGGCGGCGCGCTCCACGCCGCGCTTGAGTTCGTCGATGCCTTCGCGCGCCTTCTTTTCCAATTCGCTCGACTGCGGCACAAACCCGCGGTCCAACAGTTTCGCGCTGTTGTCCAACAAATTATCCAGGTGTGCCTGTTCGGTCTTGCGCAACGTGTCGTACAACTGGCGCGACAACAGCGGCTCGGCCTGTTCCGCCTGCTCCGTTACCTGCCGCATGTTGGTCAACAGATTGGTCAGGCCGCTTTGTTGTTTGCCGAGTTGTTCCATCACCTGCTTGCGCTCGTCCGAATCGCTCAACGTTTTGCGCGCCGATTGATCCAGCCCCTCAAGCTTCTGGCCAAGCTCCTCCTGCTTTTTCGCCAGGTCGCGGGCATCCGCGCGCATCTCGCGCATCTGCTCGCTGAACTGGTTTGACGTGCGGTCGCGGAAATCCTCCTTCAACTCCTGCAACTCCTGTTGCGCCCGCGTGCCCGACGCCAGCGCCTGCGAAGCCGCGCCCTTGTCCAGTTCCTCGGACGTCCGGCGCATCTCCGCGCGCGTTTCTTCCAATTGTTTCTGCGCCTCGGCCATCTGCGACTGGTTTTGCGCCTGGGACATCTTCTGGCGCAACTCGTCAAGGTCGGCCAGCAATTGCTGTTGTTCTTCCCGCAAACGCTTCAACTGGCGGCGAATCTCCTCTTTCTCCTGTTCGGTCTTCGCTTCCTGCAAGGCCGTCTGCATCTCCTTCAAGCGCTCGTTGAAATCCTGCTGACGCTGGGCCAATTCCTTCAACCGGTTCAAAATCTGCAATTCCTCGCGCTGCTCCTGCGTCTGCTGCGGCATCGCCTGCCGTTCCTTTTCGTAACGGTCCTCCTCGTTCTTCAACTCCAACTGATCCAATTGCCGTTGGTTCCGATTGCCGCCCTGGCCGCCCTTGCTCCGGCTGCGGCTTTGCGTGACTTCGTGTTCGCGTGACGCCAGCTTCAACATGGCATTATATGCCGCCTGCTCGGCTGACAACGCCGTGGGCAGCGCCTTCGGATCGTTCTTCTCCGCCGCTGTCGTCAAGTGCGTCACCGCTTTCTCCATTTGCTTCTCGGCCGCCTCGATGAGGCCGCGGGTCCGCGGGTCTTCCGCCTCTTCCTTCGCCGCCTGCGTGCGTTCGAGCATCACCTGTTGCGATTGCTGCACCACTTCGGCGTCTTTCTGGAAACCAGGCGTCGGTTTCGGCCCCTTTTCCTGGCGCTGCAATTTCCATGTCGCGATGACAATTTGCTTCTGCAAGTCCGCCAGTTGCTGCGCGCGATTGCCCTGCCCCTGGCCTCCGCCTTCCCCGCTCTGCCCCTGGCGGAAAATCTCTTCAAACGGCCGCACCTCGGCAAAGAACATGTCGCTGAACGTCCGGCGCGCCTGGCCGTCCGGCCCCATGTCATCCGCCCATACAAAGTACGAAATCAATTGGTCCGGCTGCGCATTCAATCCCTCCAGCGAAAGCAGATGTTTGATCTGTTGCTTGTCGTTTGCCGCCGTGGTGGTTCCCAACTCGACAAATTTCGGCTCCTCGCCCGCGATGGTGTAAGCCAGACCGTATTTCTCCAAACCGAAATCATCCCACGCCTGCGCTTGAAAACTGATTTCTTCAAGCGGCGACACCCGCTGGTCGCCTTTGGGCGCCGCAAACTTCAACTCCGGCGGCTTGTTCTTCAACACCGTGACCACAAATTCCGCCGGCGCCTTGTTCGTGCGCCCTTCCGCATCCACCAACTCCAGCTCATACTTGCGCGACTGGTCCAGCGTCATCGCAACATTGTAAATGTTGGAATTGCTCTGGCTGGGAGTCAGC
>JBFMBT010000147.1:0-15957 GCA_040754875.1 Verrucomicrobiota bacterium | reverse complement strand
TTTCGGCACATCGGATTTCGGAGTTGTTCGCCATGGTCCGCCCAAATCCACATAAATCCACATCAGCCACCCGGTCAGAAATATTTCCTGCCGGGATTTCAAACCCAATCAAACCTGGTCAATTGACTCATTAACTCATTCGCCAAACATGCCCATTTACGCTTTGACTTCAAAACGTGGCGCGCAAGAATACTCGAAACGCGCACAATCCCGGTGCGGTTTTTCAGACTTTGAACATGATCAAGCGATTGCCATTTCCTTGGTGGCTGGCGGCCGGCCCGATCGTCGCCGCGGTGGATGCCGCGGCTCATCCCGGCCATGGCCTCCTCAACGAGGGCGTCAGCCATGTCCTGACCAGTCCGGACCATTTGCTTTTGGTGGCCCTTGGCGGTGCGGCTGTGGCGGCCTTGGCGTCGGCCGCGCGGCACACGCGCACGCGCGCGTTGGCGCGTTGCGCCGGGAGTGCCATTGCTGCCATTGCGATGGCGCTTTGGATCATTGGCTAGCAGCCGTCAACACGCGGTGGAGGGGCATCGGATTCCATTTGCTTCGCGCCCGGCAAAGGGGTAAGGCTTTTAAAACCACGGGCTGGCGGCGCGGGCCGGTTTTTCGCGGCATCCCTTGGGAGTTGGAAACGAGAACGGTATGACTTCTGCTTTTTCGCAACTTATGGGCCACGCCATGCACGGCGCAACGAACTATGGGGGATCTCACCACTCCTGATACGCAGGTTCTGATCATCGGCGCAGGACCAACCGGGCTGACGATGGCCTGCGAACTGGCGCGCCACGGCGTTTCCTTTCGTGTCGTGGACAAACTCGCCTCGCCTTCGGAAATTTCACGCGCGTTCCTCATTCACGCGCGCACGCTCGAAATCTTCGAGAACATGGGCATCGCGTCGGAGTTCGTTCAACGCGGCCTGAAGATTCACGACGCCAACCTGTATGCCGAGGGCAAACGGCTGGTTCACCTCGCGCTGGATGACCTGGATTCGGGTTTTCCTTATTCACTCTCCCTCCCGCAACACGAAACCGAGAAGATTCTTAATGAATTCCTCGGCCGCCTGGGCGCGCGGGTGGAACGCAATCTGCGCCTGGACCATTTCCGCCAGGACGACAGCGGCGTCACAGCGGTGATCCGGCGCCTCGACGGCAAGGACGAAGTGGTGCGCGCAAACTGGCTGGTGGCCTGCGACGGCTCGCAAAGCACCGTGCGCAACATGCTGGCGCTGCCGTTCGAAGGCACCGATGTCGTCGAGCACGGATTCCTGCTGGCCGACCTCAAGGTAAAGTGGAAACTGCCCAACGACGAGATGCACAGCTTCTTTTCCGAAGACGGTGTGGTCGTCGTGATCCCGATGCCCAGCGGCTGCCACCGCATCGTGGTCAACCTGCCGGATTCGGAGCCGCACGTGGATGAGCGCCCGCCCACGTTGGACGAAATCCGCGACCTGCTCGAACGCCGCGGCGTCAAGGACATCAAAATCAGCCATCCGGTCTGGCTGTCGCGCTTTTACATCCATCATCGGATGGTCACGGATTATCGCGTGGGCCGCGTGTTTCTCGCGGGCGATGCCGCGCATCTGCACAGTCCGGTGGGAGGGCAGGGGATGAACACCGGCATTCAGGATGCTTACAATCTGGCGTGGAAAATCGGGCTGGTGGAAAAGGGCGCCGGCCAGCCGCGCATTCTCGACAGTTACCAGGCGGAACGCCAGGCGGTGGCCCGGGCGTTGCTGGCGGCGACGGCCAAGACCACGCGCGTCGCGACTTTGCGCCATCCGGTCGTGCAGGCCATCCGCAATCGCGTTGCCGGATTCCTGACCGGTTTCGATGTCGTGCAAAGCCGTCTTACGCGCGGTCTGGCGATGATCGGTTTGAATTATCGCAAAAGCCCCATCGTTGCCGAACATCGTGCCGGCATAACCAACATCAATTTCGCCGGCGTCCAGGGCACGGAGGAGCCAAACTTTGCCCAATGGCTCGATTTCGGCGGCGGGCCGCATGCCGGGGACCGTGCGCCGGACGCCGGTGTGCGGGTGCGCACGAGCGAAGAAATCGTGCCGCTTTACCAACTCCTGCAGGGCACGCAGCACAACCTGCTGTTGTTCGATGGTTTCTCCGCGACTTCCGGCGGCTACCATAACCTCCGCGAAATCGCCAATTACTTTGCCGAACGTTATCCTGGCCGCATTCAAGTGCACGTGGCCATTCCGCACGCGGCCGTGCCGCCGGAATTGAACTGGCATGGCTCCATCATTCTGGACCCGGAATGGGATTTGCACTGCCGCTATGGCGCGGCGGCGGAATGCTTGTATTTGGTGCGCCCGGATGGTTACATCGGTTATCGCAGCCAGCCGGCGGATGGGACGAAGTTGCAGGCGTACCTGGAGACAATTTTCGTGAAATAATGCCGTCGCGCGCGCGGCGCTCTTATGGCGAAACGCAAGACATGGCGGGAGAAACTGGCCGACAACAAGGGCTTCCCCAAAATCGCCGAGATCATGCCCAACATGTCCCCGCGCTGGGGCACGGGCACGTTCGTCATCCCCGCGCCCGCGGAGGTCGATGAAATCATGCGCCGCGTGCCCAAAGGCAAGCTCATCACGATCAACGAAATTCGCGCGCTCCTCGCCACCAAGCATCGCACCACCATCGCGTGCCCCATCACCACCGGCATCTTCGCGTGGATCGCCGCCAACGCCGCGCAGGAGGAGGCGGACGCAGGCAAGACACGCATCACTCCTTACTGGCGCACGCTCAAAACCGGCGGGCTGCTCAACGAGAAATATCCCGGCGGCATCTCGAACTTGAAGAAGCTCCTCGCCGCCGAAGGCCACAAGGTCGTCCAGCGCGGCAACAAATATTACGTCGTCGATTACCAGAAATCACTCGTCACGATGTCTTTGCCGGACGCCATGCCCGCCACGCCACCGCCGCGCATGCCAGTGTCAACACGCTGAGCAACGCGCCCAGGCGGAACGCTCTGTCCTCGTAACGCAACGAAACACGGCTCTTTCCTGCCGGCACTATCACCGCCTGGAACGCATGGTTCGCGCGGAGCAACGCCGCCGGCTGCCCATTCACACGCGCCTTCCACGCCGGGTAATGCGGCTGCGCGACCACGAGCACCACCGCGTGCGGACTCTCCACCTCCAGTTCAATCGCATGCGCCGTCACGTGTTGTGACAGGATGCGCGCCGATGGAGTGGGCGCGGCGGTTGCGGCGACGGATTGCGCATCGGGCGGCAGGTACACTTCCGCGTGTGGATTGAAGTCATCGGCCAGCACGCGTTGGAGCGAGTCGTTGTCGTCGGCGAAAACGGGCTTTTGTCCCACCGTGGCCAGCGGCATGAAATTGGTTCGCGCCATCCACTGGAAAAATTCCCCCGGCTGTGTCGTGTGCGACACGCCCAGAAAATCGACGAGCGGCGGCAGGTTGGTGCGCGCCGGGCCGTAGAGACGCGCGATGACAAACGCCAGTTCGCGCGGATAGAGCGAGAAGAACCCATTCACCTTCGGCAGATCATCGAGCAGGTTGCAATTGCTGAACAACGCGATGCGGTTGGCGAGGTAGTCGTCCTGCGGTTTGGAGGACGATTTGAAATGCAACTGGTAATCCGCCTGCGCGCTGATCATCGCGCGGCTCGTGCCGTGTTGCGGTTCTGGTTTGAACTCGAGCTTCGTCCTGGCCAGCCCGGGCTGGTAAATCCACGGCTCAACGGTCGGATTTTGCCGCGGCGCGTGTGTTAGAATATCGGCGGCGAACAGAACCAGCAGCGCCAGCGCGAACGCCCAGCGCGAGCGGGTCGTCATCGCGCGAGTGAACATCACCAGCCACGCCAGTGCCGCGACGAGAAAGAAGCCGCGCCCGAGGGCGTTCTTCAACGTCGCTCCGGGAACGTCATTCGGCATCGGATGCGCGCCCGCGTGCCAGATGATTCCGCCGATCGCCACGGCCATGAGCAGCGTGATGATGGCGCCCGTGCGCCACTCGCGCGCGCGTGTTTCACCCGTGCTGAGGTGCCGCATCGCATACGCAGCCAGCAACGGCAGGCAGAACACCGTCAGCACCACGAACTTGATCGGGTAGCGCAGGAACCCAATCGGCGGCGCGATCTGGCGGAGCAAGGGATAAAGCCCTCCCTTTTCGCCCATCGCCAGCAACACGCTGGCCACCACGATCCCCGCCAGCAACATCACACGCCGGTTGCGCGCGCGCCACGCGACCGCGCCAATCAGCATCAGCGCGCCAATCGGCACGTAATACGATGACGTCCAGTACTGGTCGTATTGAAAGAAAACGCCCTGGCTCGTGGGGAACGAGCGAAACAACGGCACGAGAAAATTCGCCCAGCCTGACAGTGGCATCGGCCAATTCGCCGCGTCCGTGTAGCCCGTGTGTCGCTGCGAGGTTTCCAGCAATTGCAAAAACGGCAGCAACTGCACCGCGCAAAGGGATGTCACGAGGGCGACGATTCCGGCGAACCGCAGCGCCATGCGGATACGCGCGCCGCTTCGCATCATCACGCCGCCGCACACCATTGCAACCAGCAGCCACGTCAGCAGAATGATTTCCGGCGCGCCCGTCAGCATTTGCATCGCGCCCGCCAGCGCCGCCAGCAACAGCTTGCGCCGGCCTTCGCGACAGCCTTGCTCCACAAGCAGCAGCACCCACGGCATCCACCCGAACGCCGCGCTGTTGTTCGGCCACATCAGGAAATTCAGGCTCAATCCGTTGAGCGCGAACAATACTCCCGCCACCGCCGCACCGAAACGATGACCCGTCCAGCGATGCGCCAGAAAATACATCCCCATCCCGCCGAGGAACAAATGCCCGAGACAAAACACGCCCAGCGACCACGACAGCGGAAAGATGAGGTAAAAGAGCGACAACGGATAACAGACCAGCGTGTTCCATTGCGCCAGGAACGGCAGGCCGCACATGCTCAGCGGATTCCACAACGGGATTTCACCGCGCCAGAAACATTCGCGATGATAGTGCGCCAGCGGGTAGGCGAAGAAACCAAAGTCGCGCACGACGAACGTCTTCGTCCCCGTGATGACATCGGGGAACAACACGAACCAGAACAGCCCGAGCAACGCCGCGAAACGCCCCGGCGTGAACCATTCCGACGCTTCTTCGCCGTCGCGCGGAATCAAGCGGGCAATAAATCCATTGGTGTTCATCACAGAGGCTCCGCGGGTTCATCGCCATGCCTGTATTTCCGCCACGCGACCAGGCAATTGACCAGGGCAAGCAACGAGATGATTGCGCCCGCGTGAAACCGTCGGTCGCGATATTGCAAAATGATGGTGCTCATGCCCGCCGGCGCTTGCACGGCCTGGAACGCGTGATTCGCGCGCCACACTGGCACGCGCTCGCCGTTCGCGGTTGCCTGCCACGCCGGATGATACGTTTGCGCAATGACGACCATGCAGGGGCTCGCGGCCTGCACGTGCAGTTCAATCCGGTGATTGTCAAAATGGCTTTCCACAATGCGCGCGTCCGGTTGTCTCGTTGCAGCGACCGCGTCCTTCAAGTCCGGCGGCAGAAAGACCGCCGCGCGCGCATCGAAGTTCGGATCAATCAACCCGGTCAACGTGTTCGTGCGATCCGCAAACACCGGCCCCTGGCCGGCCGTGGCCATCGGCAGATGACTGTTCCACGGTATCCATTCGAAATACTTTCCCGGCGCGGTGATGCGCGACACGCTCAGGAAATCCGCCAGCTTTGGCAGGTATGTGTTCGTCGCGGAATAAAGCAGCGACACCACCTCATACAATTCACGCGGATACAGCGAATAGAACCCGTTCACCTTCGGCACGTCGTCCAGCAGGTTGCAGTTCGCATACAGCGCCAGCCGGTTGGCGGCGAAATTCTCCTGCGGCGTCCCGCGAATCATCGTGCGCAGGTTCAGGTCCGCGTAGGGGCTGAGCATCACCCGCGATTCGCCGTGCTTCGGCGGCGGATTCCAGCCGTGCTTTTGCAGCGCCACGCCGGGCGTGTAAATCCACGTTTCCGCCAGCGGATTCTGTCGCGGCGCGTGCGTGAGCGCATCCAGACAGACCGACAGCAATAGCACGAGCCCCGCCACCCAACGGGAACGAAGCCGCGCTGCGCCGCGCAGGAAATACAATGCCGCCAGCGTCACACCAAGGAATGCCACGCGCACCAGGCCGCTTTGCAGCGTCGCCGGCCAGTTGTCCAACGGTTGCGGATGCTCCTTCGCGAACAACAGTAATCCCGCAATCAACGCCACGAACACGCCGGCAATCACCGCTTCGGCCTTCGGAAACGGCTTTGCCTTGTTGCGTGCGTGTCGTGCCAGCGCGAAGGCTGCCAGCCACGGCACCACCAGAATCGTCAATACCACGAACTTTACCGCGTAACGGAAGAATCCAATTTGAGGAAACAGTTTGCTGATCCACTCAAACAAAAACCCATTTTTCCCCAGCGCAAGCACGAGACTCAACACCGCCAACACTGCCAGCAACGCCACGCAACGGCGCCGTTCACTCGCGACGGCTGCCACTGCCAGCAGCAGCACACCGATCGAAACATAATACGATGTCGTCCAGAACTGGTCGTACTGAAAATACACGCCCAGTGTGGATTCGTATTGATAGAACAGCGGCACGAGGAAATTCGCCCAGCCCCATGGCGGCATGGCCCACGCCGTGTCGCCGTAACTGATGTCGCGATGCGACAGGCTCACCAGTTGGAGAAACGGCAGCAATTGCACCGCGCACAACGCCGAAATCAAAATCACCTGCTCTGCCGCGCGGACCACGAGTTGCCCGCGCGCAATGCGCCCTTGCGCGCAATGCCCGCACCACATCGCCGCCAGTGCCGCCCACGTCAGCAGGATGACTTCCGGGCCGCCCGAGAGCATTTGCATCGCGCCGGCGAATATGCCCAACAACACTTCGCGTTTGCCTTCGCGCCAGCCGCGCTCGACCAGCCACACCACCCACGGCATCCACCCCAGCGCCGCGCAGTTGTTCGGCCACATCAGGCTGTTCAAGGTCAGTCCGTTGAAGGCAAACGCCAGCCCGGCCACGCTTGCCGCGAACCGGCTGCCGGTCCAGCGGTGCGCCAGGCAATACATGCCCACGCCGCCCAGCCACAGGTGGCCAAGGCAGAACACCGGCAACGACCACGCCAGCGGAAACAGCAGGTAGAACAGCGAAAGCGGATAGCACACCAGCGAATTCCACTGTGCGAGAAACGGCAGCCCACAATAGCTCAGCGGATTCCACAACGGAATTTCCCCGCGCCAGAATGCCTCGCGATGGTAATGGGCCAGCGGATAGCCGAAGAAACCAAAATCGCGCACCACGAACGTGCGCGCGCCGGTCAACACTTCCGGAAATGATGCAACGAAAACGCACGCCAGCAGAAACGCAAACCGCCCGCGCGTGAACCAGTCATCGAGCGGTTCGCCCTCGCCCGGCAGTTGGAACAACGCGCGTAACTGCTTCATGTTCGCGCCCCCGTTTTGCCCAGCACGCCGCGCAGCCACAAACGCCACTGCCAGACGGCCAGCCCGGCCAGCGTGAGCGCCGAAAGAATCATTCCAGTGCGGAATTGCCGGTCCTCGTAACGCACCACGATCTCCGAGTTGCCTGCCGGGGCGGCCAGCGCCTGGAATGCGTGGTTCGCGCGCCACAGCGGAACGCGTTGTCCGTTCACGTAAGCGGCCCACGCTGGATAAAACGATTGCGCGATCACCACCACACACGGTGCGTCGGTCTGCAACGTTGCTTTGATCTCGTGAACGCCGAATTGCACGCCGGTCAGTTTTGCGCTCGCCGCGTCGATGTTTCTGACCGCGTCTTTCACGTCGAGCGGCAGATACACCACGTTGGCCGGTTCGAACGCCGCGTTGGTCAATGCGCCCAGCGTTTCCGCGCCATCGGCGAACGCGGGTTTCTGTCCGGCGGTCATCCACGGCAACGTTGTGTCGCGTCTGGCCCACTTCACCACTTCCTTCGGTGGCGTTTCATGCGCGACGCCGAGGAAATCCTCCAGCCGCGGCAAATCGGTTTCCGGCGTCGCATACAGCAGGTCCTGCACCTGCTTTTGTTCGCGGATTTGCAGCGTCGAAGAACCGTTCACCTTCGGCACCGCATCGAGAAGGTTCAAGTTCGACCAGAACGCCAGCCGCCGACCGAGCAATTCCTCGCGAAATTGAGGCACACTGCTTTGCAACAGTTCCTGTTCGGCCGCCGGCGAAATCATCACGCGCGCCTGTCCCAATTCCGGTGGCGGACTCAATTTCCAATGCTCGCGCACCAAGCCGGGCGCGAATGCGTCGGAGGGAATCGTTGGATTCAAATTTGGCAGATGCGTCAAGCCATCCACCGCCAGCAGGGCGAGCACGCCAAAGGAAAGCCCCGTCGCCAGGCGCGCCGTTGCCTTCCGCCAAGCCATAACCAACCCGCACAGCAGGACGAGCAGAACGCCGCGCGCGATGGTGTTGGAACTGGTTTCGGCCCAGCGGTCATAGGGCAGCGGATTGGCACGCATCGCCCACAGCAAAACTCCCATCAAGACCACCAACGCCGCGCCGATGATCATGATCCCACGCCTTGCGGTATCCGCGCCGCTATCCGCCGCGCGCAGTCGTTGGACGCCAAACGCCGCCAGCAACGGCGCCGCCAGCGCCGCCAGATAAACGAACTTGATCGGATATCGTCCCAGTCCCAACGCCGGAAGGAGCGCCTTCAGCGCGCTATACAAATGCCCGCGTTCTCCCAACGCCATCAGCAGGCCGAACATCGCGATGCCCGCGAATAACCACGCGCTCTTCCGCTTCGCCCGCCACGCGCCCAGCATCGCCAGCAGCAGCGCCCCCGCGCCCAGATAATACGACGTCATGAATTGCTGGCCCGCCTGAAAGACCGTTCCCTGCGGCGTCATGAAATAATGGAACATCGGCACGATCAGATTCGCCCAGCCCCACGCGGGCATCGCCCACTTGGCCGTGGCAAAGCCCGCGTCGCGATGCGAATGCGCCAGCAATTCAAAGAACGGCAGCAATTGCGCCGCGCAAATCCCCGCGACCAGCAGGATGCCCACCGCAAACCGCCGCACGCGCGTGACGCGTCCCGCCGATTCGATGACCAACTGCCCCACCAGCATCAGCGACAACACGAACCACGTGAGCAGCACGATTTCCGGCACGCCGGACAGCATTTGCAACGACGCCACGCACACGGCCCACGCCAGTTTTTTGCCGCCGTGTTTCCACGCCGCCTCTACGAACAGCACCACCCACGGCATCCATCCGAGCGCCACCATGTAATTAGGCCACATCAAGCTCGACAGCGTCACGCCGCCGAAACCAAACGCCACGCCCGCCACGCTCGCCGCAAACGTGTCGCCCGTGAACCGGTGCGCCAGCCGCCACATGCCCAGCGCGCCCAGCCACAGATGCACCAGGCAAAACGCGCCCAGCGACCACGGCATCGGCAACAACAACAGCAGCGATCCCGGATACAGCGCCATCGTTCCCCATTGCGCGAGAAACGGCGCGCCGCAATTGCTGTAGGGATTCCACAGCGGCAGCTCGGCGTTCAGCAAACTTTCGCGCAGATGATGCATCGCCGGATATCCCAGCACGCCGTAATCGCGATAGAAGAACGAACGCGACCCCAGCCAGACATCCGGGAATGCCGCGAACAAAATCAACGCCACCACCCCCGCAAACATCGGCAGGCCGAACCAATCGCGCCCGGCGCATTGACCGCCATTCGCGTGAGGAGGTGCGGGCGTTGGATTCATTCCTGAGGGGTTGTCACGTCGATGCGCTGCTTTAGAAACCACAAAACCACGCAAATGGCCAGTGTGATGAGCGAAACCATCGCGCCCTTCGCGAACTTCTCATCTTCGTACACCAGTCGCACGCGGCTCTTGCCCGCGGGGATTGGCACCGCTTGAAACGCGTGGTTGGCGCGCAGCAACGTCACGGGCTCATCGTTCACGTACGCGCGCCACGGATGATAATACGTCTGCGCAACCACCAGCAGCGCCGGGTCCAGCGCCTCCACTTCCGCCGTCACCTCGTGCGCGCCCCACGTGTTCGTCAGCACGCGCACCAATGTCGGCTTGGCAATCGACACTTCATTCGTCGCGCCTTCAGGCAGATATACGAAGCGTCGCGGATCAAACGCCGGACTGCGCAGCGCGTTCAGCGTCGCCGCCGCGTTGGTGAATACCGGCATCTGTCCGCCCGTGATCACCGGCAACGCCGTCGGCCGCCGGTTCCACTGAAACATGATGCTGTCATCCGTGATTTGCGACACGCCCGTGAAATCCAGCAGGCGCGACGGCGGTCCGCTCGGCGTTTGATAGAGCAGCGACCAGACATCCCATTGTTCCTGCGTGTAAAGCGAATAGAACCCGTTCACTTTCGGCATGCCATCGAGCAGGTTCCAGTTCGCGAACACCTGTTGCCGGCAGCCGATGCAATAGTTCAGATAATTGGTGTTCGCCGCGCGATCCATGAACGCATGCATCCGCGGGCTGATCATCGCGCGCGATTCGCCATCCTTCGGTCGAAACGGCCACTTGGCGAGACCCTGCTCATATGCCTGCGTGATGACCGTCGGATTCTGCCGCGGCGTGTGTGTCAATGCATCGACGGCCAGCAACACCAGCGCCGCGATGCGAAAACAAAAGCCGCGGGGCGAATCCATCCGGTGCATTGTTGCGAATGCCCCCAACAGCAAGCCAAGCAACACAAGCCGCACCACGCCGTTGCGGATGGTCTCCGCCACCTTGTCATCGGGGAACGGATCGCGTGCCGCCGAAATCAAAATCACCGCCGACAAAATCACCAGCGCCAGCCCCGCCCACAACGCCGCCGCCCCCGCCTCGCGCCATGTCGCCACGCCGCCTTCGGTGAAACGCGGCACCGCAAACGCCGCCAGCAACGGCAGCGCGAAGATCGCCAGCGCCACGAACTTGATGGGGAACCGCGCAAAACCTACCTGCGGGAACAGCGCGCGAAACCACGCGTACACGCCCCCTTCATCGCCCAGTGCCATCAGCAGGCCAAAGCCCGCCACCATCGCGAGCAGCCACACGCGTTGCCGCCGCGCTTGAAACACCGCCAGCAAACTCAACGCCACGATGCCGATGCCCGCATAATACGACGACGTCCATTGCTGTTCGTTCTGCGTAAACACGCCCGTGACAGACGGTGACGCGTGAAACAGCGGCACGAGAAAATTCGCCCACCCCCACGGCGGCATCGACCAACCGCTGTCGCCAAAGCCTTCACTCCGTTGCGAATGCTGAAGCAAATCGAGGAACGGCATCAACTGAATCGCGGCCAATCCCGCCACCAGCACCGCCACGACAACAAATCGCAAGACCCATTCACCCACCAGCTTCGCCTCGTTCAGCGTCGGCCGTTTCGGCAGTTTCCCCGCCAGATCCACGAACAACTGTCCCGCCAGCACCGCCGCGCAGACCAGCCACGTGAACAAAATGATTTCCGGCGCGCCGGCCAGCATCTGCACCGTGCCCAGCAACGCCGCGATGACCAGCCTCCGCCCGCCTTCGCGCCACGCGCGCTCGATGAACAGCACCACCAGCGGCATCCACGCCAGCGCCGCGATGTTGTTCGTCCACATCACACTGTGCAGCGTCAACCCGTTCAGCGCGTAAGCCGTGCCCGCCACCGCCGCCGCAAACCGATTGCCCGTCCATCGCAGCGCCAGGAAATACATTGCCACACCCGCGAGCAACAGATGCGCCAGCGAAAAATATCCCGGCGCCCACGGCATCGGCAGCAGCAGATAAATCAACGACAGCGGATAAAACACCATTGTGTTCCACTGCGCCACGAACGGCAGCCCGCAATTGCTCAGCGGATTCCACAACGGAATTTCCCCGTTCCAGAACGCCTCGCGATGATAATGCGCCAGCGGATACGCGAAATGCCCGTAATCGCGATAGAAAAACGTGTGGCTCCCCAGCATCACCTCGGGGTAAGCGGCGAAAATGGCCGCCAGCAAAAAGACCGTGAAGCGCCCGGGCGTGAACCAATCATCCAACTCCTGGTTTGCCGCGGAAACCCTGGGCAACGCAAAAAACATGCGGCGCCAATCTGTCAAATCCCCCATCGAACCCAAGCCAAAAGTTGCGCCGCAATCCTATTCCACCTTGCGCACGTCCTTGTACATCATGAACAGGATGCTGTCATCAAGGTGCGCCGCATAAACACCCTTGCCGCCGAGAATCTCAGTGGCGGCGGCCGCCATCGCCCAGGCGACCTTGTCATCGCACGGCCACTTTTGCTCGGTGAAATCCGGAATGCCGTTTTCCTGGCCGACGACTTTGAGCGTGGCGACATCGCGGGCCATTCCCGGAGCGACCGTGCGGTTGCCCCAGGCCCAGAGCCACGTGTTGGTGATCTGGGAAAAAGTGCCGATGAAGCAGACGGCGGCTTCGACGCCCGGTCGTCCCTGAGGGTCGGAGAAAACCAGTCGGCCATCCTCCTGGTCGATGTCCCACGCTTCAAACTTCCCGAGCTCGAACTCCTCGATGAGGCGGTTGTTCTTGGCCACGAGTTTGTTCAGGCAGCCGTTGAGGTAACGGTTGTAATCGTCGTCGCTCTGGATGTTCAATTGCATGGACGGCAAGGGCATTGAACACGGTAGTCGACGGAAAGGAAGGGAAATCTGGAAACCCCTGGCGGCCTACTTGGCGAGGATCGTGACTTCGAACTGCACGTTTTGCGCGCCGGGAATCTTCAGTTTCCCATCCACGAATTTGCCCGCGGTGGACGTGAGGGTGACATCCCTGGCCGCGCCCGCCACATACCACACATCCTTGCCCGGCGCGCTCAGGGTGAACTTGCGCGCAAGCCCGCGGCCGGTGGGAGCCTTCGCAATCAATTCGCGCACGAGGACCCCGTCGAGTTCGTACATGAACTCGGGAATCTTGTTGATGAGTTGGTAGCCTTTGAACCGCACGGCCGGTTCCTTCCCAGGGTCGCCAATCCGCAACGAATGCGAGTCCGGCGCCGTGTAAAACTTCACGCCAAGTATCCTGGCCTGCGCGCCGCCGCGATTGGCCCAGACCGGTTTCACATCGAGGAAGTCGCCCGTCCACGCATAACGCAGCCGGCAGAATTCGGCGTCGAAACAAAAGTTCTGCGCGCCCGGCAGCCCGACGGCGATCGAGCGCGGCGAGGAATCCTGGATGAACGTGCGGAAGGTGATCGGCTCGTCCTTGACCAGCAGCAGATACTCTTGCGCGGCTTCACTCAAACCCTGCGGAATGGGCATGTTCGAGCCGGCGGACAAGGCGACGACAATCTGCTGAATCATCCGTTCGGCCTGCGCCTCGGGCAGGTCGCTGAAGAACGCGGGCATCGCCGTGCCGGGCTGGATGCGGCTGGGCTCGCGCAACCAGCGTTTGAGCCAGTCCACGCGGATGCGCGCATACATCTCCGTCATGTCCGGCCCCCGCATCTCGCCGCCGGATTTTTCACCGCGAAAATCATGGCAATTGATGCACGACAATCCCCCTTCGCCCTGCCCGATGATCTTGCCCGCCGCCTGGATCTCCTCCGGTGACGCGGCGGCGATCGTCGCGCCCTGGCCGGGTTCCGCGCCGGCTTGTTGCGCGAACAATTGCACCAGCGGCGCCACGTTGTCCGGCCCAAAATGCGGCATGCGCAACGCCATCCACGGCCGGATGCGTTTGTGGTGGTTCAGCACCTGGTCGAGCCAGGCGGCCCGCAGCTTGTTGCCCGCATCCGGCAACGGCGGCGGCGCTTGATTCACCTCGAACGACAGTTTCGCCGGCCCGTTCAATTCGTGGCACGCGACGCAATTGAACCTCGCCGCAAGCCGGTGAAAATCCTGCACTGGCGCGGGCGAGACGTCCGGGCTGGCGAGAAACGCCGCGATGGCGCCGCGCTCATTCGCGCTGAGCTCGTAACGCGGGGCCCTGCCGGACGACAGCTCCGCCAGGCAGCCGCGCGCGGGTTGCAATTCATTGAGCGCCGCCGCCGTGAAGGTGTTCTTCAAATCGCCCGCGTCCTTGAGCGTGTGGCAATTGAGGCAGCCGCTGGAAGCGACGACCTGCCGGCCGCGGGCGGGATTGCCCGGCGGCGCCGGTTTTTCGAAGCCGCCGTTGCGCGCGGTCACCAGATGCTCCGCGATGGCCAGCGCTTCCTCGCCGGAGAGCGCCAGATGCGGCATGCGGCCGCTGGGATCCACGGCCAGGGGATTCTCCAGATATTTTGCCAAAGCCGCCGCCGTGGTCTTCGAGCCCATCCCCGCGAGCGACACTCCGCCTTCGCCGTGGCAGGCCTGGCAGCCCACCGTGTTGAAGAGCTCCTTGCCGCGCGCCGCACGCCCGGCATTGGGTGCGGGAGCCGCAACCGGCCCGTTGCCCTTGAGTCCGGCGAGGTAAGCCGCCGCATCCGCGCGGTCATTGGCGCTCGCCAACACCACCGGCATGACCGCCGCCGCGCGAAAGTGCCGCGGGTTTTCCAGCCAGTGAAACAGCCAGTTCGCGTTCGCGCGCTCGCCAACGCGCGACAGGTCGGGCCCCTGGCGGCCTTGCAACAGGCTGCCGCCGGCCTTGTGGCACGCGATACAGTTGAGTTCCTCCACCAGGTGCCGTCCGCGCTCGATGGCGGCGGTCTTCGCGGCTTCCGCCGGCGCATTGCGATGTCCCAGCACGCTGGCGGGAATGGGCTCGGGCTTGAAGAAATCGGATTGCCACTGCAATTGCAGCCGCGCCGGCGCATTGCCCTTGCGCTCGTACTGGACACGCAAGGCGCGCTCGCCCGCTTCCAGTTGGACCGGCTTGCCCTGCGCTTCCTGCCCGTCGATGAACACGCGCGCATCGCCTGTGATCGTATAAGTGCCGCCGCGCACCAGATTGAGAACGCCGTTCCACTCGATGCTGAACACCGGCTTGAGCTGCGGATGCGCCGATTGGTCCGCTGCCAGCGAGAAATTCGCCGCGGGCGCGACGAACGTGACTTTGCGCGCCCCGTCGGATGCCGTGGCCACCAGCCCGGGTCGCAACGGCGCATTCTGGGCGCCAGCCATGGCCACGCACCACAGCGCGACAACCACAAATGTCAGGAATCGCTTCATCGCTTTGATCCGGCAAAACGTGCGGAACCCCGCGCACGGTGGCAAGCAAGAAGACGGCGCTCACACCGACGAATTGCGCTCGCCATCCGCGTCGCCCCGCCTTAATCTCTCTGCATTCGAGGTCGGTCAACACGCAACGAAAAACTCGACAACGCCATGCCAGTTCCACCCCCGTTACCGCCGCAAATCCCGCCTGACTCGGAGGATTCCTTCGCTCACAAGGCCGCCGTGTGGGGCCTTGTCGCGCCGGTCATTGCCTTTGGCTTGAGCGCCGTGCTCGGCTCCCTCGCCAAAACCGGCACCAGCGCCGTGTCCTCGCGCGAAGGTGCGCTGGCCGTTTTTGCGGTCACGGCGTCGGTCGCCGCCTCGGGCCTCATCGCGGCGTTCATTGCCTTGTGCGGCATCGCCCGGCACGGTCCGCGCGGCCTCGTCGGCAAGGGCCTGGCCGGCTTGATCATCAGCTCCGGATTTCTCGTGCTCCTCGGCTACGGCTTTGCCACCGGAGTCCGCAACGCCCAGGCCCGCAAGAATCTCAAGCAGGAACTTGCCGAAATGGAGGAGCATGCCCGCAAATCATACGACAGCGAAAAGGGCCTCCCCGTGGACGCCGAACGGGCCACCAAGCTTCGCACCCAGATGGAAAAGGCTTCCAAGGAGATGCGCGGCAACGAGGCCAAGGTGGTTGCCGCCGGCGCCGCCGTCATGCGGCGCATGGAATCCGCCGCCCTCGCCTACCAAAAGGTTTACCAGCAATTTGAAGCGGCCGATGTGCTCAACCCCGGCTCCTCGCGCACCACCGAACAAATCCAGCGCAAACGCGTCG
>JBFMBT010000146.1:12705-15961 GCA_040754875.1 Verrucomicrobiota bacterium | reverse complement strand
CTGTTCCCGGATCACGTTCGCTACGCGGGGGGGGTTCGCCTGTGCTTGTTTTTGTTGTGGCCACAACTCCGCCACCCGCACCCTCCTTGGCGCCTTGCCGGCCATTGAAACCGCCTCCTTGTTGGGCGCAGCGGCATTGCCGCGCCCCACCATAAAAGCAAAATCTAAACCAGGCTCAGTACTTCGTGTCCTGTGGCCGCACCGCTAGGTGCTCAGCGCTCGTATGAGCCGCTCACCAGTTTGATGTAGGCGTCGCTCGTGCCATCCAGTTCGATCAACACCGGCCGCCCCCGCTGCCCGTTGTACACGCCCGTGTTGCCGTACGCCTGGAACAGCTTGTTGCTCGTCGCCCCCACGCCGATCGCCCCGTTGGCGGACATCTCATAAATCAGATCGCCCGCCGTCACCGTCTGCGCCGCCGTGAACGTCACGTTCGTCACCTGGTTGGTCGTCACCACCGCGCGCACATACGTGTCGGTCGCCCGTTTTCGAATGACTACCACGTCGTTGCTCGCCAGGCCCGCGCTCGTCGTCACCACCGCCAGCGTCGTGCTCGCCGTCGCGTTGCTCGCGATCGCCAGCGGCGTGCCGGCCGAGTAAAACGTCAGCGCACTGCCCGCCTTGTCCGAGTTGCAATCGATGAACTGGATGCGAGGCACGCCCACGCCCTCGGCCGAGAGAATCACGTGCGAGAGCGTCGTGCCGTCATCCCCCTTCGCGCTGAAGGCCACCAGGTCCGCCGTCGTCGTGCTGCTCGTTTGCGCCGTCGCCGGCTCGCGCGTGAGCAGGAGCCCCAGCGCCACCGCCACCGCCGTGAACATCAGGAATTTGAGAACTTTCATACCGTTGATCCTTTGCTTTGTTTGAGGCCAAAAACAGCCGTGCCACCACCGCCTGCAGCTCCACCAGCTCCGGCTCCGTCATCCCCAGGCAAACCGTGTTGTTCGCCACGTTCACCTCCACCGCCGTCCGGCTGAACTGCGCCCGGTGCCGCCGCTCGAGCAACCACGCCTTGCCCTGCCACCCCTTCTTGCCGCCGTAGATGCTGCGCGTGGCTTTATCCACGAACTTCGCCAGCTCCTTCGCATGCGCGTCTTGCAGCTCGGCGTTGCGGCTCACGGCCGGCCCGTAAGTTTCCGGGTTCACCCCCGCCACCTGGCAGGCCTGCTCCTCCGTCAACCCCCGCGCCATCAACCCCGACACCTGGCGCACCACGCGCAGGGTGATTGTTGGGGGTCGTCCACGGGATCGTTGCTTGGCCTTGTTGGCACGTCGTCTGTTGGCCATCTATCGAGCATGAGCATCGCACACCTTGGCCCGCGCGCGTAAGCTGGCCGTACGGCTAGCTGGCCAAAAGTACAGGTAGGGTTGCTCCCACCTTGCCCTTGTGGTTAACTGTCACCAATGATCAAACGCAGCGCCGGTTTGACACTCTTGTCGCCACGCCAGCGGGAGATTCTTCGCCTCAGAGAGCGGGGCAAAGTCGTCAAGGAGATTGCGGCTGAGCTGGATATTTCCGCCTCCACGGTCAAGTTTCACCTGTCCGGCGCGTTCCGCCGCCTCCGCGCCAAATCCACCACCGAAGCCCTCTACAAACTCCGCCACGCGTGAACGGTCAGGCCGCCTTCAGCTCCTCCGCCGGCGCCGGCGCCGACGGCTTCAGCTCCACGTAAAACGACTCGCCCTTGCGCACGCACACACCCAGCCGCTTCAGCTTCTTGCCCAGCTTTTCCGCGTCCGCCAGCAACGCCCGTTTGTTCACCTCCGGGTTCATCCGGATATACCGCTTGAACCCCTTCGTCAGTTTCTCCAGCACCTTGTCCCACGTCCACTCCGGCCCCGCCAATTCCAGCTTCGCCGGCGTCGCCCGAAAGCCCAGATACCCCGCCACAAACTCCAGCCGCTTGGATCCATTGGAGAAACTGTGCGCACCGTCCGCCCCTGTGGCCGCCACGCCAGTGGCCCACTGCTGCAACGCCGCCGTCTGCTGCGCCAGTTCGTTGTCCAGCGCCGCGATCCGCGCCTCAAAGCGCGCGCGCGCCACGGCCAGCGCCCGGTCAAGCTCCGCCTTCAGCTTGTCCCGCTCCGCCTGCGTCTCCGCGTGAATGGCCATGGCCGCCTGCGCGTCCGCCGCCGTTTCGATGATGACGATGATTTTCGGATCGTTCGATGGAACGCCCGCCGCCTCCTTGACCGCCTCGCCCTCCTTGGACATGCCGCTACTCTGGCACACCCACGCCCACCGCGCAACCTGTGGCCTTTTATGGTGCGTTGCGAAATTCGCCGCCTCCTTGACCGCCTCGCCCTCCTTGGACATGCCGCTACTCTGGCACACCCACGCCCACCGCGCAACCTGTGGCCTTTTATGGTGCGTTGCGAAATTCGCCGCCGCGCCCCCACACATCGGCCCCATCACTCCTCCTTCGGGGGAATCCCTGGCACCGGCCCGGGCGCGTCCGGCAGCCGCTGCCAGGTCCGCCGCCCCTGCGCATTGCGGCCGCGCACCACCATGCGCATGCTCCCCGCCAGGCCCGGCCGCGTGTTGCAGCGCGCCACCAACAAGTCAGACATAATACTCGCCTGGCTCCCCAACTCGTTGCGCATCCGCAGCCGCACCAGGTCGTCAGGCTCGTTCCACCACAGCGCGATCGCCCGCGCAAACGCCCGATCGCGGTTCGAGTCCGCCAGCGCAAATTGCGGGTAAAGGCGTGATTGCGTCGCTTCAAACAATCGCCGGTGAGGTTCCATCACCGCGCAGATGGAACCATCCCACCCTTCCGCCGGCATATCCCACCCAGAGACCACTCGCACCGGGAGCACAGTCAACAGCGGCACGCGGCATACACGCGGCTCCGGCAGCCACCACGTCAGCAGCTTCACCAATCTGCCGGCCAGCTCGCCGAAATACTCCGGCGGCACGTCCCTGATTTCCTTGGCCACCGAGGCCACAATGGCCTGCGCAAATTCCCCGGCCAGATACTCCACCCGGCCAAGTGTCGACCTTGCAGCGGCGAGCCTGAGAACTCCCCACGTGTGCCTCTGACCGCGGAACACCCAGCAGATGACCGTCTGTTCACCCATCAAATCGGGGGAAATGTATTCATGAAGCCGCTCCAGCAAGATCTCCTCAAAAGCCTCCACCGCGCGCGGCCCTGGATTCTCCTCGCTCATCCTCAAACGGCAAACGCCTGTTCCTTGCTCACCGGCAGCACCACGTTCGCGCTCAGCGTTGTGGGATCCACCCACCACCGCCGCC
>JBFMBT010000146.1:0-12605 GCA_040754875.1 Verrucomicrobiota bacterium | reverse complement strand
AAAAGCCTCCACCGCGCGCGGCCCTGGATTCTCCTCGCTCATCCTCAAACGGCAAACGCCTGTTCCTTGCTCACCGGCAGCACCACGTTCGCGCTCAGCGTTGTGGGATCCACCCACCACCGCCGCCACGTCCCGGGCGCCGCGCATAACACCGCCAGGATACGCTCCATCTCGTCGGTCGTCATCACCTTCACCCCTTTGCCCGGCTTGGAAAACGACACATGCCAGCACCAGCCGCACGGCTGCTCCTCGATGCTCGCCACCACCCGGTAATCTTCCACGTGCGCCACAAACCGCTCATCATCCCCACACGGCGCCCGCCGTCCCGCGATCACCTCGCGCAACATCCCCATCGTGTAACGGTTGCCCTCCGCGTGCGCCCGCACACGCTCCAGTTCCTTGATTTCAACGTCTGTCATGACAGCAACCTCCTCCACCACGGCCGCCGGAAATACACCGTCACCTCCGTGTAACGCATCACTGTTTGCACCGTCCGCGCTGGTTCCGGCTTCACCACCTCCACGCGCACCGGCTCCATCATGGCCCGAAAATCCTGCACACTCCACTGCACCTCCGGCGAGCGCCGCAAAATTTCCAGCACCCGGCGCATCATCTCCTCCTTGTGGCCCTCGGGCATCACCGTGTAATCCACGCAATGCATCAAATGAAACGCCGCCCGCTCCTGATCCGTCAACTTCACGCCCACCAGCTTCACCAGCTCGTCCAGCGTGCACACGTCAAACCAGCCGCGCGCGCAAAACAGCTTGTGCAACCCCAGCGCCAGCGCCGTCTTTTTGAACTCGTCCGTCATGGCGCAAACCTCTTCCACAGATCCATCGCGTGCCGGGGCACACTGCGCACCCCTTTGGGGCCCACGCCGCGCTCTCGCATGTCCATCTCCACCGCGTTGAGCACCCGCTCCAACTTGCCCGGCTCATGATGCGCGCGCTTGGCCCACAACTTGCCCCATTGCTTCATTTCCTCCGGGCCAAACAACTCGCGGCACCGCTTCAGCAGGTCCGGCACCGTTTCAACGTTAACCGCTTCTTCGAAGAAGCGGTTAACCGATGTACCGGTACCGGTAGCCGTTCCCGATTCGGGAATGGGCGGCGATTGGCCTGATTTTATTGGCGGCAATGCATCGTTCCCGATTCGGGAACGCCCTGCCGCCGCCGCCGTCTGTTCCCGATTCGGTAACGTTCCCGATTCGGGAACACCACTCGCGGCCACCGCCTCGCGCATGTCTTGCGCCAGCCGCCGGTACGCCCCGGGTGCGCGCGCGGACACAGCGGCGCCCGGCGCAGGCTTGTCGGCCTCCGCCGGGCGCTTTAATGTCGAGCCGTGTTCCGCGCTCGCATCACCTGGCCCAGCCGACCCTCCGCTGCTGCCCCGCTCCGGCGCGTCCGCCGTTGCCTGGCCCGGGCAGGCGGCCCCTGTAACGGGACCGCGTGTCGGCTGAAATTGTTCCGCTGCCATCTCCCGCACTGCGTCGCCGATCCCCGGCGCGTCCGGCAGCAACTCTCCCTCCTCCGGATCCAGACGGCAGAGCCAGTCGTGCAACTGTAACATCTCCCGCGTCCACTCAAAGTGGGAAATCACCCCGCGCCACAGCGTCGGGTCCGGCACCAGCGCATACACCCCCCGCTCCGTGTCCACCCGCTCCAGCACCCCCTTGCGCCGCAGCCGGCTGATCTGCTCGCACACCTTCCCCTTGCTCAAACCCGTCCGCTGGCAAAAATACTTCAAGTTCGGGATCCACGCCTTCGCCCGGCCGCACTCAAACGAATACTCCAGGATGATCTCCGCCACCTGCCGCTCCGTCTTCGAAAGATTGAACCGCCGCAGCGCATACCCCAGCGCCGCGCCCACCTGCTTCCATTGTTCCGCCGCCCCCGTCATGGCGGGAGGGTTCATGGCGGGAGGGTTCATGGCGGGAGGGTTCATGGCGGGAGGGTTCATGCAGCAGCAAATTGCAGACGCAGTTGAGCATCCGGAATGAAGCCATCGATGCCGCGCCAGATCACGGCGCCGCTGCGATAAATGGACAAAATTTTCCCCGCGCGCCATACCAGCGCCACACCACACAGCTTGCTCTGGATCCACGCGAACTCCTCGGCCTCATAACGCGGCATCGACATCACCCGCAGCACTCGCGCCGTCGCCGGGTTCACCAGCCACACAAACGTCAGCAAATTGCCCTCCCCGGTAGAGCACGCCAGCTCCGGCGACATCCGGCACGCCGTGTCCGCGCCCACGTAACCGAGCAGTTGCCGGCGATGGCTTTTGCGCGCGCTCATGAATACTCCTTTGGCCCCACCGCCAGGTGGTGGAACACGTGGCAGTTGCCGCAATACTTGTGCGCCACGTCCTGCGGATGATAACTCGTCATCCCACAGCGCAGGCACTTGATCGCCGCTCCGTCATTCACCAGTTCATACGTCTTGACGGCTCCAGCCGCCTCGGTCGCCGCCGCGGCCATCGCCAGCAGCGCGTCCCGCTCCAGGCCCTCGGCAACGCCGCGCAACAAGTCCGCCAATCTTTTCCCGGCGACGATACCCGTGTTTTTGGCGCTGATCCCATTGCCCTTCTTGCCGCCCACCACCACGATCAAAACCGATTCCGCCCGCGTCTCTTCAAAGAGCCGCTGCGCCTCCGCATCGTATTTACCGGGGCCGATCATACGTGCCCTCCCTGCGGGTTGTTTTCCACCATCCGGAGAAAATCACGCAGCGCCACCAGCACATCCTCGCGCCGCCCGTTGCTCACGTAATTGATCCGGCCCGGCCGCTCATCGAAAGGAAACGTCAGCGCCACATAACCCCACCCCACCGGCAGCTCCTCGTCCACCGCCGCCGCGATCTTCCGCATCCGCTCCCGCACATTCTCATCCACCGCCCCCTCGGCCGCCGCTTCGGGCCTCGTGTCCGCCACGCGTCCACCAGTGCTCCCGAACAACGCCAGCTCGCGCCGCACCAGCTCGAGCACCTGCACCGCTGCGTGCTCCGGCAATTCACCGGCCACCTTGTCCGTCAGCGCCAGCATCGCCAGCGCGCCCGCGTAAAACGCTTGCCGCACCTGCAGCTCCTGCGCCGGCGGCAGCAGGCCCCGCCCGTAACACACCTGCCGGAATTCGCTCCACTCCCTGGCCACCAGCGCGCTCGCCTTGGGCTGCGTGCACGGGCACGGCGTGTGCCACACGTGCCCCCGCTTCACATGCCGCTTGGATCCCTGGCCCCGGCACACCGGGCAATCCGGCTTCGGCGGGCACCCCAGCTCCACCCAGCCCGCCGGCACGTGCCCGTCGGGAAACTCGCGAAATTCTCCAGTCGTTGGATTCATATCGTTTCCTTTCCACCTGTGGCCGCACCGCCAGGTGCTGCTGCCCACATCGAGCACGCCGGCGTTTTCAGCCGGATATCCGTCCCCGGCCCGTGCGTCCACCGATGCCGGATCACCGCGCACTTCCAATACGCCCGCCGCCCGCCCCGCACCTTCACCGCGTGCGCGCACGTCCCGCACGTCTCCCCCGCGGGACCGCTCCCCGGCGGCTTCGCATAACCCTTGGGCTCGTCCTTCCGGCGCTGCCGCTCCGTCACTTCACCGCCAAAAATGGAAAGCTGTGCGCTCATCAAATTTTATCCAGCTTCTTGCCCGTCACCTTCCCTCTGGCCCGGCCGGCGAGGCCCTGGTTTGTGGCGTGCACCATCGCCATCAGCGCCTTGTCCGCCGCCGCAAACGCCACATACAACGTCCGGCCGGCACCCCACACCGCCCGCTCCTGCGGCGTCAGGCACGCCGTGCACACATCCTGCACCTCGGCATACACCCGCGCCTCATCCACCCACGCGCAGACCTGTGGCCCCTCCGCTAGGAGGCACGCGCGATCATCCGTGCACCCGCACCGCACACACTGCCGTGGTTGTCGCCGCCGGCTCATCGTTTCAAATTTCCAATTTTAAATTTGCAATTCTGCAATCAGAGCGGATCCAGCCCGATCTCCAGCGCGTCATCCAACCACGCCGAGATCTCCCGCACCGTGTCCCCTGTGGCCCGTCCGGCGAGGACGAGCCCCACCACCCGCCGGCGCAGATCAATCAGTGGATCCGCCGGCGGCGCGTCCGCATGTTCGAACGGCACATTCCAGCACGGCGCCTGGATGAACCACGCCAGGAACGACACGAGCAACTGCAACTCCCGCGCCGTCCAATGCCCCGGGATCCCCGGCACCGGCCCATCCTCGCGATACGGCGGGAACGCCAGCAACGGCTCCCCCTGCGGCGCCGCCGCGCACAACGCGCAATACCGCCACTCCAGCGCAGCCTCGCCCTCCTCCCCATTCCACACGCGCACCACCGTGGGGCAATCACCCTGTGGCCCCACCTCCAGGTGTCTTTGGCACCGCGAACAAATGCACCGCGGATCCCCGGCGTCCGGACTCTCGTCAAACGCCACGTCGCTCGGCTGCACCCGGATCTGCTGCAGCACCAACACGGGATCATCCATCAGCTCGTCATTCATGCTTCACCTTTCTGTGGCCCGTCCGGCGAGGACTGTGGCGGAACGGCCCACTCGGGGGGAATGGTCTTGCTTGAATCCCGAGGTATGAGCGCGGGCCGTCCCGCCAAATTGGTTTGGGGCTCCCAGCTTTTGCCCTGTGACCCCTCCGGTTAGGAGTGGCCCCTGCGGCGAGCAGGGCAGCGCGACGGCAGGGAAACGCCTTGGCGGATGAGTTGCGCAGGGAGACCGCCCAGGCGCGGGGAAAACCGCCGCGCTGCCCAAATTATGATTCGTGTTCATTCGCATCAATTCGAGTTGGCCACCGCCGACGGTTCCATCCGAGCCTGGATCACCGCGTCCAGGTCCGCCCGGCGAAAAATCGGATACCCATAGCGCGCCTTCGGCAGTTGCCCGTCAGCCATCAGCTTGTCCACTTGCGACGGCGTGCACCGCAGATACACCGCCGCCTCGGCCCGGTTGAACGTCTGCTGCTGCCAATTGATCACCGGCAGACCGGGCCCCACACTCACCACCACGATGCACTGATCCGCCAGCCCCACCGCTTCCTTCGCCTTCTCCGGCGTGCAGGCCTGCACCACCACAGTCTGCAGACTCATCCCGCCGGGCGACAGATACAGCACCTGGTATTCGTAGATCATGGTGGCCGTGGCTTCAGTTGCGCGGGCGCTCGCGCATTTGCAGATACGACTGCACGATCAACCGCACCGTGTCCTCATCCAGCGCCACCGCGTTCACCTGCTGATCGAAGAACAGCACCAGCTTCCCGTTCACCTCGCCAAAACTCATGAACGACGAATTGCTCGCGTCCAACCCCGGCGGCGGCGGCGCGCTCGCCTTCGCCCGCGCAATCACCGGGTCCAGAATCTCCGGCGGGATCTGCAGGCACACCTTGCCCTGGTGCGCCAACAGCCACTGCGCCAGGGCGTGCCCAAACGGCACAAACGTCGAAAACTCACCACTGATTTGCTTCGTTCCTTCGCTCATCATTCGTCACCCTTCCTATCCTGTGGCCCATCCGGCGAGGATCCTGTGGCCCGTCCGGCCAGGACTGCCCGCCGCACCGCCATGGTCGTTTCCTCCCAACACTTGAACGCCGCGCTGCTGCCCGCATGTCGGCCGGCATGCCAGCCGATCATGTACGCCAGGCTGAAGAGCACCGCGCCATACGCGACCAGCATCAGCAACAGCGAAGACAGCAACGCCGCGCAGCAGACCCACAGGTAGCCGCCATACTTGAGCCAGTCCACCCAGCGCGGCAGCCGCGGCGGCACATACGCCGTCGCGTCCAACTCTTGCGCAATCCGTTTCTGCAACTCGCTCATTCGCCTTTTCCTGTGGACGCCACGCTAGTGGCTTCGAAGCGGCGGCGCTGTTGTTGCAGCGTGCGCCACCGCATCCGCCGGAACCGCGCAAAATGCCGCAGCCTCCGGCCCTTCGCCTTCACCGCTGTCTGCCACCGCTTCATGCGCTGTGGCCTGTCCGCTCCTGTGGCCCCACCGCCAGGTGGAATTCGGCATCAAACACCACCGGCCCTCGCGCCCGCCCGCGGTCAAAATCCTGCATCCACCGCCGCACCCGCCGCGCCGTTGGCGCCACCTGCCACCCTGCCGTCGTCAACACCCGCAACGACTCCGGCCCGCACACCACCCAATCGATCCCCAGGTAATCCGGCTGCCCGAACGCCCGCGCCAGCGCCCGCGCCACCGGGCAATACCCCGGCCCGCACCGCACCCCCAGCCGCATATCCTCCTCCGTCACCTCGATGCGCCTGCGCGGCGCGCGCTCGCGTCCGGCGAAGAAATCAAACAACACCCGCCCCGCCAGAAGTCCGCACCCCGCCACCAACACCACCGCCAAGAAAATCACCGCAATGGTCATTCGTTTGCCCTCATTCGTTTGCTGGTCAGATGCTCCGTGAACTGCTCCAGCTTCTCCAGCGCCGTGGCCACCTCGGCGGCTGCCACCGAATCGGCCGTGCCGATCGCGTCCATCAACTCCCGCGTCCGCGCGATCGCCGCCTCCGCCGCCACCCGCAACCGCTCCTCCTTGCCACCTGGCGGTGGGGCCACAGGAGTGGCTTTCAAATTTGAAATATCAGATTTTAAATCAGCCCCGTCTGGCGAGGATTGGCCCGTGCGGCGAGCACTGGCCAGTCCGGCGAGGACCGCTTGCACGTGCGCCCCCGTCACCTTGCCGCCCGGCGCCGTGCGCACCGCCTCCGCCCACACCTGCCGCTGCACCGCCGCCGGCAACCCCACCAACGGCCGCGCCTGGCTCTCCGTCGTCGGCAACGGAAAACAAATGGCCGCACCGCCAGGTGCCCCACCCTGTGGCCCGTCCGGCGAGGACTGTGGCCCCACCGCCAGGTGGTGGACCACCGCGCCCGCGCTCCAGATCTGCCGGACCCGCCGCGCCGTCATCCCAAACTTCACATGGCAATACTCCTCGAACGTCCCAAACTGCTCCCGGTACAACCGCTCCTCCCGGATCCGTTTGAGCGCCTGGCCCGCCTCGATCATCGCCGCCAGGCCCCGTTGCACCACCCCCTCGCACCGCGCCAGCTCCGCGCGCTCCTCCGCCGTCAGCGGAACAACTGTTCCCCTCGCCACCGCCACCGCCGCTGTTTCTGTCGCGCTCATTGTTTTTTTTCTGTGGCCTGTCCGGCGAGGACCTGTGGCCCCACCGCTAGGTGGTCATTTCAGGGTTTCTCCCAGGGAAGGATGCCGGTGAATCTCCGCCGCGATCACCTCGCGCGTGCGCGCCTCGATGCGATCCAAAAACGACGTGCCCACCCGCTTGAACTTCCCGCCGCGCATTTCCAGCGACAACCGCAGCGCCAGGTCTCTCACCGCCGTTTTGTTCAGAAGACTCATGGTTGCCCACTTTCAAATGTGAAATCTGAAATTTTCGAATCGCCTGCAGGTGGTTAAAGCTTCAGTCCATCCGCCGTCTTCTCGATCACCGGCGAGCTCGGATCGTAACTGTGCGGATACGGATTCGGCTCGTTCTGCGCCTTCAGGTCCATCCCCAGCCACATGATTGCCTCCTGGATCTTCGTGATCGCCAGGCTCCGCTCCCGGCCCTGGCGCGCACTGCCTTTGATCCGCTGCAACACCGCGTCCAGATCCCGCCGCCACTCCTTCGTCTCCATCACGTGCGGCGCCGGCGCCGCCGTTTGCCCTATGGCTCCACGGCCAGGTGGCGCGAAGGCCGGTTCCCAAACCAACCGATGGCGCGGGCCCGGATCCGGATTGTGATACACCGTAAGCATCAACACCGGCTCCGCATTCGCCGGCAACCCATAAACCCGCGCCGCAAACCCCGCCTCCGTCACCCACTCCGCCGCCACACCGATCGCGTCCGTCCACGACGTCCGCTCCACCATGTCCTGGCGCGTCCACCATTGATCATCGATGCGCTCCGGCACCGCCAGATCCTCCGATGCCGCCCGCGGCGCCTGTGCCAGCGTCTCCACCCGATACGCCGGGAATTCCTTTACGTTTCCCGCCCCACCGCTAGGTGGCAGGGCCGCGTCGTTCACGATGAACACCTGCTGCAAATTAACGAAACACACCGTCACCAGTTGCAACGGCCCGTCCGGTGTGGACCCCCACACCACCGCCTCGCGCCCCTCCTGGCCTGGCAGTGGCCCGTGCGGCGAGCACCACAACTCCGCCGTGCGCATCGCCTCCGCCAGATCCGCACACGGACGCTTGTCCGCCCGCTTCCCCGCAGTGAGCACCACCCAGTAATTCAAGAGATCATCCCGCAGCCGCAGCATGATCTCCGCCGCCGTATCCACCTTGGGTGCCGCGGTCGCCGGCGAGGACCCAGTGGCCGCACCGCCAGGTATCTCGCCGGCGTTGCCGCCAGTGCCCGCGTGGGACATGCCCGTGCCTGTGACTAAATTTTCCTGCTCACTCATAGTTTGCCTTTCCGTTTTTTCTGTGGCCCGTCCGGCGAGGACCTGTGACCCCACCGCTAGGTGGCCTTCGTCTCCTGCGTCCTCTGCGTCCCATTCGTCACAGGAACCAGCCCGTGCTTGCGCTTCCCCTGTGGCCCGTCCGGCGAGGACTCAGGCTTGTGCTCTTCGCACCAGAAAAGTTGCACCGGCCACCCGCTCACCGTGCTCTGCCACGCCACCGGCCGCCGGCATCCGGCCGCGCTATAACGCCCCACCGCGCATTGGGGACCTGTGGCCCGTCCGGCGAGGACCGCGCTCATGCCGCCTCCTTGGGATTCTGATAGATCCACCGGTCCAGCAACCGCACGTCATCCGCCCGCCGATCGCGCAGCACCAGCACCACGTGCACCCCGTGTGAGCACTCGCCCAGCAGCCCGTTCAATGCGATGAACTTCACCAGCGGCCCAAATTCCCGTTCCAGCGCCCGATGCAGTTCGCCGCTGTTGCTTTCCCCTTCCGGCTCCGGCCGCTCCAGCCACACCGTCACCTCGCGCCCGTCCAGGCGGATGCCCTCATGCCGCGCGCGGTTCGGGAATTCCCCCGGCATGAACATGTCGCTCGGATCCAGCATCCAATACCCGATCGCCACCGTCCCCACCGCCAGTTCGTTGGCTCGCTTCATGCCGCCTCCTCGTGATAGGTTGCCTTGTAACGATCGTTGCCGGCCTTCTTGAGCGAGACGCGTTCAGCACGTCCCTGCACAAACCGCGCGGTGCTGCCACCAAAGAAATAGTTCAAGGCGCACTGCTTCGCTGCGGACGACGCGCAACAGAGCGACCCGCCGCGCCGTTTAGTAGTCGTTTCCTCCGCCACCCACCGGCACTCCGCCCCCGAGCCACCGATCCACTTCGGATGCTTCACAATCCTGATCATGATCGTTTGCGCGCTCATTTTTCCCTTATCCCTTTCCGCGGCCCATGCTCAGGCCGCCACCGCTTCCCGCTTCACCCCGCGCTTGCCCTTCGCAGCCCCAAGCTTCCGCCTTTCCTGCACGATCAGTGCACGCATGTAGGCCGAGAGGTTCGGCTTGTCGCCTGTCATCGCAGCAATCTCCGCCGCGCGAGTTTCGGCGTATTCAGAGAGGTCCTCCGGGAGGGAAATTGTTTGTCGTATCGGCTTCATAGTTGTGATGTTTTCCTACTTGTTACGATAGTATCATAACAATGTCAACATTTTTCTTGCGTAACCTTGCATAAGTGTTATGTAGTCACCATGCCGCCGAAAAAACGTGCCTCCGAGCAGCCGGTAAAGTACGTGCGCACCTCCATCAGCCTCACGCCGCTCGTCGCCAAATGGGCCGAGGAATTGATGAAGGAGAAAGGGTACGAAAATTTCTCCGCCTACATGGCCGAGCTGATCCGCAAGGACAAGGAGCACCACGAAGAGCGTCAGATCCAACTGCACCAGGCCGAGCAGGTCGCCGGCGCCTACATCATGAACGACAAAGACGACGCAAAAAAGCCCAAGGCCGGAACCGCGTAATCTGGCTCTTTGACCAGGAGCGCTGTCGGTACCGGCAGACCGAGGCAACCAACATCATCCCCTTCCCCCGTTCATGAAAACACTGTTCGCCCGCTTTGATGCCTGGTGGCAGCGCTTTTGGCACTCACGCCCGACGTCGCGCGCACAACGCGACGCGGACTTTTTGGCGAAACATCCAGAGACGCCGGCGCGCGAGCGCTTCTGTATGTTGGAGACGTCCACCAACGCCCCTGAAGAGAACCGCGCCGAAGTCCTCGACCGTTGGCTGCGCTACGCTGGCCTCGCACTGATTGCCCTCGCAAACGTCGCTTTCGTCCTCGTCGTCCTTTACGTCCTCATCGGCAAAGTCAACCAATGAAACACATCCTCCCCCTCCTCGTCGCGCTGCTCTGCGGCTGCGCCTCATCATCCTCCCGGCTCAACAAACTGTCCGTCGGCATGACCAAGCCGGACGTGCTCCAAGCCATGGGATCACCCCACAGCACCTCGGCCAAGGAAGGCACCGAGTACATGATCTACTATCTGGGACGGGGCAACCGTATCGTCACCCAGTCCAGGTATGCGGAAAGGTACTTCGTCCGGCTCAAAGACGGCAAAGTGGACGCGTTCGGAAAGATGGGTGACTTCGATTCCACCAAGGATCCCACAGTCAACGTCAACGTGCGGAACAAATGAGCACCCGTGTGGCCCACCCGGCCCCGCCGCGCCCTGCGCGACGCCGCTAACCCATGAACCCGCTCCCTTGGATCGAAAAACTGGCGAACACTTTCAAGGATGCGAGGGCGGTCCCTGTTCTGCGCGAGCAGGTAAACTTGCTGCGGATACAGAAAGACGATGCAGACCGCCGCGCTGGATCAGTCGCCACCGAAGCGAGCGAGTTGCGCGCGTCTCTTGCGCAGTCGGAACTCAAGGTAACGAATTTGCAAACCTCGGAGGAACAGTTGAAAGCGGAGAACCAGGTTCTCCGCACGGAGCGCGACCAGTATGAGGCGCGAGTAGAGCACCTGGAAAAAGAGGTGCAGCAGTTGCGCCAGCAACTTCAACACCTCGACCATCTCTCGCAAGATTCTCATCGTCCGGACGATCCCTCCCCCTGTCCGCCCGGGATGGATGCCGGCTGAACCTACCACGCCCATGAACCCGCAGCCAACAAATCCCGTCGCCGCCGGCAACGTCCTGCCCGTTGATTTCACCAAACCCCGCCGCCAATCCTATCAGCCCTTGTTCGAAAGTGGCCCGTCCGGCGAAAACGGCCGCCGCGTCCCCGGCGTCTGGGTGGATCCCCGCACCGGCAACTTCTACTGGCGCCCGTTTCACCAGGGCCGGCAGACGTGGGCCAAGCTCGACGCCAAAACCCCCCGCCGCGCCGAGCTCGAAGTCGCCAAGCTCAAGGTCGATCTGGCCCTCAGCAAAAAAGGCTTGGCGGCAAACCCCCTCGTCCGCACCAAATCCCTCGCCGAACTGTGCGACTTCTACCTCAAACTCGGCTGCCCCAAACGCAGCGGCGCCCGGCGCGCCGGCGTGCAGCTCAAGAAAGAAGAAACCCGCGTCGCCTGGCTCAAGAAATGGCCCGGCGCCCGCCACAGCGCCTCCCGCGTCACCCCCGAGACCTGCGTCGATTACCACACCTGGCGCAAAAACCACATCGACCGCGGCACCGGCCCCGGCGCCGGCGATCGCGTGATTGATCTCGAGCTCGTCACTCTCTCCAACATTTTTCGCTGCGCCGTCCAGCACGCCCGGCAAACCGGCATCGTCACCAACCCCATTCGCGATGAGCGCCGCAAATTCCGACTCCAGGAAGACGTCGCCCATTGTCGCGATTTTCAGCCCCAGTCCGGCGACGAGCTGCACGCCCTCGCGCGCTACCTGTTCCAGTCCCCCAAGTCCGAAGTCCTCGGCTGGCTCTGCCTGTTCCAGTCCATGATCGGCCAGCGCGTCAGCGAAATGCTCCGGCTGCGCATCGATGCCAAGACCCGCGAACACGCCGGCTTTGTCGAGAACCGCAAGCTCTGGCTCTACCGCAGCAAAACCCACAAGGGCACCTTCCCGTATGCCGACATCCACAGCGCGCTCGATGCCTGCATGCAAGCCCATCGCCGCTGGCTGGCGGACCGCTATCCGAAAGCCAGGTGGTTTTTCCCCAGCCCGGACGACCCCACCCAACCCGTCGGCGCCGAAGCTTTGAGCCACGCCCTCGCGCGCGTGGCTGGCGCCGTCGGCCAGGGCCACCGGACCAGCCACGGCTTGCGATCATTCTTCGTGAACGTCCTGCGCAGCATGGGCAAGAGCGACGCCGAGATCGCCCTGCGCATCGGCCAGAAGAGTGGCGGCCAGCTCATCGTCACCGTGTATGGCGAGATCCTGCCCATCAAACTCGGCTGGCTCCCCAAGGAAAAGGGCGCGGAGCCCGCGTGGCAGCCATGGCTCAGCCAGGAGGAATCCACCGCCATCGCCGCCTCCCACGTGGAACAACTCCAACTCCAGCTCTGAGTTCGCCAACTACGGCCGGACGGGAAACCGGAACAATTGTTCCGGTTTCCCAAAAAGTAGTATGCCCCATAGACCGACGCCTCCCCGTGGTTTTCGTAAAGTGGTGGGCCCAGCAGGGATCGAACCTGCGACCAAGCGATTATGAGTC
>JBFMBT010000145.1:0-16113 GCA_040754875.1 Verrucomicrobiota bacterium | reverse complement strand
CCGCCCGCGCCGCCGCCTCCGCCCGCCCCCAACGACGTTGGCACGCCCGCACCCGGTCGCCGCCTGCAAGTGCGCTCGTCCGGGGCCCACTCGCCCGCGCCCGCCGCGTCTGCTTCCCCGGAACCGCCCGAGCCCGTGGCGCCCGCCGGCTCATTGATCCATGGCGGCCAGACCAACCGCACCCAGGCCGAGGTCGAGGCGCGCGCCAAAATCTCCTGGGGCGACGAGCCGAAGAGCGTCGTCATGTTCCTGCTCGGCAAAGGCTTCACCTACGACGAAGCCTCCGCCATGGTGGACGGGATGTTCCAGGAACGCGCCGCTGAAATCCGGCGCAACGGCTTCAAAAAAATCTTCACCGGCATTGGCCTGGTCTGTGTGCCCATCGTCTCCCTCGTCGTTTTCCTTAGCATGGGCATTCTGCCGCTCAAACTCTTCGCCCTCACCGTCATGGTCGGCCTCTACGGCCTGTACATGATCCTCAAGGGAATCTTCATGGTGGTGGCCCCCAAATCCGAGGCGGGCGACGTCGCGGAGCAATGAGGCGCGCAGCGGCCATGGCTTCTCACCTCGCTTCAGCGAGGTGTCCGCGCCCACCACCCCACAACCGCGCAACCACCTTTGAGTCGCGGTGGTGCGGCCGATAATCGGCTGCCCGCTTTCTCGGAGAGCCTGCGAAGACGATCAACAATCTGTTGCGAGGCGGACATTGCGGTGCCTAACGCACCGCGCGCTCGCGCAATTCAGCGATGGTCGAACGGACGGTGGGCGCCCTGATTAGGTGTCTCGTTCATGTGACACTTACAAACGATGCCTGATGCTGCTCCAAGTGTGTCTCAAGGCACTGCTGGAGTGAAGGCGAACAAGCGTGGAAACGAGAATCAAGCGCGTCGAACTCACCCTCAAGCGCAATGTCGCAAAACTCCTGTGCGGTCTGGATGCGTGGACGCGAATGACTCAGCCATCGCTCACCTGCCTCTCGAAGAACCTGCTGCTGGCAAGTCGCGCCGAGCAAGCCAAGCGCCTCAACAGTGGCAGCCAAGTGCTCCGTGCCTCGATTCTCGAAATACTGAAAGTGTCCGCCGTTCTGAACCTCGCTCTCATACCAAAAGACAAGATGAGCTGGGCGCTGCTCTGGTGTGAGACTCTCAAACTCCTCCATCGCCAGCAAATCCACGTAAGCGTTCCAGACTTCGTAGGGCGCTGCCTCCACTTCTTCTTTGGTGAGTGAACGGAGAATCATGGCATGCGGGTGCGTCGAGACACCTAGATTATTTTAGGCCAAATTGAGTTTTGGCCCAGCGTGAGGAATGGCGAACCTCATCCTTTTCATGTCGCCTCATACTAAGCCATTTCAGCATCCAGCTCAAGCCCCCGATTTGGCCCAGCGAGTAATTGTCTCACGCCAAGGACGCCAAGTGCGCAAAGGCTTTTTCAAACCCAACGCAAGGGGCACGATCGACTCTGAAAGGTGAGGTGATGGGAACCGTTGACCTATGGATTATCTCCCGATCCTTTGCGGACTTAGTGATCTTCGCGGGAGGCTCTTGCGACGCCTTGGCCGGCTGAAGCCGGGACTCCGAACCACCCACATCAATCAACCGCCCGTTGGCGGAGGGACGAAGGGGGCGTCACACGCGCAGCCGGTGCTATACCTTGAACGTTTTCAGTGATTTTTGTTAGGTACCTTGTCCCTTTGGCGGATGTGGGGGGAAGTGTTGCATAAGAAAGCTCACCAATCGCCGGTAATGTAAACCATCCTCGGCTTCCGCCAACTCCTGCCAGCCTTCCAATTGACTGAAATGTGATTCCAAAGCTCGGTACGCCAACGTACCCCGGCGCACCATGGAGACGGCCCACTTGCTCGACTTGGCCTGAAGCGCCAGGAAGGCTAGAAAATGGGTGAACTGAGCCAAGCCGTCCCGATCCTCGTCGCGAATCGGGCGGTCCGTTTCGTAGAACTCCAACCCACTTAGGTACTCTCCCGAATCGAACGTGGCGAGCGGCGTCCGCGGAGCCGCCATCGTGCGAATCTTCACAGTGTTTCCCATGTTGTTGATGACCTGTTGCGTCCAATCATCTCCCGCTTCGCCGCCGAGACACCATCACTCCCGCAAGTCCCGCCACCAGCAGCGCCCAGGTGCGCGGTTCCGGCACGATGGTGAATCCTTGCACCAGCAGCACGTGGCTGCCCCCTCCGTACGTCGAAAACAGAAAATCGCCCGTCAACGGATCCACCACCGAGCCTTCCGCGCCGCTGAGGCCGGACAAAAACACGCGAACCGTGCCAAGCACCGGATCGCCGTTGGCGTCCATTTCATACGAAACAATCCGGCCGTTCGAGTATTCCGAGATGAGCACGCTTTGTGTGGGGAACAGCGGGTTGCCCTGCGCCACGAACAGGATGCCTTCCGGACCGCCGCCGATGCTCACGGTCGGCCCGCTGGGCAGTATGTCGAAGGTGCCCACGCCATCGGGCGACACCGTGGCGTCATACCAGATGCCGGCGCTGTACGAGGCAATCTTGAGGCGGCCCGCACCGTTGAAGCCCGCCGGCACAAACGCCAGCGTGCCCACCGAGCTCCCCACACCCAGCGGCGTCAGGCTGATCTGCCGGTCCGGCCCGCTGCTGCCCGGCTTGATCTGGCCGATGGAATTGTCGCTGTAACTGGTGTAAAACAGCACGCCGCCCGGGCCGTAAGCCAGCCCGCCGTCAATGCCGCCGAAGGACATGCCCGCCGCGTTGGCGAAGAAAGAGGCGCTGCCCGAAAAGCCCGTGATGTGATTGCCCGCGCCCCGCACCACGCCGATGGAAAATATCTGCGCGCTCGTATTGTTGGCGCTCCCGCCGATCAACAGCGTGTTCGGGTCGCCTTCCTTGAACGTCACCCCGCCGTACGACGTCGGCACGCCCGGCACCGTCCCAAGGTCCGTGAACGAATAATTGTTCGCGTAATAAGGGTCGATGGTCTGGGCGCGCAACGATGTCAGACACGCGAGCAGCAGGACCGCGAACAATACAAGCGCCGGTAAAGAAGGGAAGGTGACCTGCGCGCGCATAAGTGAACCTCTGATACCGTAGCTTCCTTGTAACAGTTCCACCCCCGCTTTGCCAGACGAAAATGGGTTCGGAGTCCCGCCTTTACCCGTAACGATGCAGTTGCGATTCAATCGCCAGCTCATGGACCATCCCTAATGCAACGCCTCGGCCGGCTGAAGCCGGGACTCCGAACCAAGACATTCAATCACGCCCCGCGTGCGCTTGAAAAACGGGTCGGCTGCGCTCCTTTCATTTCAACTTTACTCCCGGCGCTGATTCCAATACCACGCGCGACAGAAAGTCGGCCCCCACGCCATCCAGATTGCCCGCCACTTCATCTTTGGGCACCCGTTCGGAATAGCTGGCCACTATCACTGTTCGCTCCCACGTTGGATGAATGACGTGGAAGCCCACCACCGTCATCAACAAGGGCTCATCGGCCCCCACAGCCGCCCTGTCCCACACCCTCTGCTTGTAACGGACGCACGGTTGTCCCTGTAGTGTCGTAACCTCGCTTTCATAAGCAACCAGTTCATGGCGCGGACCAAGACGCTTCATTTCTGCATCGACATATTCCTTGAATGCCCCGGGTGTGCCGGGTGCGGTGGGGAGTCGTTGATGTCGGACGCTGCCGAAAAACGAATGGGCCGGAGAGGACACCTCCAAGCGAAACAAGGCGGTCAACGGATTCTGTTCTCCGTAACGGAAGTACCATCGGGGATCGGCCGGCCGTAGAATCGCGAAACCTCGATATTGCATGTGTTCCGCCATCCTGTCCCGCGTCACTTTCGCCGGCCCTGCATAACCCGGAGTGACCACCATATCTTGCGTCGCGCATCCAGGCGCAATCAGTAAAAATGTGAGGAGCAGGAGCCCCAGCCGCGTAGAATTCATATTTCTTTCCATGGAAGATTTTTCCTCCCCTTGCAATGCGATAGCATTTCCCCTTTGTCCACCAGAATTGTGTGTCAAACCCCTTGGTCCCTAGGCGTCGCCCCCGCAAACCACCAAAGAAACCTCCCCTCGCTTTGAACAGCGACGGGACTCCGAACGAAGTCGTTTGCGCTACCCCCCTTCGCCGTGGACGCGAGTGAGGCCTACGATTGGAAATCGGCGATACAGCAGGTTGGAAACCCGCGCTACGTGTGCTATCTCTCGGGCGTGCGGACGATTTACTTCGATTACAACGCCACCACGCCGTTGGACCCGGCGGTGCGCGAGGCCATGTTGCCCTATCTCGGGGAAGTTTACGGCAACCCCTCCAGCGTCCACCACGTCGGCCGCCGCGCCCGCGCGTTGCTCGATGACGCCCGCGACCGCCTCGCCAAGGTCTGGAAGTCCAAACCCAGCGAAGTCATCTTCACCTCCGGCGGAACTGAGAGCAACAACCTCGCCTTGTTCGGCGCGGCGCGGCTCCTCCAATCCAAAGGCCGCCACATCATCACTTCGCCGGTCGAACACCACGCCGTCCTCCACAGTTGCCAGGCACTCGCGCGCCAAGGGTTCGAGGTCACCTATCTGCCCGTCGATTCCTTTGGTCGCGTCGATCCCGCCGGCCTGAAACGCGCCCTCCGCCCGGACACCATCCTCGTCTCGGTCATGGCCGCCAACAACGAAACCGGTACCCTCCAGCCCGTGGCCGAACTCGGCGCGCTCTGCCGTGAACGCGGCGTTTTGTTCCATACCGATGCGGTGCAATGGTTTGGAAAAGAACCGTTTGCCGATATCCATCAATTCAACGCGGATCTGGTTTCCGCCTGCGCGCATAAGTTCCACGGCCCCAAGGGTTCCGGAGCTTTGTTCATCCGCTCGCCCCTACTGCCGGAGCCCATCCTCTTCGGAGGAGGCCATGAAAACGAGCGTCGCGCTGGAACCGAAAACCTCGCATCCATCATCGGATTCGTGGAGGCGTTTGAACGCTTTGTTCCCCGTCCAGTGTTCGATTCCAAGGAAATGTTATCGTTAACGCATCACTTGGAGGCCCTTTCTTCCCGTGTTTCCGGCCTTTTCCTTAAAAGTCCTCCTCAACGCCTTTCCAACACCGTTTCTTTCACCGTGGAAGGCTGCGACAGCATCGCTCTGCTCGCGGGATTGGACATGGAAGGCATCTGCGCTTCCAGCGGCTCCGCTTGTTCCGCTGGTTCCCTGGAACCTTCCCATGTGCTCCTGGCCATGGGGGTTCCCAAGGACGAAGCGAACTCGCTCGTGAGGTTTTCCTTGGGCCGCGAATCCACAAGCGATGAGGTTTCGGTGCTCGAGCAATCACTACCGGTTGTGATTAACCGCATCCGCAACCGCTGATTTCCTGCGCATAGATTGTGAATTGAAATCGAGATTCGCGGATTTCCCGGACTTCGCCGCCCTTCTGGTTTTTCATTCGACATTTCTTCACGCCCCTTTACCCTGCGTAAGTGCTTGGGCTGACCTTGACACCTCCGGTTGTTTCGTTTATTCACAGCCCTTAATAAGACTGATACTTTACTTGTGCAGGAATACATATTAAGGGCGCCATGAAATTCACTGTTGCCAAGGATCAACTCATCAACGGCTTGCAGGCAGTTCAGAACGTCGTCAGCACCCGCACCACCCTGCCCATTCTGTCCAATGTCCTGCTCCGTGCCGAGGGCAATCGTCTCGACCTCACCGCCACCGACCTGGACGTCACCATTTCCTGCTCGGTCGAAGGTCAGGTCAAGGAACCGGGCGGCACCACGCTGCCGGTAAAACGTTTCTTCAGCATCGTTCGGGAACTGGCCACGGCGGAAATCGAAATCGAAGTCAACGACCGCAACGTCTGCACGCTCCAGTCCGGCGCCTCCTACTACAAGATCAACGGCATTGGCGCCGAGGAATTCCCCCCGCTCCCGCAGTTCAAGGAAAACAAGAAGATCGTCCTCGCGCAGGAAAAGCTCCGGGGCATGCTCCGCAAGACGTCGTTCGCCATCTCGACCGATGAAACGCGCTACGTCCTGAACGGCATCTTCTTCAGCTTCAAAGAAGACAAGATCACCTCGGTTGCCACCGATGGCCGGCGCCTGGCCCTGGCCGAGGAAGAAGTCTCCGCCGGCATCAGCGGCGAATTGATTGTTCCCACGAAGGCCATCAACGAACTGAACCGTCTGCTCCTTGCCAAGGGAGACGTGGAAATCAAGTTCACGGACAATCAGGTCTCCTTCTCCCTGACCGACGACAAGGGCCACAGCACGATTCTCATATCCAAGCTGGTCGAGGGCACGTATCCCAACTATCGCCAGGTCATCCCGGCTGAAACCAAGGAACGCATCCCCTTGGTGCGCGAGGAACTCCTCCATGCCTTGCGCCGCGCGGAAATCATGACCAGCGACAAGACCAATTCCGTCAAGCTGGCCTTTACCAAGAACAATCTCGCCATCACCGCCAACACGCCGGAAGTCGGCGAAGGCCGCGAAAGCATCGCCGTCAACTACAAGGGCAACGACATCGCCATCGCGTTCAATCCTGCCTACTTGATGGATCCGCTCAAGGCGCTGGAAGTGGACGAAGTGTTCATGGAGTTGAACGACGAATTGAGCCCCGGCGTGCTCAAGATCAACGGCCCGTTTCTTTACGTTCTCATGCCGATGCGCATGACCTGAACGCGCCCCATCGCTCCGCTGAATCAACCCGCGCATGATGCCCAATCCCGACCGGCGGATGCTAGGAATCGCCTGCGGGATCACCGTTATCGACCAGCTCAGCAAGTTCCTGGTCTTGTCGTATCTCGGCTTTGCGGATGAAAAAGTCATCGTGCCCGGCTTCTTCAAGTTCGTGCATTGGGGCAACACTGGCGCGGCGTGGAGCATTTTGCGCGGCAACAACGAACTGCTTTCCATCATCTCGCTGCTGGCGCTGATGGGGCTGGTCATCTGGCGGCGGCACTTCGACGGCAACACCGTGCTCGGCGCGTGCGGACTGGGCCTGCTGTTCGGCGGCATCGTCGGCAACGTCATCGACCGCATCGTCCACAAGCACGTCATCGATTTCATCTATTTCTATGTGCAGACCCGCAGCGGGCGCGAAGTCGGTTTCCCCGCGTTCAACGTTGCCGACAGCGCCATCTGCATCGGCGTGGGCCTCTTGTTCGTGCTCTCCTTCCAGCGCGAACACGCCGCGCCGCCCCCGCAGCCCGAGACTGAACCCAAAGCGGAGTGACCCATGTCACCGGTGTTCCTCGCCGGCCCCACGGCCGTCGGCAAATCCAGCGTCGCCCTGCGCCTGGCGGAATTGCTCGGCGGCGAAATCATCTCGGTCGATTCCATGCAGGTCTATCGCGGTCTGGACATCGGCACCTCCAAGCCCACCGCCGCCGAACGCGCCCGCGTGCCGCATCACCTGCTGGACGTGGCGGACCTCGACCAGCCCTTTGACGCCGCGCGCTTCGTGGTCCTGGCGCGCGCCGCCGTCGCGGACCTGACCAAGCGCGGCAAGCGCCCCATCTTCTGCGGCGGCACCGGCCTGTATTTTCGCGCCTATCTGGAAGGACTCGGCGACGCTCCGCCCGCCAATCCCGCCTTGCGCGCTGAACTGGAGGCCGCGCCGCTGGAGCAACTCCTGCGCGAACTCGAGCAACGCGACCCCGCCACCTTCGCCCGCATTGACCGCGCCAATCCCCGCCGCGTCGTGCGCGCCGTCGAGGTCATTCGCCTCACCGGCAAACCGTTTTCCGCCCAGCGCGCCGGCTGGGAGGAAACGCCGCCGCCCGAATTCTTCTTCTGCCTCCAGCGCGAGCCGGCCGATTTGCGCGCGCGCATCGATGCCCGCGTGGACGCCATGTTCGCCGCCGGGTTGGTGGACGAAACCCGCGCCCTTCTCGCGCGCGGCCTGGAAAAGAATCGCACCGCCATGCAGGCCATCGGTTACCGCCAGGTCGTTGAACACCTCCGCGGCGAACGTTCCCTGGCCGAAACCATCGACCTCGTAAAAACCAAAACCCGCCAATACGCCAAACGCCAGCTCACCTGGTTCCGCGCCCAACCCGGCGTGCAATGGCTCGAACCCGACACCAACCTCGACACCACCGCTGACCAACTCGCCGCGCGGGTTGGCTAGCGCGGTTAAAGTTTAACTGTGGCCGCCAGCGGGGCGCGGGCTTCAGCCCGCTTCAGCGTGGTTTGTGCTGCCGGCGTTGAAACGGCGTGAACGCCGCGCTCCTGGCGACCAAACAAAATGCGGCAAGATCTGCCATAGGCACGCCGTGATCCGGGCGTTTCACTGGGAGAAATCCGACTCACGCACCTGATTCGCCTGCAAATGCGCCCGCAGGTTGACGAGGTTGGTGATGGCGACGGATTCGTTATCAGGCAACGGCGCGCCCTTTTGCTTCCCCATTTCCGCCACGCTCTTGAGGGCGTCCAGGATTTTTGAGCCGCCCACGGCTTTCTGTTCGGCATCGTAATAGTCGAACCACGGGTAACCGGCATTGGTGTATTGGCTGGCGGTCGGCGGTTTCGATGGCGGCCGCGTCCCGGCAATGGCCTTCCACGCGGCGGAATTCACCAGGTGAATGAAGCAGCGGCTGCTGTGTTCGGTGTCCCAGTCGTGAATCGAGTAAGGGTCGTCGTAGATTCCCTGCCGCATGCGGCCTCCGGGGGCCAGGCCCATTCCCTCGGGCAAGACCGCGCATTTCAACACAGAGGAACGGTCCCGAAAGATTAATCCTTCTCGCTCCGGGAATCGCTTCTCAAACACCTCGGGCTTCATCGGAAACACTTCGATTTGCATGCCGCCGAATTCCGCTTCACCGGTCAATTGTTCCTCGGCGGAATAGCCCTGGCCCAGGGGCATCGCAACAAACTGCCGGATGATGCCCTTTTCCACGCAGTAGCCATCCAGCCACGGTTGCTCCGGAACCACCACGTAATCCTGCGGATTCCGGCTCAGACCGCGCCGCCAGGCCTCGCCGGTAATGGCATTGATCTTGCCGGTGGCCACCTTGACCGCGAAAGGGTATGCGGTCCAACGACTGGCAACGTAATGGGAATTAAAATTTACCCACAGCGCTTCCGCCTGCCACATGGGCAGCAGCACGCCGCCGCGCTTGAGCCAGCTTTCGGGCACGCGCCGCGCAAAGTCGTCGATGTGACGCAACGGAAAGGAGCCCAGGCCGGGTGGCAAGGGATAATCCTTGCCGTCGTCGGGAATCCGCAAGGTTCGTTGCAGATCAATGTCGAGCTTTGGTTGGAATGGCAATTCCGGGAAGCTCACCACCAGCTTATTTGATTTGAGTTCGATCATAATGTTTCCTTTCCCTTTCACCAATTCCCGTCCCGCACTTCCCGCACGACCCGCAGCACGGCGCGGTCCGGCAGATTTTTCATTTCGCGAATCAATTGCGCGAACAACTGCGGGCGCTTGCGAATGATCTCCTGCAAATCCCCGGACACCTTGCCGGCCATCGCCAGGAGGACATCCGGGTCCTCCCCCAACTCCAGCGCGAGGGCGCGAGTGGTTTCCTCGGAAGGGCGCGGCTCCAGTCCGCGCTCGATCTTGCTAAGGTAGGAAGGCTCCACGCCGATGCGCCCGGCCAACTGGCGGAGGGAGAACGAGTTGCCATCGGTGGCCTGCTTCTCCACCCGGCACTTCCTCAAGTATTCGCCCAGTGCGCTTTTCATGATGTGTAGTATATACTACACACTACACAACATGTCAAATCGAACTTCACGTTCAGATTGGGAACCCGCACCGTCTTGCCGCTTCCGCCCGCTTCCGCCCGATATCGGCGCTTAACTTTGAACCTCCAAACTTTGAACCTTGAACTCGTCTGTCATTCACTTCGCAAAGATCTCCCCAAAGAAAACTTTCATCGCTTCCCACGACCGCTTGTCCGCCTTCTCGTTGTAAGCCGAGCCGCGTGACTTGTCGCTGCCCGCGCCCCAGTCGGTGAAGCTGTGCACGGCATCGCCATAGGCCACGAGTTGCCAGTCCACCTTCGCCTGGCGCATCTCTTCCTCGAACGCCGCCACCTGCGCCGGCGGCACCACCGGGTCATCCGCGCCGTGCAGCACCAGCACCTTGCACTGGATCTTCCGCGCGTCCGCCGTGCTCGGCGTATCGAGGTTGCCGTGGAAACTCACCACGCCCGACAACTTCGCGCCGCTGCGCGCCAGCTCCAGCACCGTCGTCCCGCCGAAGCAATAACCCATCGCCGCCACGCGGTCCGGATCCGTGAGCGAATGTTTCTTCAACGCTTCGAGCGCCGCGTTCACCCGCGCGCGCAACAACGCGCGGTCACTCTTGTACTTGCCCGCGAGCTTCGAGGCGTCCTGCGGATTGGCCGCGCGCACGCCCTTGCCGTAGATATCGACACAAAAAACATTGTAGCCGAGTTTGGCCAGCATCTCCGCGCGCTTCTTCTCGTAATCGCCCAGGCCCTTCCATTGATGAACCACGAGCACGCCCGGCCGCGTGCCGGCGATCGAATCATCATACGCGTGCCAGCCTTCCAGGACCGTGCCGCCTTCGCGATACTCCACCGGCTGCGCCTTGACCGCCGCCAATGCGCCCGCCGCCAACGACAGCCATGCCACCAGAAAAAGGGATGTCTTCATGAAATCCAAGTTAACGACACGCCAGCGGCCGTCAAATGGCAATTGGCGCCTCTGGAACTGTGTGGTTCGGAGTCCCGGCTTCAGCCGGCAAGGGCGTTGCAGTTCAAAACGCATGGGGTTTTCCTGGCGGTTGTTGAGCGGCGACGCCCCACCGCCTGAAGGCGGGACTCCTAACTAACCCCGCCTCTCCATTCCACCCGGAGCACTTGAAGCTTGGCACTTCTCTGGAGTTTGGTGCTTTGAACTTGAAGCTTTATTACGCCCAATACCGGTAATCCACGTTGGGGAAAATATTGTCCAGCCACTCGACGCGGGTGAGCCAGGTTTCATCGACCTTCGTGGTGGTGAGTTGCTCGTGCAGGGCGATGAAGCGCAGCAAATGATCTTTCACGCGGCGCCGCGCGTATTCGGGACTCGTGCCGGTGCGCAGGATGAACGGCCAGTCGCTCGACTGCGCGAGCAGCAGTTCGCGCGCGGCCTGATTCAACGCGCGCTTCGTCAATCCCTCGGCTTCCGGGAAACGCCGCGCCAGGTCGGTCATGCGTTCCTGCGCCACATTCAGGTGCGGATAAATCCACTCATTCGTTTCGTTCAACCACACGCGCCAGTAACCTTCCTCGCCCCAGCTCGATGGACTGGGCCGCGCGATTTGTTGCGTGGGATGCCGGTGCAAATATTGCTCCGGCGTGGTGAAGCCAAACGTCTTCTGGTCGTAATACGCCTTGCGCACGAACAAATCCAAAAACTCCGGCCCTTCATACCACCAATGGCCGAACAATTCCGCGTCATACGGGCTCAACACCAGCGGCGGGCGGTCCATGATGTCGGCCAGGTGGCGGATCTGCTCGACACGCGCGCCGAGGAAATGGTTCGCGTGATTGTCGGCGGCGCGCAACGCCGCGGCGCGATCGTAAATCTCCTTCGCCACGTCGCCGCCGGTGATGCGATGATATTTGATGCCGGTGAACCCGCGCTGGTCCGGTGAGGGCAGGCACGCGCGCACGTAATCCAGATCGAGGTCGAACCCGATGTCGCGATAGAAATCGCGATACCGCCAGTCGCCCGGATAACCTTCGTGCTTGCTCCACACCTGCCGCGCGGAATCCAGGTCGCGCCCGAACGCCGCGATGCCGTTGGGCGTGTAGAGCGGCGCGAACACGCCAAAGCGCGGGCGCGGCGTGGCGTGCAAAATACCGTGCGTGTCCGTGATGAACCACCGGATGTTCGCCTCCTGCAACACCGTTTCCACGCCCTCGGCGTAGGCGCATTCGGGCAGCCAGATGCCGCGCGGGTCGCAGCCGAAACATTCGCGGTAATGATCGCGCGCGGTGAGAATCTGCCCGCGCACCGACGGCGGATGGTCGGTCATCAACGGCAGCAACGCATGCGTGGCCGCGCAGGTGATGATTTCCAGCCGGCCCAGTTCCTGGAATTTGCGGAACGCGCCGACGACATTCCGGCCATACGCGTGATACGTGTCGCGCAACTTCGCGAACCGGCAGTAATAGAAATCCGCCAGCGGCCGGTAGTCCGCCTGCCATTGCGTGCGATGAATCTCGCGGTCGGCCATTTCGATCAGCGCCGCCAGATGCTGCTCGTAGCGTTCCTGGAGCATGGGGTCCAGCAGCATCGAGCAGAGCGTCGGCGTCATGGACATCGTGAGCCGCGTCTCCATGCCGTCGCGCAGCCAGCCGTCCATCACTTGGATCAAGGGCAGGTAGGTTTCCGTGACCGCTTCGAACAGCCAGCTTTCCTCGAGGAATTTGGGATGCTCCGGGTGGCGCACAAACGGCAGGTGCGCGTGCAACACAATGGCCAGATAACCCTGCATGAACGGCGATATGCTTTCTGTTGGCTGCGGGAGCGCGGGCTTCAGCCCGCTTCATCGTGGTTGCTCAATCGACTTCGGATTGTCCAACGCGCCATGCTGGTTGTGCGTTGAAGCGGCGTAAACGCCGCGCCCCAGACCCGCGTGTCGCCGCGCAACATCCCCTTCCGCCGCCCGCGCGTCAAGCCGCCCTTTCGCATCCCCGACGCGGCGGTCGGCTGAGGCCGTCCCCACCCCTGTTCATGCGCTGGCGGTTGAATCGCAACTGCAATGTTACTGAAGCGGGACTCTGAACCACTCCGAACCACCCGGCGCAGCGAAGAAACTTTTATTCTTCCGCGGCCGCTGGTAAAAACTCACCAACCCACGGGTATGCGCCATTGCCTGCCACTTCTTCCGCTGCTTGGAGTGCTGGCGTGCTTTTCCTCGCCCGTTGCCGCGCAGCCGACCTCCATTCGCTTCATCGTGCGGGACTATCAGACGCGCGAACTGATTCCGTGCCGCATTCATTTTAAGGACGCGTCCGGGCAGCCGGTGCGCGCGCCGGGGCTGCCCTTCTGGCGCGACCATTTCGTCTGCCCGGGCGAGGCGGCGATCATCTTGTCGCCGGGCGATTACACGTATGAAATTGAACGCGGCCCGGAATACCGGCCGGCGGGTGGAAAAGTGACCGCGGCGCCGGGCAGCGCGGATGTGTCCGTGGATTTGTTGCGGCTGGCAACGCTGGCGCGCGAAGGCTGGTGGTCCGGCGACCTGCATGTGCATCGGCCGGTGAAGGACATCGAGTTGCTGATGCGCGCGGAGGATTTGCATGTCGCGCCCGTCATTACGTGGTGGAACAAACAAAACCCCTGGAGAACGGAAACACCACCGCGCGTGCCGCTGGTGTTGTTCGACGGGAACCGCGCCTACGACGTGATGGCGGGCGAGGACGAGCGCGAAGGCGGCGCGTTGCTCTTCTTTCATTTGAACGGCCCGCTGCCAGTCGCCGGCGCCTCGCGTGAATATCCGTCACCCATGACGTTTCTGGCGCAGGCACGGCAGCAGGCGGGCGCGTGGGTGGACGTGGAAAAACCGTTCTGGTGGGACGCGCCGGTGTGGGTGGCCAGCGGGCAGATCGATTCCATCGGCCTCGCAAACAATCACATGTGCCGCTCGCAAATGTACGAAAGCGAGGCCTGGGGCAACGCGCGCGACACGGAACGCCTGCCCGCGCCGCGCGGCAACGGCTTTTGGACGCAGGAGATTTATTATCACCTGTTGAACTGCGGGCTGCGCCTGCCGCCGTCGGCGGGCAGCGCGTCGGGCGTGCTGCCCAATCCGGTCGGCTACAACCGCGTGTATGTGCATCTGGGGCGGACGTTCAGCCATGCGGCGTGGTGGGAAGGATTGCGCGCCGGGCGTTCGTTCGTTTCCAACGGCCCGCTGCTGCGCTGCCGCGCCAACGGCAAACTGCCCGGCCACATCTTCCGCGCGCCCGCCAGCCGGGATTTGACCGTCAAACTCGACGTGGCGCTGGATTCCAACGACGCCATCCCGTTCATCGAGGTCATCGTGAACGGCCGCGTGGAACGCCAGGTGCCGTATGCGGAATGGAAACGCACCGGTTCGCTGGGAGAACTGCGCTTCCGCGAACCGGGCTGGTTTCTCGTGCGCGCGGTGGCGGACAACGCGAAGACGTTCCGCTTCGCCTCCACCGCGCCGTTCTACGTGGAACACGGCGGCGCAACGGCGCGCATCAGCCGGGCCTCGGCGCAGTTTTTCGTGGACTGGGTGCGCGAGCGCATGACGCGCGTGAAACACGATGACGCCGCCCAGCGCGAAGAAATCCTGCGCCACCATCGCGCCGCGGAACGGTTCTGGCTCGAGAAAGTGAACGCGGCGAATGCCGAGTAGTGAGGCAAAATCATTGGCAAAGAGAAACTTCAAATTCCGAAACTCCAGGCAGCAGAGAATCCCCTACGCCACGTTCTGCGGCAACGGCGGTCGCAACGCCGGGTCCTGCGGATGCGCGCCCACCTCGCCGCTGTAACGCGTCGAACGGCTGAACTTCAATTCCGCCTTGCGCGTGTCTTCCTTGTCGGCCGACACGGCGATGGCGGGCAGGTCGTATTTGCCATCCGGCAGCGCGAAGCGATAACTGAACGTGCCGTCCGGGCGCAGCTTGATGACGCGCCCGCCGATGGAAACCTCGGCATCCGGCTCGGTCGAGCCGTAGATGATCAATTCCGCGTTCACGTTGAACCAGAATCCGCGCCGCTTTTCCATGCCGCCAAACGGACTCGACACGCTGGCCGCGCCCGGCGAAGTCGGCAGCGAGAATTGCGACACCGCGAGCGACGCGATATCACGCAGCATCTGGCCGCGGATCAATTCGGTGATTTCCAGCGAACCCATCCACACGCGCCGCACCTGATCCATCGTGATGACGCCCGCCAGCGCGTTCTCCTGCGCGGCCGTCCATTGGCTGGACGCGATGGCCGACGTGTCCGGCAGCCCCGGATGCCCTTCGCCGCGCAATTGCGCGATGGCCTCGGCCAGCGGCAGATTTTCGCGCGCTGCTTCCTTGACCAGTTGCGTCAATTGTTGGAACGGAATTTCCACCGGCACGTTGGCAAATTGCACCGACGTGTCTTCAGACAACGCATCGGGCGGCGTCAACGTGGCCTTCGAATCGGTGATGGCCGTCCACTTGCCCGCGCGTGTGTAATAGCCAAGCTGCGCCACGAACTTCGCCCCGCCGCGGCCCACGTGCACGAACCAGTTGCGCGACTCCGGGTGCACATGCACCTCGCGAAACGGTTCGCCGCCCACCGAGCCCAGATACACGCGCAACACCAGATGCCGGTCCCGCGCCAGATTGTTGTACTCGCGCAATTGCTCGCGCGTGAAATCCCACGCCGCATACAGCCAATGCGGGTCGCGCGCCGTGAGCAGCAATCGCTGTGTGCCGTAAGCCTCCGGCAATTCCCCCGGTTCGCCCGCCACCAGTTCCTGTTTGCCCGTCGGTCCCAGATCATAACGCCGGCCTGGCCCGCTCACGGGTGGAGGCGGCGTTTCGTCGCCTTCCAGCAGGATGGAGGGAACTTCCAATTCCGCCTTGGGCTTGGTTTTCAATTTGGCGTCGTTGGAGACGGCTTTGCGTGCGCGAGGCGTCTTGGCGGGGACCTTCGCGGTGGACTTTGCTTTGGCGGGCTTTTTCTCGGGTTTCATAGGGCCACGGGAGTGAGCGGACTGGTGGGTAACGTCCCTCACTCCGGCAAATCTAGGAGAAATTTCCGCCGCGGTGCAACCGAAATTGTGAAACATTCTTTGGCATTTTGCCGTTCGCGCCCGAGGGGAAATCCGCTCGGTGCAACCCGTTGCGCCCCGGCATCTTCGGAGTCTTGGGGTGGCGTGATGCGTGATGCGTTTGAGGGGAACCTTTCAGGAGAACCGCCTTTGCGTCCTTCGCGTGAGGAAACAGAATCGTCTCACGCGACGCACGCAGCGCGGCGAAGCAGTGCGCCGATCGCGATCACAAATGGCAAATCAAAAAATCCAATCCCCTCAGGCCCGACTTGACTCAAATTAAAAGACACCGGGGAGCCTGGCCTGGGTGGGCTGGAAAGGAGTCGTTGACTCATGGGAAAAAGACACCGGAGAAATCCGGCGCTGATGAACATGAGTCGAGAAATCAAAGC
>JBFMBT010000144.1:0-16340 GCA_040754875.1 Verrucomicrobiota bacterium | reverse complement strand
CGTTATGCGACTTCCCAAGATGCTGGACGGCAAAGTAGGCGGAATAAAAACAGGTGAAAGACTTTCACGTTCCGACGCCTCATACAGCGTCGATGTCAGTTGGAAATTTCCCGCTGACCCCGCCTGCGTCCAATTCAAAACCAGATTGCCCGACGCGCCACCGGATCCATCCACCGCAATCCGATACGTCGTGCCTGCCACCGCGTAGAACGTCACCCGACTTTGCGCGCCGCCGCTGTTGTCGTTGGCCGCCACCTCCGTCAAGCTGTTGACCGTGCTCCCCGTGTAAACCGCCAGCAACGTGTTATAAGCGCTCCCAAACGTGTCGAAGACCGTGACCGCGCTAACCGGCGCCGTCCAGTTGAACCACACCGACGCGCCACCCGCGTTGGCGGCGTGGTCAGGCTCGTTGGTTTCCTTGGTTGCCCCGCCGGTGGCAAACGCCGGAACCTGGCTCTTGATGCCCGCAATAACCTGCGCCGAGGCGAAATTGTCGTTCGCCGGCTGAGCGAACGCCTCGGGGCTGATCAGGGCAATCAAAAACATCACCACCAAGCCAGGCGGCGCGACCCGTCGCGCCCTGGCCGGTGAACCTATCGTTGGCACGGTTTTCATAGCACGTCTCATTCTCTGCTTGCCAATCGTTACGCCCTCATCGCCCTTCTTCGCCTCGTTGCCGGCAATTGCCCCAAGGCGGCAATCTGTTTTACGGCCGCTGGTAGCGCACTCGATAATAGCGCTGCCCAATCAACGGCACCGGATCTCCCACCGTCAACACCCGGTTGTCCGGGGACGAAAAGGTGCCGAGCGGCAACCACGTTCCAGATCCCAAACTCGTCTTGTATTCGACAAAATACGTCGTGTTCGCGATGGCCTGCCAACTGATGAACGTCGTCTTCGGCGGCAGATTCACCACGGAAATATCATTGACGGTGAAGCCGCTGAGCGGCGTTTCGTCCTCACTGTTCACGATCCCGTCCCCGTCATAGTCCTGGTTGCCCGGCAGCAGCGCCCGATATGCCTGGGTCGTCATGTTCGTGAACGATCCAATGGACAGTGGCACCGACACAATCGGGCCAGCCCGCGTTGTCGGACTCACCCACACAAACCGCCCGCCATGCGCGTTGGTGATTTTGTCCGGCGGAAAATTGGCATCTGCAAAATAGATGGTCAGGCTTGGGCTCACGCTGAGGGCCGTCGCAAAGTTCGTCGCGTTGTTGCGCAATTCCAAGTAATCCAGATACAAGGCGTTGCTGGAACCCGCCCCGGCAAAAAGAAACCGGCTGCCGGACGCCCCGTCCAGAATCAACCGGCCCAGCGCCGCGTTGTTGGCGTAACCGTTCGGACTGTCACCCCGGTTTTCGCCCGCCCAGAGATGGATCGTGTTGAAATTGCTCGGCGCAAACGACGTGATCGTCGTCGAAAGCAAATCACCCTTCACCGGCTGCGTTCCCAACGAAAACCCGTTCTGCACCACCCAGTCGTTGGTCACCCCCAGGTCCGTCAAGCGCTGGACGACATTCAGGTTCAGCGCGCCGCCGCTGGAGATGAACGTGCCGTTCGCCACCAGATCGTCGCCGGACATTTCCACGTTGGCGCCCGCCGTAATCACGCCGCCGCTGAGCAAATTCGTCCGCGCCGCGACCACCAGTGCGCCACCGATCGTCGAAAGCGAGTTCGTGTTGATGAACAGGTCGGCACGGAATTGCAGCGTCTGCCCAATCATCGTCCCCTCATTGACGATGTTCGAATACGGCTGCGCGCGATCAAATCCGAAATTCCCGATTTGTGGAATGTTGATGAACCCCTGGTTGGTGAAATACTTCAGGTTCGGGAAGTTCGCCACTCCGATATCGACATTTTCATTCGTGAAATTAAGCACGCCATTGGTGGGCACCAGCAAACTTTCCCCCGTGAAAAGGAAGGTTTTCTTGATGGTCAAATCATCCCCCAGCACCAGATTCGTGGAATGTGCAATCAGGTTCTCCACGCCCACTTCCTTGTTCGTCCGCATGTTGGTCACAAACTGGTGATTTGGGAAGAAGCCGAACGTCGTCGGAGTGGCATCCGCATTAATGACCAGCATGTGGTACGTATATTCGACCGTGTTCGTACCGCCATATTGCGGCAGTCCCGGAATGCCGATGGCGTTTGTCACAAATTGACCCACCTGCCAGACACCGCTCCAGGCGGTCATCGTCCCGTTCATCCGCGATACGCTGCTGCTCAGCGCGTTTGAAATGGTCGCCGTCCCGTTCGTCCCGTAAAGTTCAATGTTGATGTTCTGCGCATCCAGCCTTGCGCCCGTGAAATCCGCCGTGTTCGCCTTGATGGAAATCAGGTTATCCGCCCGCACATTGGCGGCCGCGAGATTCAACTGATCCGCCTCGATTTCAACCCGGCCGGTTGAATTCGTCGGATTGAACAACTGGTTGTCGCCCTCGGAAAGCAAACCAAATCCGCCACCATCCATGTCCCGGGGTGCGAACGTAAATTGGGACGCAGCATATGTGATGTCCACGAGGTTCGTTTGATAGCGCCCGTTCACAGGGCCCACGAACGTGAAAACAAGGTTTGGGTCGAACGTTTGCGCCGGGGTTTCGAACCCGGCGGGTAGGAACGCAAAATCACTCCGCCTGACCAGATGGCTTTGCGGGCGGAACAACCCCGGACGGGTAATGTGCTCGATCAGGTTCACAGTGCCCGGCAGCGCATTCAAATTGGGGCGGGTGAACGTGGGAGTATCATCGAAGAAATACAAATACTTGGTCACTGGTTGGCCGGTGATGGGGTCAATGTCCGTGGTGGAAAACTCCACAACCGTATCATTGATGAAGTAGTTATTGCTGTTCGTGCGCCCAAGGAAAAAGACGCGAACCGTCGGGTTGTCCAACAGGTTCGTCTGCACAAACACCATTTGCATCATCACCCGGACGATGTTGTTGGCAGTAAACACGACGTTGGAAGTCACGAAGAAACTGTAGCCCGGCAGTCCCGGTGCCGCTGGCGGATTGATGCTGTAGGCCAGGCGTCCAATCGTCCGCGTGCCCGTTATGTCAGGGAAACTGTACCCGGCGCGAAATTCAATATCGTGCGGCGCCGTCACGCCACCCAAGGCCAATGACGGCAGGCTGGCATTGTTCTCCACCCCGACGCCCCAATACTCATCGATCACGTTCGCCGGCGTATCGTAATTCACACGAGTATTCCCGATCAGAAAGAAAAACCCCTCACTCACATTGGGCCGCGTGCTGGATGAACCGGCCCTAACGCGCCCACCGGACAGGTTCACATTCTGCCCCACCAACCGTACCTTGCCGCCGCTGTCCGCGCTTAACAGCGCGTTGTTGATCGACACGATGTTTGTGGAAGTGACCAACAGGTTCGTCGTCACGAAAATGCTGCCTCGATTCGTGAATCCAGCCGACAGGCTGCGCTCACCACTCGGGGACAGGAAATCCACCCGCAACCCGGGCGAGGAATTGATGACACCCGACGACGCATTGGAAAAATTCATCGTATTCTGCGTGTCAAACGGCACCGCCGAGGCGGAAGCGTCAAACGTGAGAATGGTTCCAAAATTAATGACCGTCGTCGCGTCGATCGGCGGTGGGTTGCTGATCGTCGTAAAGTTCTGGTAAAGCGGCGTGGGCTGGGCACCGACCGGCCCGGCGGCCAACATTCCGGCCACCAATGCCCCTAATGACACGTACTTCATAACGGCGTGAATTGTGTTGGTCGGCTTCATGGGTTCAACACCTGGTTTTCAAGGGCCTCGATCGTCGAGCCCACCGGGTAAACCACCGGCGCATTCGTGCTGCCATCGAATGAGCCCCAAACGAAAAATGGAAACGCGGTCGTCTGATCCAGAAAAAACGGATTCTCATTCAGGAAGCTGGGGCCGACCTTGTTGAATATGATTTCCACTTGCGACCGCTGCGGACTGATAACACCGGGCCCCGCCGCCGGCACCTGGCTGTTTAAGGCCGCGTTGTTGGTCCAGTTGTTGGCTACCGTCCGGAATGCAGCCACCGGCCCCACACCCGCAATCCCGAGATCTTGCGCGGCAAAGACAATATCCGGCGTCTGCGCCACCCGCCGCGCGCTCTGCACCAGATTCGTTCCGTTAACGACCTGAAAAAGATCAAACGTGTTCGTTGCCGGGACGATCGTCTGTCCCAACAAGGAATCAAAATCCATCCGCGCGAACCGCAGCCGGTCCACTCCGCGCCGCAACCTCGGCACGTTCGCATCCTGGTTGATGGGAAACGTTAGATAAAAATAATTCGTGGAGAAAACCAGCAGGTCGAGCTGATTGGTCACCAGATTCAGCGCGTTGGTGCCCACCGCCTGAAAAATCGTGTTCGTATTCGTAAACACCAAGGCCAGCGCCTGTGTCACCACCAGATCAAACCCACACTGGTTCGTCGGAAAAATGATGATGTCGCCCGCCGGTATGTTCGTCAGCAGCGATGTCGTCGTGGTGCGCTGGATCAAATTCGTGCTCGTGGCCGGCTGCAGCGGATCCCGGATGAAGTCCGAAAGCCGCAACTGCGCCTGGCTCGTCGGCGAAAACAGGTTCGTTTGCACATTGCCAAACTGATACTCGAAGGTCTGGAAAATATTCGTGACAAAGTTGGTCACCAGCACCGTCACCGGCGCGGCCAGCGCCGGCTGGAACGGCTCGTTGGTCAGAAACCCCGTCACCACCTGTTGAACCTGGCTCGTGAAATACGTGTTCGTGCTCAGAATCTGCAAACCCGGGAACAAACCCAGCAATTGCGCCGGCGTGTTGGTCGCCACGGCCTGGGCAAAAAACGTCAGGCCCGTGCTCATCACCGGCTGCACAACCGCCCGGTTCGTGAAACAAGCCACAATATTGGTTTCGAGTGTTTCCACATTCAGGTTGTTCGTGCGATACATGTACCGGAGCCCGCCGACGTCATCGCGAGAAAGCGCTGTATAGTAACCCCCAGCGTTCAACCCAAACGAAGCCACGGTCGTGGGTGTTATCTCCGTACCATCAACGTTGAACTCGATCGCATCCGCGAAGTCAGGAAAGGGTGCCACCTGATCAAACTCAAAAATGCGGTAAGTTAACAGCTTGTTGTTGACGAACGCCGTGGGTTGGAGTGTCACCGGGTCAAAATTCCGCTGGATCACAAGGTAATTTGTTGAGCCTGGAAATGTGAAACGCGCCCGCAAGGTCCAGGCGAACCGCTCCGCGTCGGCCAATCCCATCTCCTCCAACAGCAACGCCAGCGCCGTTGAACGGAGGTCAAGCAACCCCACCGCCTGCGCGCGGAAATTGATCCGTTGCGTGTCCAACGGAAATTCCGCCAGATTCGAACTGATCCCGGAAAACCCGTTCGTCAAAGCCGTCGTGTTAAACAGCACATTCGTCCCGCTGCGAAAGTAGTTCGTGCCGCTCAACATCGCGATCGCCTGCTCCACTTCCTGCACCCCGCGCGCCCCAAAATAATTCAAAAACGTCTGATCAAAGGCATACGTGATGACCGGAAGATTCCATCGGTATTCCTCACCCAGGTTCATCGGCCCCCCGATGTCCGTGTTGAACTGCCCGTACCCGATGTTGAAGGCTGGATTCTGCCACGCCACCGCCGGGTTCAACGCCGGGGTCGGACCGACCGCTGGCGACGGCCCCAGCAAGGAAAACGCCCCCGTCTGGTGGACCAGCCCCACAGTCACCGCCAGACAGCCAAGTATCTTGTATAAGCGTCGCATAGAAAGCTATCGCACCAGCACAATCCGGTAATAACCCACCCCGTTCGTGGGCTCGATATTCACAGAATCCTCTTCCCCGGCTGCAAACCGCAGCGCGCCAAGGTCCGCCCAATCCACCAGATTCGTCGAATACTGCACCTGATAAACCAGCCCCGGCTTCGAATTCCACGTCAGATACATCTGCCCGTTGGGCGTCGGCCCGGTCACCGACATGCGCAAAACACTGGTCGCATCCCGCGGGTTGGTTCCGGCCAGAAACTCCTGAACATTGCTCACTCCGTCACCATCACTGTCAGTGTTCGCCGCCCCCCACTTGGTCACGTTTGCCCCCCAATACAGTGACTGCCACTCATCCGGCAGGCCGTCCCCGTTTTGATCCACGCCCCAGGTTCGCGCCAAGGTCGCCGCCGACAACTCCGAACGCCGCCCGTCATTCAAGCGATACGCGATTTGAACAAGGTGGCTGCTGCCGGCGCTCAAGCCCCCCACCAGATGGCTGGTGCCCGTCACCGTCGCCACCAGAGCGCCATCGACATACACCTCGTAGCCGGCCAGATCAAACCCCGACAGGGCCGTCCAGATCACCAGCAATGACCCGCTGTCGCGCGCCACCGCCGCCGGGCCGGCGGGCGTCGGAATCTCTCGCAAGGCATTGAACCTCTGCGCCCGCAAATCAAACCCCGTCGTCGCCGCAAAACTCGACCACACCACCAGCAGCCGGCTCAACTGATCCGTCGCCGCCGCCGGATGAATCTGTTTGCTCACCGTCACCGTGTTGAAGCGCGTTTCCGGGCCATTCAAGCCCCCCGTCGGCGTCAGAAACCGCCCATACACCCCCTCGGCCGACCCGTCCTGACCCAAACTTGTCCAAATCGCGATAAAATCCGCCCCCAACGAAGTGATGCGCGGCGCAAATTGATCGCCATACGTCGTCGAATTAATCTTTTGCGGATTGCCCACCGCGGCGCCGTCGGCATCGAACGCCCGCGCAAAAATGTCCCAACTGTCCGTCCGAATCGTGTTGCTTTTCTGCGCCCACGTAACGGCAAAACCGCCTTGTGACGAAGCCGCAATGGACGGGGAAGCGCACACCTCCGACGTCACATCCACCACCATTTCGGCTGTCAGCGGATTGCCGCCGGCGCTGAACAGACGCCCATAGATATGCACCCGATCCTGAATACTGGTCACGGCCACCTCCCCATCCACACTGGAGGTGCCCAGGACAGGCGGCTTTTCCGATACCCACACCACGGCAAACCGGCCATCGGACAACGCGGCGATCGAGGCATTCCGCTGGTTGTATTCGGTTTCCTGGTTGAGCTGGAATTCGCCACCCACCTTTGCGCCCGCCGCCGTGAGCCGCTGGCCGAACACCCCCAACCGACTCCCATCCTGCTCATAACTGGACCACACCACCACGGCGTCGCCATTCGCCAGCACCGCCACCGCCGGATCTCGTTGCGCTTGCTCCGTGACCGTGTTGACCACGATGTCACCTGTCAAAAACGTCCCGTCCGGCGCCATCACCCGGGCCCGAACATCATAATCCCGGACGGGGTCCTCAGCGGTCCGGCTCTGCCAGACGATGATGGCCCCGCCATTGGCAAACAACGCCACTTTGGGGCTTTCCTGGTCACCGGCACCAGCCTGATTGACGCGAAAACTGCCGAACAACCCGGTATAATTCGCGTCCAGTCGCAACGCGCTGATTCCCAACCCGTCGCCATCCGTATAGTTGTCCTGCCAGACCAGCAAACCGCCCGTCCGGTTGATCGCCACTTGGGCGTTCACTTGGTCCCCCAGCGCCGCTCCCCCAATCGCATACTCACTGCCTTGCGGTGAAAAAACGGTTTGCCCAAAAGCAATTGTTGCCCCCGCACCGAAGACTGACAGAGCCAGTCCGGCGCACGTGCGCACCAGTGATGACATAGAATGGCGTATGGTTACCAAGGCACCCGTACCTTGTCCACGTTTTCTTCGGAAAAAGAGGCCGCACAAACCGGCACCTGCTTGCATGGAACTCATTGTGCTGAAGTAGGATGTGAACCGGATTTGAATTAACTCAATGGGGCGTATGACTAGGTTTGGTTTTGGCCATGCATTGTGATTACAATGTATTTACAATGCGCCCGGCCTAATGTCAATCGGTTTTAGCCAGAAGTTGCCCTTCTTCCGCCTGTTTTCTGCTCGTATTTCGCATAGGTTTTCTTTCTGTTCGCTGCCTCTCACAACTCACAACAAAACCGGCTCCGCCGCATGCCTGGCTTCCAGTTCCTTACTCAACGTTTTGAATCCCCATCCGGCATAGAGTTCCCGCAAATGCTCCAGATTCGGACTGCCCACCCGCAAATCATCCCACGAGCGCTCCACCGGCAAATCCCGGCGCAGCCGGATCAACCCTTGGTTTCTTCGCAACAACTCCTGGGATTCACGCAAACTTCCCGCAACCCGTTCCGAGGTCACCCGCTCCAGGTGGCTGAACACCTGCTCCAACGATCCGAACTCGCGCAATAATTGCGCCGCCGTTTTCGCACCGATTCCCGGCGCCCCGGGTATGTTGTCCACGCTGTCTCCCACCAGGCACAACCAATCCACGATTTGTTCCGGCTGGACGCCCGTTTTGTTTACGACCTGGTCGGCCTTCCAGATGGCTTCCGTCTTGTCGTTTGGATTGATCAATCCAATCCGCGGCGAAACCAATTGCATGAAATCTTTGTCCGAACTGGCCACCACCACCTCAAAACCGTCAGCCGCAGCAGCGCAGGCAAGCGTGGCAATCCAATCGTCCGCTTCTATTCCGTCACGGCAAAATGAGGCTATCGCGGCACCGTGAAGGTACTCGACGATGCCATCCAACTGCTCTTCAAGCGCATCGGGCATCGGGGGACGCTGGGCCTTGTATTCAGGCAAAGCCGCCAGCCGTTCCGGGGCAAGGCCCCCGTCCCAGATCACCGCACAGTGGGTCGGCTTGAGGTTCTCCAGCAACTTGCCGAGCATTTTCACGAACCCATAAATCGCGTTGGTCGGCCTGCCGGACGGCGACGATAGCTGGCGAATGGCATAGAACGCGCGATACGCGTACGCATGCCCATCCACCAACAGCAGCCTCATGCCGCTGCTCTGTTTCAAGTTCGTCTCCATCAATAAAGTGGAATCACTGAATCATTTCTGCGGGACGGCAACCCGCCATCCGCCCCCCTCGCGGCGGGGTCGCCCCGCCACGATGAAAGCTTAACGCCAGTTCTTGTCCCGGTTGATCCACGCCGGCTGCGGCGGCACGGCATTCGCCGTGAACGGCAGCTCTTCTTCCCGGTTCATGCGGTTGCCCGCCGGATCAACAATGGTTGGCGTCACGAAGATGATCAGGTTCTTTTTGCTCGTGGATTTCGATTCGCTCCGGAACAGGCGGCCCAGCCACGGTATGTCGCCCAGCACCGGCACCTTGTCTTTCACGTTGCGAACATCCTCGGAAATCAACCCGCCCAGCATCACTGTCTGGCCATCCCAAACAATCACCGAGGTGACAACCTGCCGCACACGGATGCGGGGCAGCGGCAGCACCGCCGTCAGCGGCACACCCACCGTGCTGCCGCCCACCGATTGCGCCTGCGGAATGAAATTGCCCGGATTGTCATATCCGATGAACTCCGTGAACGTCGGAATCAACGTCATCGTGATGGAAAAACCGTCGGGTGCCACGATCGGCAGCACGTCCAGCACGGGACCCAACGGGAGCGGAATCGTCGTGAAAGTGACGGTCGAGCCAATCGCCCCGGTCGTCGTACCGCCAATTGTCCCGGCGCCCGCGCCACCCGCCTGTTGTTGAATGTCCACGCTCGACACCACGGTTGCAATGTCCGTCACCGCCACCTGCGCCTGCCGGCCGCTTATAGTCGTCACACGCGGGGCCGAAAGCACATCCACACCATCCCGTTGCTCCAACGCCCGGATGATGATCCGAAATTGCGGGTCTGTTAAAATGCCGGTGATGGTTCCCACCGTCGGGATGGTCCCCTGTTGGCTGCCAATGCCGATCTGCTGCCGCAATCCGCCCGTTAGAAAACCGTCTGTCGCCGAAGGCGGAATTGGGTTGCCCGCACTCGGAAAGATTCCGCTGGGATTCGGGCCGCCGGGATTGGGCTGCCCCACATAAGTGGGCTGCGTACCCGCGCTTCCCAGGATTCCACTGGTCAGGGCCGTGTCTCCCAGGAACCAGTCGAAACCCACACCCCTCGTATCCTGCTGCGTCACTTCGGCAAACTTGGATTCCACCGTCACTTGCGGTGGCAGCACGTTGAGCAATTCAATCGCCGCCTGGATGATTTCCAAATCCTGCATCGAGGCCCGCACCATGAGGATGCCGGTGCGATCATTGAAAAACACCTGGGTCGCCGCCCCGCCGGTGGCATTCGTGCCAATGCTCACTCCCGCTGCGGCGAAAAACTGGCGCGCCAGATCGTTGATCGCGGCCATATTGTTCGTAAACGTCACACCGGAAATACCGAATCCACCTTGGCCGCCACCTTGCCCACCTTGCCCGCCGCCTTGGCCGCCGCCACCACCACCGCCTCGGCCACCACCGCCACCTTGGCCGCCTTGCCCGCCTTGACCACCGCCGCCAAATCCCTGCCCGGTCACATCCACGCGCGGAACTGACACCAATCCCCCCTGACCTTGCTGGCCGCCCTGGCCACCGCCGCCCCGGCCGCCACCACCGCCACCCTGTCCGCCACCGCCACCACTGCTGATGTCGGACACCGGCAGACCGCTCACGCCTTCCAAGCCTTGAATGAAGGTCGTGAGATCCACCTTGAAGTTGCGCGTGAACAACTGCGGCGGGTCCACATTCCGCTGCGAAAACACCACGGCGTAATCTTCCACCATGAACTTGATGCCCCGCCCCTGCAACGGCTCGGCCACCTTCGTGATCGCATCCAAGGCGTCGATCATCCGCAAATCAGTCAAAGGCGGGTTGATTTTGATGATCACCTGGTCCAGATCAATACGCTCCAGCGGGCCCCGCGGCGCCGCAGGCAGCAGCGGCGCGCCCAGCGGGTCCACCGCCGGCACCCCGCTCCCGTCATCGGAAATCCCACCCGGTCCAAACCCAAGTGGCGCCCCCCGCGCGGAGGGTTCGTCGTCCAGATGCGGATTGATGATGAAATTGATTCCCTTCTTTTCCGGATCGAGCTTCTTGGCCTCGTCACTCAGGAATTTGACGACTTCGCTCAACGGCAGCCCGTCAAAGAACAATTCCTTGATCACAAATTTGTCCAGCTTGGCCATGATCGCCTGCCGGCTCTTGCTGGTCGTTTGCACCACGTTCGTCCGCAGATAAGGATTGGGCGTCGGCAATTCGCTCGCCTTGATTTCAAAATTCCACGCCTTCTCCACCGCGACCAGCCGGTTGTGCTGCGTCAAATCCCGCCGCCGCGCCTCCTCCGCATAGCGCTCCTCCCCAATCAGACGCAAATAATAGAATGCCGCCTTGTTGTCCGGGTCCAGCTTGATTGCCTCCTTCAGTTTCTTTTCGGAATCATCCAGCTTCCGCAACTCGAACAACAGTTTGCCGTCCTGCACCAGTTCCGACACCTGGACCTTCAGGTTCTGCACCTTCGGGATCTCGGCAATCGTCTCCTGGCTCGGCATCCGTCCTTTGGTCTGTGCCTGGACTTCCGCGTTGTAGCGTTTGAATTCCTTGCCCTGCGCGCTGTCCGGCACAAACTTCAACAACTCTTCCATCTGCTTGTCCGCCGCCGGAAAATCCCATCGGTCAAATGACGCCCGCCCCAGTTTCAAGCGCACCGTCGTCAGCCCGTTGACCGCCTCCGCCGTCTCGGTTTCGACCCCGGTCCCGCCCAGTTTGCGGCTGATCTTGATGCACTCCTCGTAAAGGGCCGCCGCCTGATTCATGTGCCCGGCTTTGTCCTCTTCCTTTGCTTTGGCCAGCGTCTCCTTCAAGGTTAATGTCGCCGCCTGGCGTCTCAACGCCTCTTCCGCTGCGGCGTCGGCGGGATTGACCTGGGCGTCAAGTTGGCCCGCCATTGTCAGCAGCACGACGCTGAACGTAAACGCAATTGCTTTGCTCATGGTTCTGGTTGGTATAGGTCCACGGAACATAAATCACTACGGTTCCTGTTTCAACGACAGGGTCGTGCGCTTGAGATTGGGCGCAATTAATACAACCTGATTGTCGGTGATGGCAAATATAATGTAGTCTTCTTGCCCCACCCGAATCGCCTCGTCCTTGCGCTTGTTCAGCCAGGTCAGATTCTCCGCCGGGTAGGACAAATCCGCCTTGTAGGCCTCCGCCCTCACCCACGGCTTGTCACGCGTCACCGTGATCACCTCATTGGTCACCGGTCCCGCATCCGCCGCCGGCGGCGCATCCGGCAGCAATTCCAGCACCGCCTCGGTCGGATTGCCCGCCTCCCCGCGGATTTCCTTCACAATGAAATTTGTCCCAAACTTGCTGTTCAACGACACCTCACGCGTGGACGGACGCGGAGTCCCCCGCGTCACCGCCGCCTGCCGCTCCACCGTGAACTTGTAACGCGGATTTTCCGGACTGCCGCCCGGCCCGTCGAAGCTGATGGTGTATGTCAATGGCGTGATCTTCATCACCACCACCCCGCGCACCCCGATGATCGTGCCGGTCGCGTCCTTGATCAACACGTTGTCAGGCATCTTGCGGTACCACGGCACCGGATTGAACAACAGGTGGTTGGATGTCAGGTTGAGCGGCGGCGGATTGGTCACCATCGTCAGCGCCGCTTCGTACGTCCGCGTGTCCACCGGGGCCAGTTCCGTCTGCGCCGGGTTCGTGAGGACTTGGATTTCCGTTCCCAGAGTGTTGCGCACCTGCCGCACCTTGAGGCTTAGCAACACTGCCGCCACCGCCAATCCCAGCAGGACCACGCTCAGCACGATCTTCTCGTAATGTTTCTTCAGGAATTCCATGCTATTTCGCCGGCGGCTGGTTGAGTTTCACCACTTCCAGGCGCAGCCGGCATTGCAACGGGCGTTCATCCAACACCCGGATCAACTCCGCCTTCGGCTGCGCAGGCGTCGCCGCTGCGCCAGTCTTCGGCGCGGGTCCCTTCGTCGGCGGCGGCGGGGGCGGCGGTGTTTCCTGCCGCGTCACTTCCAGCGGAATTACGTCCACCGTCCGCACTACAAAATACGTCTTGGTCCGCTGCAAACCGTCCAGCACCCCGGCGACCTCCGTCGCAAAACCGCGGAACGTCACTTCATACGGCGTGATCGTCAGCCAGTTGTTGCTCGCCATCGTCTTCGTCAAATAATGCGCGCCGGATGGCGGATCATTCGTCGCCACCCGCACCCGCTGGATGCTCACCAGCGAATGAATCCGGTTGCTGAACAGAACCTCGCACAATTCCTTCACCTCCCGAAGTTGCGTCGTCAGCAGCGGTATCCCCGCCTGGTCGAACTTCACATGTTCGCGCAGCGAATCAAACGTGAAGCCGTATTTGGCCGGCAGGATCACACCATTGGTCTGCGCCTGCGTTTGCAGTTCAGCGATCGTCGTCAGCATCTGCGAGGCAAATTGCTGGTCATCCAGCTTCGGCGGCGGCTCCGACTGGTAAAGTTGCTGCACCCGCGTCAGCAACGAACTCAGCCGCACCATTTCGCTCTTGGTTGTCGCGATGTTCTTGTCGTTCGGGAAATAGGTCAGCCCGCCCAGCCGCGTCATCTCGGCCTTCTGCTCCTCCAGTTCCTTGGCGAAGTTGTTGTTCGCGGCGATCTGCGCGATGAGGTACCAGGCCGCCAGCCCCGAAAGGGCCAGCGCACCCACAATCCCCAACAACAAACCTAGATTTCGTTTGATCCAAAGCATGGCTCAATACAACCGGATCGCGTCTTTTGTTTGCAATTGCAGCGTCATCGTGAACCCAAACGTCAGCGCCGTGGGCTCCACGCTGTCCATCGTGCCAAACAGCTTGGTGTTCTGCGCCGCGAACAGCCCGTTCGTCTGAAACGCCTTCTCCAGCCCGAATACGAACTTCGTGTTCGCATCCGGCGCCACCCGGTTCAGGTTCACCGCGCGGAATTTCGCCTTCAAATAATAGATCGTTGACGGCGCGCGCGCCGACACCACGGTCACCGCACCCGCCGCCGCCGCCGGCGCCACCGCCCCCGGAGTCCCCTGAAATCTCCCCGCCGCCGGGGCCGCCGCCTGCTCGGGAACCAAAGTTTCCAGGGATTCAATCCACACGCCCGTTTCCGTGCCCGGCGCGTTCGTCTTGTACTCGGCCGTCGTAATCGTTTCGTATTGCAACAACAATTGCTGGATCCCCGTCATCAGCCGCGGCCAGTAGTTGCGTGCGCTCACGAAACTCACGTTCGTGTTCAACACCCCGATCTGCCCGGCCAGCGCATTGACGGACGCCGTTAACTCCGACTCCTTCTGTTGCAACGGCGTGATCGCCTCCTTCAGCTTGGCCACCTGCTCCTTCCGGTAGCTCGCCTGCTGCTGGTAAAACCAGCCATACGCAAACACCACCAGCACCATGCTGAAAATCGCCGCCATGAAATACGGCTTCTTCTGGTCGAAGATCCGCCGCTTGATCACACTCGGCGGCATCAAATTCAGTTCCACCGGGCAGTTCGCCAGATTCCGGATCCCCAGCCCCACCACTTCCCCCAGCGTGTGCGCCACCTGCGCCACCTGCTCCAGGTCCAGCGACTCATCCATCTCGATGTTGCGCAGCGGATTGAAATACTCCACCGGCATGTTCAGCTTCTCCGTGAAAAATTCCACCGTGAACGGCATCAACGACGCCCCGCCCGCCAGATACAACCGCGTCGGCGCCGAGCCCCCCTGCTGCCCCCGGTAAAACTGGATCGTCTGGTTCATCTGGATGTGCAGGCGCGTCATCACCTGCCGCGCGATCTTCGAAATGATCGCCTGATGCGGATCATCCGGCTCCGCATACGCGCCGCCCAGACTCACAAACCCCTGTGAAATCTTCACCTGCTCCGCCTCGGGAAACGGCAGCTTCGATTCCGCCGCAAAATCCTGCGTGATCGCATTCGCGCCAATGTTGATGCCGCGCGAAAATACCTTCCCCTTCTCGAAAAACAGCAGATTGCTCGTCTTGGCGCCGATGTCCAGCAGCATCGTGCAGCCTTCCTCGTCGCCGTAATTGTAACGAAACGCGTTGCACAAGGCCGCCGGCGACGCATCCACCAGGTGCAGGTTCAACCCCGCCTCCTCGGAGGTCTGGAACAATCCCTCCACCACGTCCGACTTGATCGCCACGAGCAACACTTCCAACTCGCCACTCGGCGCCGCACCCAAAATCTGGTAATCCCACACCACTTCCTCCAGTGGAAAGGGCACGTTCTGCTGCGCTTCAAAATGAATGACCTGCCCCACCTTGGCCGTCTCCATCTGCGGCAGTTTGACGAATTTGGAAAATACCGTGAAACCCGCCGCGCAGATGTTGATGTCGCGCGAAACAAATCCCTTTTCCGCGAGCAGTTGCTGGATCGCCGCCACCAACGTCGCCTGCCGGTTCGACTCCTGCGAACCTTCCAGCCCGAGCGATCTCGTCGCGTACTGTTTGAGCCGCAACGAACCCGTTTCGCTTGGCTCAAACTCCACGATCTTGAGCGTGCCCGCCCCAAAATCGCCACATAAAAATGACTTCGATTTCAGCATTTAATACCCACCGCTCGCTTCGCTCGGTACCGCAAGACAACAACACACCCAGCCCCAGGTTCACCCTGTGGTGAGCGGGTTCGTGAAAGTCGAGGCTGGTGGTTACTGGAAATCCAAGGTCGGGTCAAACAGAAAAAAAGACTTTTTCCCGAATAAGTGCCCGCGTCACAGGCGTCTAACTTGTTTTGGCCAGAACAAAAAGATGTCCGCGTCATGACGTGTTTCACGCTTGGATAAAACTCAGCCTGACTGGGTAACTCGCGCACCCCCAATTTCGCAGCGAAGCCCCCCAAAGTCAACCCCCTGTGTTTCCCTCGCCCGCCTCCGCGTACCCCCCAAAAAAGCCTGCGTTTTCGGCGTGAAAACCGCTCATCGCGTTTTCCCGCTCAAACAAAAATCGCGCCGGCCCAGCGTTGCCGCTGCGCCGGCGCGTGGCTTGTTGCCCGGTTTGAGCCGGTCAACCAATCTGAATCTTGCGTGGCTTGACCTTCTCCGCTTTGGGCAGACGGAGCGTCAGCACTCCCTGCTCCATGTTCGCCACAATTCTTTGAGTGTCGATCGAGGGATCCAATGCGAACACCCTCCGGTAGTCGCGCCCGGTGGACTCCCGGTACACCAGTTCGCCCTTCGCCACGTTCGCGACGCGACGCCCCACCAGCGTCAACTCCTGGTCCTCCAGCAGCACCTCCAGGCCGTCCTGGTTGACCCCCGGCATCTCCGCCTCCAGCACATATTCATCCCGCGTCTCCACAATGTCCACCCGCGGAACGGCGAACGTGTGGTTCGTTTGCTGCGACCGCTCCGGCGCAGCCGCGCGTTCATCCTTCTTGGCTAATGTTTTCATAGTCGTTTGAACTCATTGCTGGCGGCCGGGGGGCGGGGGCGCCCGCCCCGGGGGGGGGTTGTG
>JBFMBT010000143.1:0-16355 GCA_040754875.1 Verrucomicrobiota bacterium | reverse complement strand
GATTGTCGCGGCGTACCGCGCGCGCGGACTGCCGGGCGCGCCGGTTTCGACGCCGTTGCACTGGGAGGAGCTGGTCACCTTGGAAAGTCCGAAGGTATTCACGTTGCACAACGTCCCGCAGCGGGTGCTGGAGAGCGGCGATCCGTGGGAAGCCATCGCGGCGTATGCGACGCCGATCCACACGGAACGGAAGGAAACCACACCGGCGAAGAAATCGCTTTCACCCGCGCGCACGCGCAAGACACCGGAGCAACTGGAGGAATATTCGCAAAAGCGGAGCTTTGGCAAAACGCCCGAGCCGCCGGCGGTGGAAATTGCGGGCGGCGGCAGCGCGTTTGTGGTTCATCGGCATCATGCGTCGCGGTTGCATTATGATTTGCGCCTGGAACAGGACGGCGTGCTGAAGTCGTGGGCGGTCCCCAAGGGCCTGCCGCCGCGGCCGGGCATCATGCGGCTGGCGGTCAAGGTCGAGGACCATCCGCTGGACTATGTGAATTTCGAAGGAGAAATCCCCAAGGGCGAATACGGCGGGGGCATGATGTGGAAATTCGCGCAAGGGCGGTATCAGATTACCAAGCAAAAGAAGGAAGGATTTTATTTCCGGCTGCAATCGCGCGAACTGAACGCCGAATACCGCGCCCATCCCACCAAGGAAAACCAGTGGCTGCTGGAGCGCGTGGACAATCCGCAGATGGACTGGCTGCGCGATTCCGTGGAACCGATGCTCGCGCGGCCCGTGGAAAAGCCGCCCGCTTCGGGGGATTACTTGTACGAGGTCAAATGGGACGGCATACGCGCGCTGATTTCTCTGGATGAAGGAGAAATTCGCATTCACGGGCGCAAGGGGCTGGACCTCACGAAACAATTTCCGGAGTTGTTGATTCCCGAGCAGGCGTTCCGGGCGACGTCGGGATTGTTCGATGGCGAGATTGTCTGCCTGGAGGCGGACGGGAGGCCGAACTTTGCGACGGTGATCCATCGCATGCAGCAACGGTCGGAGGGCGCGATTGAGCGCGCCAAGGCCAGCCATCCGGCGGTGTGCTACCTGTTTGACTGCCTGTATCTGGATGGGCGCGCGATCGTCAACGAGCCGCTGGCACGTCGGCGCGAATGGCTGCAGGACGCCATCCGGAAGGGCACCCCGTATCGCCTTAGCGAAGCGGTGACCGAAGGCGCGGCCTTGCTTGAAGCGGTGAAGGAAACGGGCCTGGAAGGCATCATGGCCAAGCAACGCGGCAGCCCGTATTCGCCCGGAAAACGAAGCGATTCGTGGTTGAAGATCAAACTCCAGCAGACCGTGGAATGCGTGATCATCGGTTACACCCGGGGCAAGGGCGACCGGGAAGGCAGTTTCGGGGCGTTGCACCTGGCGCAGGCCAACGGCGGCGAGCTAAAGTATATGGGCAAGGTGGGTTCGGGATTCGATGCCAAGATGCTCAAGGCCCTCTGGGCTGAATTGGAACGATTGACAACGACCCGCCGACCGGTTAAAGAGAGGACGCTCGACGATGCCCGTTCTATCTGGGTGGAGCCGAAGCTGATATGCGAAGTGCAGTATGCCTCGTTGACCGACGAGGGGCTGCTGCGCGAGCCCGTTTTTCTGAGGTTGCGACCGGATCTGGCTGTTGATTTTTGACCACAGCCGGAACCAGAACTGTGTCTGCTTGCGGAACTGTGATATACTCCGTTTTACCGTATGACAGCCATCACGAACAGCCGGATTGACCGTCGTTCAGGTTCAGAGTCCAACATCACAAAACGAGGTGAACTATGAGATCCATCTGGAAAGGGCACATTCGGTTCTCGCTGGTGACCATCCCCATCCGCATTTACAACGCGGTGGACACCGAGCAAACCATCCGGTTCAACCAATTGCACAAGGACGACAACGGCCCCGTGGGCTATGAGAAGAAGTGCAAGAAGTGTGGCAAGACCCTGACCACGGAGGAAATCGTCAAGGGCTATCAATTCGAGCCGGAGCAATATGTCATCGTGACCCCCGAGGACATGGAGAAGATCAAGCTCAAGAGCACCAAGGTGATTGAGATCGAGGGCTTCATCGACGCCAGCGAGGTGCATCCGACGTTGTATGAATCGCCGTATTTCGCCGGGCCGGACGGAACAGTGGGCGTCAAGACGTATGCGTTGCTGGCGCAGGCGCTCAAGGCGAGCGGCAAGGTTGGCGTGGGCAAGGTTGTTTTGCGCGACCGCGAGGAAGTGGTGACCATCGCGCCGATGGACGGCGGACTCGTGTTGTACAAGCTGCGGCAACCGGAGGAAGTGCGGAAGATGGATGGCGTCCCGCAAATCGAGCAAAAGGAAGTGAACAAGGACGAATTGAAACTTTCCATCAGCCTTGTGGAATCCATGGCGTCCACTTTGAAGGAGTTGGATTTGAAGGACCGCTATCGCGACGCGTTGCGCGAGATGATCGAGGCGAAGATTGCCGGCCGCGAAGTCGTCAGCGTGGCGGAAGAGGAAAAGCCGGTGGTGGACATCATGACCGCGCTCAAGCAGAGCATCGAGCGCTCCAAGGCGCAAAAGAAGCCGATGGAAAAGGCCAAGGGCGAAAAGCAGCCGGCGGTGCAGGCCAAACCGGCGAAAGAGAAGAAACAAAAAGTTGCGTAACACGCGCGGGGCGGCGGCGCCCTGCGGTGTGCGGATGTCATGGGACAAATCATCAAATTTCCGGGCCAGGCGGCGAAGTTTGGCTTCAAGCGCGTCCGAAAGCGCGCGCCAACCGAACATCCGGGCCAGTTGGATCTGTTCCCGCAGCGGACGGCGCAAATTCTGGACCTGTCGCTGGGCTTGCGCCCGTTCGAGCAGGCGTTGCTGTGGGATGAACGCGGCGAGGCGAAGGCGGCGGAGTTGTACGTGAAGGCGATCGAGGAAGGCGACCGCGTGGCCGACGCGTTTTGCAACCTCGGCATCATTGAATCGCAAAAGGGCAACACCGCCCGGGCGTTTGATTGCTTCACCAACGCGCTCAAACACGACCCGCGCCATTCCGAAGCGCACTTCAACCTGGGAAATCTTTACTTCGACGTGAACGATTTCCGCCTGGCGCAGATTCACTACGAGATGGTGGTGGAGGTGGACCCGGCGTTTGCGAATGTGTATTTCAACCTGGCGCTGACGCAGGCCATCAACAACGAACTGGCGGCGGCAGTGGGCACGCTGGGCCGGTATCAGGAAATGGTTTCGGAGGAAGAAGGACGCAAGGCGGATGAGTTGCTGCACAACCTGCAGAAGACGCTGGCGGCGCGGGCGCGGCTGGGTTCGACGGATTGATCCCCCACAGATTCACTGATTGCCGGGTTGAAGAGTGATGAGTTGAAGAGTTGAAGCGGGGGAAGCAGCCGCAAACGAACGCAAGGGGCGCAAAGAAACGGAAACGCTGATCCCCCACAGATTCAGAAAGACCACGGATTCGGAGAAGGCGAAATCATTCGGCAAGGTTTCCGCACCGCTTACGGGTCGGTGAAGGCGATGGTTTTGGAGTGGCGGTTGCGGCTGGTCCATTGGGCGGCGGGGGAGGAGGTGGTGAGAATGACGCCACCAGCCCCGACGGCGACCAGCGTGCCGGAGTCGGCGGTGAGGGCGTTGAGATGCCAGATCGCTTTGGTGGGGCGCGCGTGCCATTGGCGGGCGTCGGCCGAAGAGACGATGACGCCATGCGTGCCGACGGCGACGAAATGGTCCTCGGCCCAGATGATGCCGCGCAAGGGTTCGACGGTGCCGGAAGGACGGGGCGTCCATTGTATGCCATCGCGCGAGGAAAGCGCGGCGCCCGAGCAACCGACCGCGACAAAGAGGCCGTCGCCAAACGCGACGCCGCGGAGGTTGAGGGCGGAGGCGGTGTCGTAGGATCGCCAGTTGACGCCGTCGCGGGACATCAAGGCGGTGCGTTCGGGGCCAACGATGACGAAGCGGCCCTTGCCGTGCGCGACGGAACGCAGAAGGCCGGAGACGCCGGATTTTTGCTGGGTCCAGGCCAGTCCGTCGGGCGAGGTGAGGATGACGCCGCTGGCGCCAACGGCGATGAATTGGCCGGCGGCGTGGGTGAGGCCACAGAGAGGCGCGGTGACGGGTGATTTGACGGCGCGCCAGGCGGAGGCGTCGGGCGAGGTGAGGATGGTTCCGGTGTTGCCGACGGCGACGAAACGGTCGGCGCCGTACACGACGGCGTTGAGGGCGGCGTCGGTGACGGAAGCTTGCGGCTCCCATTGGATGGCGTCGTCAGACGCGAGGATGGCGCCGCCCGCACCCACGGCGACGAAGATGCAGGCGCCACTGGTGACGGCGTGCAGCGTGCGTTGGCGGACTTCGACGGCGGCCTTGACGAGCGCGGGTTCAGGGACGGATTCGCCCGGTGGGGCGAAAGCGGAAGCGGCGCCGACAGCAAGGAGCAGGACCGCGATGGTCGGGAGGACAGGTTTGGTTTTCATGGCATCAGGTGGTTTGGTTTCCAAGCTGCCGGCAGCGAGGTTGCATCGCTGGGGCCACGAACCTTCGCAGGCTCCCGGCAAAAGTGGCTTCACTCCTTACTAAAGAAATGGGAGGGGAGGATTACAGGGAAGGGGAATCAATTCGCATCGGAGGTTCGTTTCCCCGATTTTTCATCAAAATCGCGCAACTTTTGCCTCCACTCGAAGGCCAGTGGCGCTTTACCCGAATCGGCTTCGGCCCATTGTTCGTAGAGATTGGTGAGGTCAACCAACAACTGGCGCACGATCCGTGGAACGGGGGGCTGGCCGGACTGGCGGATTCTCAGGGCCTCGATCAACATATTTTCGGCTCCTGCCAGATCACCTTGAAATTGAAGCACCATTGCCAGTTCACTCAGCGAACTGGCGATTGCGGGGTGCGAACTGCCAAACAGTTTTTTGCGCATAGTCAGCGCCTCGCGGTGCATGGCTTCGGATTCGGCCAGCCGGCCTTGCTTGAAAAGAACCATCGCCAGGTTATTGAGCGAGGAGGCGACATTCGGATGTTCATTGCCAAACAGTTTTCTCCACAACGCATGGGACTCGCGGTGGATACGCTCCGCTTCCGCGAATTTGCCCTGTTTGGCGAAAGTGATGGCGAGGTCATTCAGGGCACTGGCGACATTCGGATGGTCATGACCGAACGCTTTCAGGTGAGCGGCCAGTGCGTCTTGTTGCATCGTGGCGGCCTCGTCGAGGGCGCCCCGTTTTTGGAGAATCGATGCGACGTTGTTGAGCGAAGTGGCCACGGTCGGGTGGTTGTTGCCAAACAGGTAACGGTTGGTTTCGAGCACCTCCTTGTAAATCGCTTCAGCCTCTTCATACCGGCCCTTTTTGGCGAGCACCATGGCAAGATGGTCGAGTGAATTTGCAACGGCCCGGTGCGTGCTGCCCAATCGTTTTTTGAAGATCGTCACCGATTGACGCAGCAGTGACTCGGCTTCACCGAGGTTTGATCCGTGACCGACGACGTCTCCCAGGCACTTGAGTGCTTCGGCCGTGACAAGGTCATCCGGGCCGAGATGCGTCGAAGCAAGTTGTAGTGCCTGCCGCAGCATCGCTTCGGCCTCTGCGTACCGGCCCAAGTCATGGTAGGCCCATCCGATCGTTACGCGCAATTCGGCTTCGACTCCGGGCTGTTTACGCAGGTCGCGCTCCAGTCGTTTCGCGGTTTGATCGAGGATGTCCTTCAATAGCGTTGTGTCTCGTCCCAAGGCGATGCTTGGCTGGATGGCTTTGAGCATGTCTTGCATGAACTGGGCAGCCTGCTGGCTCTTTTCCGCTTCACTTTTGGCCCGCTGTTCGCTGGCCTGGGCGTTGCGGCGCTGTTCCTCCGCCTGCTGGCGCGCCTGTTCCGCATGTTGGAAATTCGCCTCGGCGTTGCGGCGCTCCTGTTCAGCACGCACTCGTTGACGTTCGGCATGCTTGGCGCTTTCGTCCGCTCGTTCGCGCTCGCGGATGGCAGAGGTCCATTGCCAGGCGACGCCGACAAGGCCCGCCACCAGACAAAGAAGGATGGCGGAGGCCATGGCGAAGAAGATGGGGGGACGGCGGCGCAGCCATTTCCAGGCGTGTTCGCGGGGCGAAGTCGGCCGGGCGTGGATGGGTTCGTGGCGGAGCCAGCGTTCAAGGTCGTTGGCCAGGGCGTTGGCAGAGGCGTAGCGCCGTTGGGGATCTTTTTCCAGGCACTTCAAACAGATTGTGCCCAGGTCTTGATCAATGCCGGCACAAACGGTCGAAGGAGGTTTGGGATCCTGATGCACGACCTGCCGCAGGGTTTCCAAGGGTGTCTCGGCGACGAACGGCGGCTGGCCGGTCAATAGTTGATAGAGGATGGCGCCGAGGCTGTAGATGTCCACCGCGGTGGTGAGGCGCTTGCCCTTGCCGGTGGCCTGCTCGGGAGCCATGAAACTTGGTGTGCCCATCACCGCACCGCTGAGTGTCAAACTGGTGTCCACTTCCAGACGCTTGGCCAGGCCGAAGTCCGTAATGTGGGGCTGGCCGTTGGCGTCGATGAGGAGGTTGCCGGGTTTGAGGTCGCGATGGAGGATGCCGTGTTGATGGGCGTAATGGACGGCGCGGGCGACCTGCGCCACCAGGCGCGCGGCGGCCTTGGGGTCGCCGGTGAAGCGTCCAAGGTTGCGGGCCAGATCACCGCCTTCGACGAGCTTCATGCTGAAGTAATGCTGGCCCTCGTGTTCGCCGACTTCGTAGATGGGGACAATGTTGGGGTGGTCGAGGTGGGCGGCGGCTTCGGCCTCGGTGCGGAAGCGTTTGACCTCGGCGTCGCCGGCGAAATGGCCGGCGAGAATCATTTTGACGGCAACGGTGCGGTTGAGGCTGACCTGGCGGGCCTTGTAAACGACACCCATGCCGCCGCGGGCCAGTTCTTCGAGCAGTTCGTAATCGCCGAAGTAACGGACGGTGACGGGCAGCGTTGCAGGCGCGGGCGGCGCATCGCCCAACTGATCCAGCGGCACGGTGGTGTCGGGCACGGCGAGGGCGCGGCGGGCGACGCACCGCGGGCAGAGGCCATCCAGCGCACTGGCCGGCAACGGCGCGCCGCATTGGGGGCATTGTTTCATGCGTTCCAAAACCACCTGTCAATTGATTCCCGCCTGTTCCCGGGGCGACCGCTGGCATCCGGCATCAGGCCGGCAACGAGCAAAAGCTGCGCATCAACGCGTGCAAGAACAGGGTCAGCTTGGACTCGGTTGCGCGGTTGTCTCCAGACCTTTCATGTGAGTTGGTTTTCATGGGTGCCTTTCCACCCCTTACTAAAGAAACGACGTATGCGTATTACATGAATCCGTGATTTTTGATGCTTGATTTGCGATTGGTTCCATGCGCTCAGCCGAGGGCCGCGAAGAGGTGGTTCATCTCCGAGTCCAGGTCGGCGGGGGTGGTGACGGTCTGGGCGATTTCGGCGCGGACGAGTTCCCGGTAGCGCTGGCGCAGGCGGTGGACGGCGACGCCAATGGCGTTGGGGGACATGTTCAGATGGGCAGCGGCGGAGGTGTAATCGCCAGCGTTGGCTTCGGATGAGAGAAAAGGTTTTAGTTCCTCGAACAAGGCGGATTTGCCGTTGTGGGCGCACTCAATGCGCAAGGCGTTGAAGGCGCGGTCCAGCACGGTGAGCGCCCAGCGCTGGTGATAAAGGGTCTCGGGCGTGAGGTCGGAGATGGGTTCGAGCGCGAAGCGCGCTTCGGCGCTCTGGGCGTCCAGCGAAATGAAGGCGACGTGGCCGCCGCGTTTCTGGGCGTGGGCGCGGTCCCATTCGTTGGCGAGAAAGTGTTTGAACGAGGCGAGCAGGAACGAGCGGAAACGACCTTTCTGCGGATCGGCGCGATGGAGGGAATTGCGTTCGAGCAAATGAGCAAAGAATTCCTGCGTGTGGTCCTGGGCGTCGTGGGGCGGATAGCCGCGCATGCGGGCGAAGGCGTACAACGGATACCAGTAGCTGGCACAGAGCTTCTCCAGCGCCTCGGCCGATTTCGGGGATGTCTCATCGCCTGCGCTCAATACGACGCTCCAATGCGTCGTGGCGAAGACCGCCGCCGAATCCGGTCCACCGTGCCTGCCTGGTTGCTGCAGCATGGTTTCCCGTGGGTTGCGGGAATGATGGTGGCAAAAAATAGCTAAAAAGCAAGGAAAATGGGGGAAAATGAGGGAGGGTTACATAAGTTAAATGAGTTACATGGTTAAATGTCTGAAGAGTTGAAGGGGTGATGTGAAAGAGCGGAGGATGCATGAGCGGGGTCAACGGTGAATGGCATTGAGGAGGATGAGCGTGTTGGTGGCGGATGGGGGGCGCGAGAGGTGGAGCCAGGTGATGGCGGCGTCGTCGGCGAAGAGGAGGGCGCGCTCGATGGTGTCGGGGCGTTTGATCGGGAGGATGACGAGCGTGTTGGGGCCGATGCCGCCCGGGATTTCAAAGATGGGCGGGACGTTGGTGGTGCCGGCGATGAGTTTGAGATAGTAGTTCCAGACGGCGTCGAGCGAATCGGTGGTGGTGAGTCTGGCGACGCTGACCGTGCGGGCGTTGCCCGAGGAGCCGCGCGTGGAGTTGGGATAGATGAATCCGGCGCGCGGGGCAGTCGATTTCGCTTCGGCCGCACGCGGGAATTTCTGGCCCACGGCGAGGATGTGCGTGTCGCGGTCGGCGTTGTCGCGGGTGATTTGGAAGAAGGCAATTTCCTCATCGGACCAGCGGAGGAAAGATTGAGATTGGAATCCGGGCGCGCTGCTGCTGATGGCCCCGACGGAAAAATCCTTTGGGCCGAGCCATTTGATGCGCGGACTCCCCATGCTCATGAGCACAGGATCGCCGCCGCCGCGCAGATGCAGGCGCTCGCGGAAATGGGCGAGCGTGTTGTCCAGCGAAGCGCGGGTGGAATAGCGAGTGATTGAAAGGTCGCCGGCGGGGAAGGATTCATCCCGGGTCGCGCCTTCAGGCATCCAATGGGCCAGGTCAGCGGGAGCGGGAGGAGGCGAAGCCTTGGGAGCGGCGATGAACCACATGACCACCACGCTGGCGAGAGCCATGACAATGATGGCGGGCCAGGGCAACCGCTTTCTGGGAGCGGAGTCGGGCATCGACGTGCGGATGCGACAGCGGTAAGATCAGGTCATTTCAACGTGGCGAGAAATTCGATGAGGTCGCGGATTTCGGATTTGGTCAGGACCGTGCCCAGTTCGGGAAGCATGGAGGACTGGCCTTTGATGCGGGATTGGATATCCGCCTTCTTGAGCTTGAGGAGGCCGTCTTCGGGCGAGTTGAGCGTCAGCACTTCGGCGTCCTCGGCCTTGACGATGCCGGCGTAGGTGGTGCCGCTCTTCATGGTGATGAGGACGTTTTCGAAGCCGGGCGAGATGACTTTGTTCGGGAGAATGATCGATTCCAGAATATATTCGCGCGGCTGCCGCTGGCCGATGCCCGCCAGCTCGGGGCCGACGTCGCCGCCTTCGCCCTTGACCTTGTGGCAACGGAGGCAGGCGACATCCTGGCGCTCGAAGAAAATCTCCCGGCCATGCTTGGCGTCGCCGCCGTGCAGGGCGGGGCGAAAGGGAGCAATGGCATCTTTCGGGTCCAGCTTCGCCTCGTATTGTTTGACCAGTTCCTTGATGTAATTCGCCTTGCGCTTGAGCGCGGCATTGAGGACGTCGAGTTGCAAGGCCTTGTCCACCTTGCCGTCGATGAGCCAGCGCAGCCAGCGGGCCACGAGGGCGTCGGCTTCCTTGCCCTCGACGGCAGCGAGATTTTCGAGCGCAATTTGTTTTTCGGCGAGGGCGCCTTTTTCCAGCGTGGCGGTGATTTCGGCGAGGGCGTCGCTGCCTTTGCCGAGCAACCGGCTGGCGGCCCGGCGAACCAATTCGCTGGCATCGGAGCGGGCGAGCGCGAGGGCCTGGGGCAGGTTCACATCTTTCAACGCGGCCAGGGCGTTGAGGATGGCGACGCGCACTTCGGGCGTGATGGAGGTGTCCTTGAAAACGGAGTGAAGCGTGGGGGCGGCGTCGGTGGCGCCAAGCCGGGCGACGGCGTTGGCGGTGGCGATGCGGACTTCATCCGGCGTCGTTCGCAGCAAGCCGTCCAGCATGCCGAGCAGGGCGGCTTCGGCGGGTTTGCCGGAACGCGCGGGCAGGGGATGCCAGAGGCCGGTGACGCGATCGCGCGGCGAGGGCTGGCCCCAATCACCGAGGGCTTCGACGGCTTCGGCGCGGACGCCGGCGGGCGAGCGGCTTGTCGCGGCAAAGTGGGCCAGCGCCTGAGCGGCCTCCGGTGTGCCGACGCGGAAACAGGCGTTGATGATGCGGCGCAAGGTGGGTTCGTTCTGGCCGGTGCGCGCAATCATCACGGCCAGGCGTGGAATGGCCGCTTCAATGGGCACGTCGTTGATGGCGCGCGCGGCTTCGAGGACGAGCGAGGGTTCGACATCGATGAGGAAGGACGAAACTTCCGGGCGTTGCAGGCGGCGCATGGCCAGCAGCGCGACCATGCGGGCGGAGGGCTCGCGGTCCGCGGCGGCGGTGAAGACCGCCTCGGCGTTGTTCATCCACGTCAGCGCCATGACGGCGGCGTGGCGGAGATACGGGTCTTCGTCGTCGTTGGTGCGGACCATGTCGAGGATGTCCGGCACGGCATCGGCGCGGCCGATTTTGCCGAGGGCCATGGTGGCGAAGAAACGGGTCCGCGGATTCGGATCGTTGACGAGCCTGCGCAGGTCGCGCACGGCGGGCTCGTAACGGGCGTCGCCGAAGATCTTCGCCGCCTGCGCGCGGATTTCGGGGTCGTCGTCATGCAGCAATGGCGGGAGGTCCAGCAGGCCGAGGCCGTTGTGATTGCGGGCAACCTGGCCGAGCGCCCAGATGGCGTGCAGGCGCGCGAGCAGATTGTCGCCTTTGCGCGCGACATCCGACAGCGTCCGCAAGCTGCTCTTGGTGGGCAGGCGCAGTTCGAGCTTGCCGTATTTGACTTCGCGCCGGCCCGTGCCCGCCGCCGCGAGGGTAAACTGCGCTTCCATGCGCACGCGCATGTCGGGATGGCCGAGCAACGCCGCGAGTTCCTTGTGCGACCGCCCGTCCATGCCTTCGGCGAGAATCTTTTGCGTCTCCTTGACCTGCGGCGTGCCGGCGTAATCCGGATGGAACGCGCGATAGATGCGGCCCTTGCCGGTCTTTTCCCAGCCGTGGAACCAGTCGGAAATGTAGATGCCGCCGTCGGGCCCGAAATCGACATCGGTCACGAGGAGGTTCCAGAGGAATTCCTGCTTGTCCACGAGTTCGAAAGACGCGCCTTTGGATTTGAGCGCGAAGGAATAGATGCCGCTGTTGATGTCCGCGCCCTTGAAATCGCAGAGCAGAAAGTGTTCGTTGAAACTCTCCGGCATGCCCGTGCCCGGGTAATACGCGGTGCCAGACGGGCCGTTGGCGATGTGCGCCACCGGCGGCAACAGATACGCGGCGGTGTTGACGTCGGCCATTTCCCAGAGCTTCTCGGAGTTCCACGCGCCGAGCTTGGGCAGGTGCTGCCAGCCGTAATGCCAGCCGTAGTTGGCGCCTTCCACGACGTACTCCCAGCGCGCCTTGTCGCCGCCGTCGGCGTTGTTGTCGCCGGTGAAGAGATTGCCGTATTGGTCGAAGGCCAGTTCCTGGGGATTGCGCAGGCCGGTGGCGACGACCTGGAGATTCGAGCCGTCGAGTTCGCAACGGAAGATCGCGCCGGTGTGGGGCAGGGCGATGGTCTGGTATTTGGTCTGCACGTGCGTGCCGCGGTCGGCGATGGAAAAATACAGCCGCCCATCCGGCCCGATGCGCAGGCCGTGGAGGTCGTGCCCGCCATAGGCGATGTGGACGCCGAAACCGTGGAAGAGATTGGTGCGCGTGTCCGCCTTGCCGTCGCCGTCCTTGTCGCGCAAGAGCCAGATGTCCGGGATGCAGGCAAAGAAGACATCGCCCCGATGAGCCAGCGCGCCGGCGGCGACGCCGCTGACGATGGAGTTGAAGCCGTCGGCGAAGGTTTCGGCATGGTCCGCCTTGCCGTCGCCATCGGTGTCAGTGAGCACGCGGATGCGTTCGGATTCGACTTCCAGGTCGCGCCAGTCGAAGACGCCGTCGCCGTTCAGATCGACTTTGATCTCGACGGGAAGATCGGGGTTGTCGGGCGTGAGTTTGCTTTTGAGGAAATTGGCGCGGTCCTCGACGGTTTGGAAGGAGAGGTCGGCATCGAGCCAGTCGCGGTGCTTGCGAATGTCATACACCGACGTGCGTCGGCGATGGCTTTCGACGGCATAGATGCGGCCCTTTTCATCGAGGGCGAAGCTGACGAGGTTTTGCACCATGGGTTCGGCGGCCCAGAGGTCCACCTTGAGGCCTGGGGCCACGCGGAACTTCTTGATGGCCAGCACCGGGTCTTCAATGGCGGGGCCGGTGGCCTTGGCTTTGGACTTCGACTTGGCGGCGGGGTTGGGTTCGGCCGCGGGGAGCGCGACGCTCAGGACCAACGCGCCGGACAGCAGGCCGCCCAGAATGACACTCGATTTACGCATGAGAAGCCTAGAGTAATCGGGCGGAGGGGAGATTCAAGGCGTTACGTGAATGACCGATTTGGCTTGCGTGAATCTTTCAAATTGACCGAACGGTTTGAGCCCATAGGCTCAACGAAATGCGTGGGGAGATACCTCGGCGTAACCGGCGGGTCACAAGGATTGCGATGCTTATAGTGGCCGTCAGCCTGGCGTTGTTTTTGCTGGTTCGTGGCCAGCCGGGGACGGTTTCTTATCACTTGGCAAATTACAAAATGCTCAGACGCCAACTGACTATCTCGAGGAATCCATCCCAACTGAAGGATTATCTGCGGGGCGAAACGATGCGGTGGTATTTGCGAGGAAAGCCGACGGTGGTCGAAGACGCGGAGGCATTGAGAGAGGCGAAAACCGCGCTGCTGCAACTGGGATATTTTCACCAGCGTGATGTTTATCTGACAAATCGCGTCATGCAGGGGACGTGGTGACGGGATGCGGCGGTGAGCAACGCGTGTTTCGGCGGGAGCAATTGGGTGATTCATTTATTCGATACGAATCCGTCATTGTTCCGGGTGACCGGCACGGTTGCTGATTTGGATGCGTTTGAGCGAATCATCCGGAAATGGGATGCAGCGGCAGGCCGTGAGGAGTTGTCGGGAAACCGCTAAAGCGGTTGGGGGGGCGTGAGCGGACCGGGCACCTCGCTGAAGCGAGGTGTTAATGAGAGGGGAAGCGGGGGAAGCGATAACCAACGAGCCGCGCAACGGCCGAGGGAGGGGCGGTTCCTCCCGGAGTGGCCGGACAACGAGTGACTCCGGGAGGTTGAGGTGAGGCGGGTTGCGGCGCCGCAGATGAGCCGGGCGACGCCCGCAACCCGATCACTGGCGGTGGCTTATTGCCAGCCGGGCGGGCATTTGTGCAACTGGATGTTGCCGCCACCCGGGTCGTTGCCACCGAGGTCGCCCCCGGCTGAGTAACCGTTGGACAGCGTGATCTCAAAGATGTCGTTGCGTCCGGGCTCGCCCTTGTCGCAGGCGCGCACGCGAGCGGTGCCGGAGGCATCGTCGATGAGCACGTTGTAGGTGATGATGCGGCAATCCGCGTCCATGGGATCGACGGAGAAGCCGGTCACCGAGGTGGAGCGGACGTGCATGCCGGTGCCGTGGTCAAGGTAGTTGAGGTGGCCCCAGAATGCGCCGCGCCGGATGCCGCCGCTGACGCCGAAGTTGCCCTTGGCGCCGGAGGGCGTGCCGACGATCCAGCCGCCGCCAGTGAGCTTGCCGCAATCGGTTGGAGGCGGAGGAAAGCCTTCGCACCGGATGTCTGCATGCACGCGGCCGATCATGCCGTTCATGCAGCCTTCGACAAGGATGTGGATGGGAACGACGGTAATTTCACCGTAGTTGCCGCTGACGGAGCTGATTTGCTCGTTGAGAATCATCCTGCCGCCGGGGAAGTTGACGACCTGGTTGGCGCGTTTCACGACTTTGATTGCTTCGCCATTCACAACGAGGCCCTCGATCAGCGTTTCTCCCTGGACGTCCACCTGACCGTTGGGCCGGCAGGAGGCCGTGGCGGATGCGCCGATGAAGTTGGCGCGAATCGAGGTGAACCCTACATCCGTGTGAACCAGGACATAGAAGTTGTGCACCGAAGTTTCTGAACGCGCTTCCGGGCCGTCGCCGCTGGTAGTGGCGCGGGCCAGTTCCAACGTGAGGGCGCCGTCGGCTATGTTCGTGGAAGCCACGGAGGCTTCCAGAAATCCGCCCGAACTGGGCAGGGGGCCGGTGTCGCAGATGACAATGGGTCCGGGGAACGGCTGGCTGATGTCCCGGATGTCCACCACGGTCGCTTGACCGCTGTATGACACAGCCGAGACGGAGCCGATACTCACGGTCTGCGCCTTGAGCGTCCTTTGACCGTCGGCGAGCCCAATGGCCAGCAAACCGGCGGCTGCGCCGACGCTTAATACTTTCACCAAACACGAACCTTTCATGCATTTATCCTTTCTCTGTTTGCATCGTTTGTTTCCAGATCGGCCAGGCCGTGCCCGCCGAGTATTCAAAGCGTACGCCCCGGCGGCGGTTTAAGTAGGCGGGTGAAAGCCGGAAAGGGTGGGCAGGGTGAACTGCTTCTCGGACAAATTGCTCCCCCCAATCGGCGCGTGCGAATATCCATTGGATGGCTGCGTTCGCCGCCAAGAGCCGGTAATTGCGGGGCAAGAGCCCGATAGGCGACACGCCTAACGGACAATGGATAAAAGGCTCTAAAACGGCCCTAGTGCGCGGCGACGTGTTGCAAGGTGTTCTGTTTGATGGAGAAGCGTTTGCACCCGAGGAAAAATCGGATGGTGGATGCGAATCGAAAAACTGCCGGTTCCGCCCGCTTCCGCCCGATATCGGCAGGAACGGGCCGGTGGTTTTTCGTCGCGATGCGGCGTGGGTTGGTGTATGAGGAAGCCGCAATCCTCCCGCTATGAACCGACGACAATTCATGCGCCTGGCGACTGTGGCCGGCGCGGCAACTGCGACTGCGCCCGCCCTGGCAAAAACACCTTCCGGCAAAGAGCCGCGCCAGGTTTCGCGGATCAAACCGTTTGAGTTGGACGAAGCCGGTGTAATGGAACTCCAGGCCCGCTTGGGGAGCGGGAAGTTCACGGCGGTTTCGTTGGTGAAAAAGTATCTGGCGCGGATCAGGGAGATTGACCGGCGCGGGCCGTGGTTGAATTCGGTGATCGAGTTGAATCCAGACGCGCTGGAGATCGCGGCGGTGCTGGACAAGGAGCGCAAAGCGAAGGGAGGGCGGGGGCCGTTGCATGGGATTCCGGTGCTGATCAAGGACAACATCGACACGCACGACCGCATGAGCACGACGGCGGGTTCGCTGGCGCTGGCGGGATCCATCGCGCCGCGGGATTCGTTTGTGGCGGAGAGAATGCGTGAGGCGGGCGCGGTCATTCTGGGAAAGACGAACTTGAGCGAGTGGGCAAATTTTCGCGGATCGCGGTCCACCAGCGGCTGGAGCGCACGCGGTGGACAGACGCGCAATCCGTATGTGCTGGACCGGAATCCGTCGGGTTCGAGTTCCGGTTCGGCGGTGGCGGCGGCGGCGAACCTGTGCGCGGTGGCGGTGGGCACGGAAACGGACGGATCGATTTTGTCGCCGTCGTCGTTCAACGGGATTGTGGGGATCAAGCCGACGGTCGGGTTGATCAGCCGCTCGGGCATCATCCCGATTGCGCACAGCCAGGACACGGCGGGGCCGATGGCGCGCACAGTGAGTGACGCGGCGATTTTGCTGGGCGCGTTGACGGGGGTGGATGCGCGCGATGAAGCAACATCCGCCAGCCAGGGCAAGGCGCATCGCGATTACACGCAGTTCCTGGACCCGGATGGCTTGCGCGGGGCGCGCATTGGCGTGGCGCGACGGATGTTTGGGCCGAACCGCGCGGCGGACCTGGTGGTGGAGAACGTGATTGCGATCATCAAACGCCTGGGCGCGACGGTGATTGATCCGGCGGACATTCCGACGCTGGGGAAATTTGGCGCGGCGGAGTCGGAGGTGCTGCATTACGAATTCAAAACGGATTTGAACGCGTACCTGGCGGCGTTGGGGGCGAATGCGCCGGTGCGGACGCTCAAGGAGATCATTGAGTTCAACGAGCGGAACCGCGACCGCGAGATGCCGTGGTTCGGGCAGGAGAACTTTTTGCGCGCGGAAGCGAAGGGACCGTTGACCGAGAAGGCTTATCTTGATGCCGTCGCGGCGTGCCGACGATTGGCGCGTGATGAGGGGATTGATGCCGTCATGAATGAACACCGGCTGGACGCAATTCTCGCGCCCACGA
>JBFMBT010000142.1:0-16395 GCA_040754875.1 Verrucomicrobiota bacterium | reverse complement strand
GTCGCTTGAGACGAACCCGCGCTGCGGCTGGTCTTCGACCCAGCCGCAGTCCGAACGAGTTCACGGTACAATCACGCTCTTGGCCACCTGCCAACTGGCCGTGGCACTGAGCGCTTCGTTGGCTTGCGCGAGGGAGAAGCGGTGCGAAACCATTTCGGCGAAGGGAAATTGCGTTTGCGTCGTGCGCAGAAATTCGATGGCGGCCTTGAGATGGCGCGGCTCGCTCGACCACGAGCCGAAGACCTGAAGCTGCTTGCGCGTGATGACGTGCGGGTTGAACGTGACCGTGCCCGCGTTGCAATAGTGGCCAAGGACAAGATACTTCCCGCCGTCGCGGCACATCTCCATGCCCTCAGGAACCGCCGCGGGGATGCCGACGCATTCGAGCACGACGTCCGCGCCGTAGCCGCCCGTAAGCTGTTTGACGGCATCGATGCGCGCGGCCGGTTCGCGCACGTCATCGAGGGAAATCACGTGGTCCGCGCCGAACCGCTTTGCCATGTCCAGGCGGTGCTTCGGACCGCCAATGACCATCACCGCCCCTGCCCCGGCGCTCTTCGCCACGGCCAGCGCCGCGATGCCGACGGGCCCGGCGCCTTGCACCACAACGCTATCGCGCCACGCAATGCCCGTGCGTTCCACGCCGTGAATCGCCGTGATGAGCGCGCAGCCCGCGCCCACAATGGATTCGGTGGGCAGATCGTCCGGCAACTTGAAGATACTGGCGCGCGGCATCAGATAATGAAATTCCGCGTAGCCGCCGAGGAAATGCGGCGCCTGGTCGCAACGATAACCAATCCCATACGCGCGCCGGTGCGGGCAGCGCGTCGGCTGGCGTTTGACCGCGCAGTAAAAACATTGCCCGCACGATGTCGCGGAATTCCAAACCACGCGATCGCCCACCTTCAGCGGCTGGCCGGTCCAATCGCGTTCCACGCCCTCGCCCAGTTGTTCCACGCGCCCGACGGTTTCGTGCCCCATGATGACCGGCAGCGTGATGGGCAGTTCGCCTTTCCACAGATGCACGTCGGTGCCGCAAATGCCGGCCATCTCGGTGCGCACCAGCACCGCGCCCGGCTCGGGCTTCGCCGGCAGCGGGTAATCGCGCAAGACCAGGGGCGCTTTGAATTGCTCCAGAACGGAGGCTTTGGCGGACGTCATTCGAGTGATTTCAGCGTTATTCCAAATATCCCTTCTTCGGCATGAAACCGTGGCGGGCCAGCACTTCGCCCGCCGCGCGGATGACCTCGATCGGCAACGTCACCCCCGCGTGCAATCGGGGCGGTGGAACTTCGGCGGCCTTCGGGCCGTGCGCGAAAAAGTGGTCGAACGCCTTGTTGCCGTTGGCGAAGGCGTTCCCCTGCGGCAGCTTGTCCACCAGCGCGAACCCTTCACGCACCGCGCTCGTCAACCGCTCCGATAACTTCGCCGCGGCATTCGTCCGGCCATGTGTGCAATCTTCAATAATCCGGTGCAACTCGCGCGCAAAGGTATTGGCCGTGCTCAACAAAAACCCGTGATACGGCCCGCCGGCGGTCAGCAGCCAGCGCGCATAATCGCCTTCCGCGCCGCGCACCAGCAACACGCCGCCCAGATCCAGGCGTTGTTCAGCCACGATGTCGCGCCCGCTGGTGTCCTTGAACAGGATGAAATTCTGGAACTTCGTCGCCAGTTCATGGACGACTTCCGGGCTCATTTCGTTCTGCGTCATTTGCGGCAGTTGATAGAGCGCAATCGGCAGGCCGGTCTCGAGAATGGACGCCAGTGAATCGCGGATTTCCTGCTGCCAGATGTCTTTGCCACGCGGCGGGCAGACGGTGAACCCGCACACATTGGCTTTCAACAGCGCCCTGAGCGGATCTTGTTCACCGGTGCGCTCGTGCAGCCACGCCATCGTTTGCAGGACATGCTGGCACGCTTCCACAGCGTCGGTCTTGAGCACGCCGATGAGAATGTGCATCTCCAGCGGACGGGAACGCTCGATGGCCGCTTCGAGGACTTCGCGGATCTCGGCATCGTTCATTTCCCACCCGTCACCGGTGGAACCGGGAATCAAATAGCCGCGCACATGCGCCGACAGATGGTTCAAATGCGCCGCCATGCGCGCGCGGTCAATCGCGCCGTCCCGGTCGTAATGCGTCAGCAACGGGCACCACAACGGCGGAACACCTTGCGGGAAAAAGGTGTCCAGAATGAGCGGGCGGGTCGGGGCTGGGGACGTTGTGCTCATTGGATGTGTCGCGGGGATAGTGGCGGCTCTCCGAACCCGGTTCAATCGGAAAACTCGCCGCGCGGCGGGGGAGGGCGCATCTCAGTTTCTTGCAGGCCAGTGTAAACTTTGGACATGACAACAACCTGCCCTAAGCCGCAAGCACCAGTCCTGAGTTCTCAACCCGCTGCCGAGCCACTGGCCGTGTTGGCGGCTCGGGCCGCCTGCGCCATGGAGAAATCGATCCCACAGTTCGTGCTGGCGAGCGATCAAAACCTCGGCCACCTCGAACGCCAAGCCGAGCACGAGGTAAAGGAACTGCTGCGCCAGGCGATCGAGCGCGGCGCCCAAGCCAAGGCCGACGCCACACCTCCACGCTGTCCGGTCTGCGGCAAACCCTTGAGCCGCCTGTCCAGCGGCCACGCCCGCACCTTTGAGTGCCGCTACGGTTCCATCACCGTACGGCGCACGCGCGGCTACTGCAAATGCTGCAGCAAATGGCGCACCCCCGCCGACACCGTGCTGGGTCTGGAAGAGTCGGCCGGCTACTCGCCCGCCGTGCAAGACATGGCGGCGCTCTTGGTCAGCAAGATGCCCGTCGAAGAAGCCAGCCAGGTGCTCGAACACCTCACCGGTGTGAAGCTGCCCCGCGCCACGCTCGACCGGGAAGCCAAACGCCAGGGCCAACGCGCTCAGGCGTTGCGCCAGCAGTTGGACCAACAAGCGGCCGCCGAAAAGAAACAACTCGAACTGACGCTCGAACCCTACCAGATGATCATTCAACTGGACGCCTGGAACGTCCGCGAGCGCGATGACTGGGGCCAAAGCGCCTCGTTGCGTCGTCAAGGCCAGGAACCCGAACGCTGGCACTGGGTTTACACCGGCACGGTGTTTCGGCTCGACCACCGCGGCCACACCGCCGGCGGGCGGCCCGTGATCACCGAGCGGGGTTTTGTCGCCACCCGCGCGGGCCTGGACGCCCTGCGCCAGCAGATGCAGGCTGAAGCCCTGCGCCGCGGCTTGGGGCAGGCCGCCAGTGTGCTGGTCCTTGGCGACGGCGCCGTGTGGATCTGGCGCCTGGCGGATGATCGCTGGCCACAAGCCCGGCAGCGACTGGACTTTTACCATGCCGTGCAGCACCTGGCCGCCGTGGGCCGCGCGTTGCATGGCGAAGACAAAGAGCAGTTTAAAGCCTGGCTCAAGCCCCTGGTGCGCCAACTCAAGAACGACAGTTCGGTCAAAGTGGTTCGGCAGTTGGAAGAAATCCTGGCGGCGCTGCCGGGCGGAGCGGCGGCTGACGCCGTGGCCAAAGAGGTGGACTACCTGCGCGAACACCAGGAGCGCATGGATTACCGGGCGGGTCGGCGCGCGGGCGAGCCGATCGGCAGCGGACCGGTGGAGGCGACCTGCCGGCAGTATCAATGTCGATTCAAACGACCCGGACAGTTTTGGAGTCAGAGTGGCGACGAAGCCTTGTTGAGCTTGGAAACCTTCTGGCGCAACGGCCGCTGGCACTTGTTGTTCCCCCACACGTCCTTCAACCCTGCAACAAACTGAGATGCGCCCGGCGGGGGATGAAGCACGGCCGGCGCGAAATTCAGTGAGTTACCCAAGATGGTTTTCATAATCACGGCGCGTGGGCTGCTCAGGTTATTGCACCACAAAATTTTCACTTTCAGGCCTGTCCGCACTTGACCATTCGTTCTGTTGGTGCGCTATTCGTTTCAACCACACACGACCACCCGGGCCATGAAAAAATCTTCCGCTCGCAAGTCATCATCCACGCCAACGCCGCCATCTGTCGCGCAACCGCCGCAGCCGTTCACCGGATTGATTGTGCGCGACAAGGAACCGGAAAACCTCGAGTTCCCCTTTTCGTCGCTCAACAGTTTCATTACACCAACCGAACAATTCTTCGTGCGCAGCCATTTTCCCGTGCCGAAGGTTGAGGTGAAAACGTGGCGGCTCAAAATCGATGGGCTGGTCAACCAGCCGTGCGAATTGACTTATGAAGAGTTGCAAAAGATGCCCACGCGCACGGTGACGATGGCGCTCGAATGCGCGGGCAACAGCCGGATTTTTCTGTCACCAAAGGTCGGCGGTTTGCAATGGGAACTGGGCGCGGTGGGCAACGCCGAATGGACAGGCGTGCCGTTGGCCACGGTGCTCGAACGAGCCGGTGTGCGCGCGGGCGCCATCGAAGTCGTGCTCGAAGGCGCGGACCACGGCGAAATCAAGAAGGAGCCGGTGTCGCCCGGCAAAATCAGTTTCGCGCACAGCCTGCCGTTGACGAAGGCGTGGGAGCCGGATGTCATCCTCGCGTATCAGATGAACGGCGAGCCCATCACGGTGTCGCACGGATTCCCCGTGCGCGCCATCGTGCCCGGCTGGTATGGCATGGCGTCGGTCAAGTGGCTCACGCGTGTGACGGTGACGGACCGCGCGTTTCGCGGTTATTTCCAGACGTCGGATTACACGTATTGGGAGCGGCGCGATGGCCTGCCGATTCAATTGCTGCCGGTCAGCGAAGTCGAAGTGAAGGCGGAGATTGCGCGGCCGGCGTTGCATGAAGCGGTGCCGGCCAATTCCGTCTATCGCGTCCATGGCGCGGCGTGGACCGGCGATTCGGAGGTCGTGAAGGTCGAGGTTAGCATCGACGGCGGTTCGTCGTGGGACAAGGCGCAGTTGCTCGGCTCGCCGGTGAAGTATGCGTGGCGTTTGTGGGAATATCACTGGCGCACACCGGCGCAACCGGGGCCATGCACGGTGATGGCGCGCGCCACCGATGCCCGCGGCCGCGTCCAGCCGATGCAACGCGACGCGCACCGCGGCAATTACATCATCAGCCACGTGCAGCCCATTGAAGTGGAAGTGCGCAAATCCCGGACCGCTGCGCAGGACAGCTACGCGATTTGATGGTCCGGAGTCCCCCCGCGCGGCGGGGCGGTTGCGCGTGGGTGCGAAAAGTTGCGTCGAAATCTTCGCACGCTTTCTGGATTGCCACGCTGCGCCGGCTGAAGCCGGGACTCCAAACCAATCGACGTTACCGGCGTCTGCGCGCTTCGTCTTCGAGGCGGATTTTTTGCAGCCGCAACTGGTGCTGCGCCGCGATGGCCCACGATTTCTGGTCGGCGGTTATGGAAGGCTGCGCGAGAATGAAGGCGACTTGTTCCAGCGCGCGGTCGGATTCCCCGAGTTGCCCGTAAATCTCGACCAGCATCGAGCGCCCTTCGAAATCCGCCGGCTCCTTGCGCAGTTGCACTTCGACCTCCTCGATGGCGCCCTTGAAATCCTCGTTGGCCAGACGGGCTCGCGCGTCGCGATAACTCGTGCGAAACCCGCCGCCCGCGTGGCCGTCGCCGTACAACGCGTTGGTCGCCTTGTTGGCCGCCAAGGCGGCGATGTTCTCCCGCCAGAGAAACGAGAGCACCACGATGGCCACGACAATCTTGATGGCCAGCGCCAAACTGCCGTAAGCGCCGGGAGCAATGACCAGGTTGAACGAAGCGGAAACCGTCCAAAACAACAGCGCGCTCAGCGGCAGCTTCCAGATGCGCTGCGAGCGCAGATCAACGGACTCGGTCAGCCGCCAGCAGATGTGCAGCATTTCGGCGCAAAACAGGATGCGGGCGAGGAGAATCACGGGTTGGCAGTTTGTTTGGGCTTCAATTCCTGCAACAACTTCACCGCGCTTTCCACCAGCATTTCGCCGGAACCTTCGGCGACGCGCGCACTGACGACTTCGTAATTGCCCTGCGACCAGGCGCGTTTGGTCGGCACGTAGCCTACCAGGCCGTTCGCCAGTTCGACGACAATCGTGTGTTTGAAGGGCGACGCTTCTTTGATGGCCATGCCCAGTTCGACGAAGATTTCGCCCGGCAACGCGACCCACGCAATGTCGTTGCCCAGCGCGATGACCTGCACCTCGGCGTCGTGCGGCTTGCCTTCGCGCGCGGCGACGTCGAGCACTTTGAAGGCAAAAACTTTCTCCAGGAATTTCGGCTCATCCTTGCCCCCGTAACGGCGCGCGAGCGTGGCGGCTTTCTCGACATCGCCCGGCTCGAGTTTCGGCAACGGCAGCTTCACGATTTCACTGCGCACACGCGGCGGGCCGGCGGTCAGTGGCTGCATCTTCCAATAGGTTCGCAACACCTCGGCCGCAAGGATGGTGCCGATGCGCGCCGCTTCGCCGTGGCCTTTCTGCGGCTCGCGCGTCGAGACGTCGATGTGATTGATGTCGCCCGCCGTGCCGATGGTGAAAATCGTCAGCATGTCCGGCCCCTTCACCCTGGCAAGAAGCGCCGCCAGCGTGTACGGATAATCCGCGGAGAATTGCAGGCCGCCGACGGTGTCGAGGTGCATGGCGAAGTTCACGTATGTGGCGATGGACTGGCCCTTGGGCGTCTCCAAATACACGACGGGCACCGCCGGATCGATCGGCCCGGCGGGCTTGACGATGTTCGGATTCAACTTGCCGGCGTTCCAGCCCACGGTGCCGTCTTTCATGTGAAAACGGCGGTTGAAGCTCAGCCGCTCTTCGCGTCCGACGCCCGCGGAAACCTTCGCCGCCGCCAGTTTCACCTGCGCCTGTTTCACGCTCGCCGCGATGCGCGCGGGCAACTCCTTCAAGTAATTCACCGCCACCGGCAGATTGCCGCCCTGCGCCTCCATGCGCGAGGAGCCGTAATTGAGCAGCGGCCCCGTGTGCGAATGCGTGGCGCTGATCATCACGTGCGCGCCCGGAATGCCCGTGTCTTGCTCGATGAGTTTGCGCGCCTCCTCGACCACCGGCCGGCCGATGGACACCAGGTCCAGCGCGACCATCGCGGCTTGCGCGCCGTCCTGCTCGAACACAATCGCCTTGGCGAACAAATCATCGTGCGTACCTTCGGCCAGGCGCGTGTTGTAATAACCAGCCATCGGCATGACCTGAGGCGGCGTGACCGGGACAGCGGCCACGCCCACGCGGAATTCACCGGCCAATGCCGAGGCAGCGAGAGTCAGAAGGATGAGGAATGTTTTCATAGGCAACGCGTCATTTGCCAGCGGGAACGATCTGAAGTCTGCGTGGTTGTGCGAACCCATATTTGCCGGCCTCTTCCGGATTTATCCGGCCGATGGCACCGCCGGCAATCGTCTTGAGATACAGGTCGGGACTTTCGGTCAATTCGCGCAAAGCAGGCAGGGCTTCCCTGGCATCCGGCCCCATGCGAGCGAACAGATTGACGATGTTGTACTGCGTGCGGATATCTTTGGTGGACTTGAGCAGTGCCACCAGTTCGGGCACGGCCGGGGCAAGCTTCTGCGGCGGGTAGCGGTTTGCCAGAGAATATGCTTGCATGCTCTGTTGCATGGTGCGGCTTTGCATCAGTTCCAGCAACACCGGCATGATTTGCTCCGGCGGGGGCGGATGCGCGGACAACCAGAGAAAGGCCGCCTGGCCGGCCTCCGTGTCCGTGCCTTTGAGCATCTGCAGGGCCAGCGGCGTGGCTTCCGTCCAATCTCGTTTGATGCGGGCCAGCGCCATGACGCCGCACAGCTTGCGCACGTTGTTTGTGCTGGCAGCCAGTTCCGTCAATGCGGGAATCGCAGTGGATGCCGCCGTGTCGATTTTCGCCAGCGACTGGACGGCGCCCATGCGCGTGTCGAGTTCGCGCGCGTTCAACCCTTCGATGAGTTGCCGCACCAAGGAAGTCGGCGCTCTGCCAAACTCCACCAGCAACACCGCCACGCGCCCGCGAAACACCGGGTCCGGATGATCGACGTGCTTGCTGAGCGCAATCAATGCCTGCGGTCGGAACTGGCGCAACGTATCCCGAGCTTCTTGAAACCTTCGTGCATCCGCCGAGTCGAGCAATGGCACTGCGGCGTCGATGGCCCGTTGGACGGTGGCGCTATCCAGGTTGGTGACGGAAAACTGGCGCAACGCGGTGATCGCCTGGACGCGCACCAGCGGATTCGTATGCGAGGTCAAGGTGTCCAGCAGGATTGGCACCGCCGCATCGCCCACCTTGCCGAGCGCATACTTGCTCCGGCTGAGCACCGCGGCATTGGTGGAAGTCAAACACGTGAGCAACGCCGGCACCGCGTTGCTCGCGGCGGGCCCCAGCGCCGCCACGGCAACGGCGGCGTTGAATTGCACATCCACGGCGGACAACGGCTTGGGCACGCGCGATGAAATCACCGGCGGACATTTTTCGCTGAGAAACCGGTGCAGGCGTTCGCTGGCGGTGGGGCGCTGCTCCAGCGCATCAATCAGCCGCGGCACCGCCGGCTGGCCAATCTTGCTGATGGCGAAGGCGGCCAGGTCGCGCTTCTGGTAGTTGGTGCTGTTGAGTTCGTAGAGCCAGTAACTGAGGCGGCGATCGTCATATTTGGGCTCGCTCAGGCCAAACCCCACGTACACGGCGATGCCGGCGGTCACCAGGACAAGCAACCCCAGGCTGACAAAGAGAAGGCGCTTCTTCACCTTGGGAGGACCTTATAGCACACCACCCGGTGAGAACACCACCCTTCATTGCAACGCCCTGTCGTAAAGGGTGCGGTTAGAAGTGGGTGACGGCGCGCCGAGGTTCGGAGTCCCGCCTTCAGGCGGTTGGGCGTCGCCCCGTTAAGAACCAAAGAAAATCTCCACGCGCTTCGAACTGCAACGCCTTGACCGGCTAAAGCCGGGACTCCGAACCACCCACATTCAATCACGCCCGGCGAAGAACCAACCGGTCATTTGCCAGTTGGGATTGTTTTTGGCCGCGCCGGAATTTCCGGCTAGGCGAGGAAGTCGATCCCCGGCTGTTCGCCGAGGAAGGATTCGCTGGGGATGTTGAGCCACTTCTTCAACGCGGTGGCATAGACGGCGCGGAAATCCATGTTGTGTTTCAGGGCGCCGTTGCGCACCTGATAGATGTCCTCCAGGCTCGGATACGCGCCGCGCATTCCGGGCTTGAGCTTCGTGCCGAAGCAGAACATTGCGCCGGCGTGGCCGTGGTCGGTGCCGCGGCTGCCGTTTTCCTTCACGTTGCGGCTGAACTCGCTGAACGTGAACGTCAGCACGCGCTCGTCGAGTCCCTGTTTTTGCAGGTCTTTCTGAAAGGCGAACACGGCGTCGTTCAACTCGGTGAGCAGTTCGTCGTGCCGCTTGCGCTGATCGCTGTGCGTGTCGTAGCCGCCCTGCACTGTGTAATAGATGCGCGTGTCCAGACCGCCATGGAGCAGTCCCGCGATGGCGCGCAGGTTGCGCGCGAGCTTGGTCTTCGGGTATTCGACCTTGGGCTGATACGCGCCCGCGAGCCGGCGGATTTCCTCGCTGCTGGCGTTGGCCGCCAGCGCAGTGCGAGCGAGGAAGTCCATGGTTTCACCGGGCCTGGCCGACGGTTGGTCATGGAGCCGCTTATAAAGTTCCGCGCGGGCCGCGTCGCCCTGGTTGCCGGTGTATTGGAACGTATCGGCCTGCTTGAAAGAGATTCCGGCGTGGCGCGGCCCTTTGAGCGCGGGCGGGCTTTTCTCGGTGCCGACGGCCACCGACAGGATGGGGCGGGACTTTTCGCCGAATCCTTTCTCGACGGCGCGGCCAATCCAGCCGTGCGGCACAGCCGGGCAGCGGCCGCGCAGGTCCGCCATGTGCCAGATGTCCATCGAACTGAAGTGGCTGTAATTCGGTTGCGGATAGCCGACGCCCGGCAGGATGGCCAGCCGGCCTTCGTCGAGCAGTTCCTTGAATCCCTTCAGGCGCGGATGGAAGCCCAACTCGGCATCGAGCTTGATAATGTCGCTCTCCGGAATGCGCGTGACCTTGCGGCCCTCGACGTAGGCCTTGTTGGAATAAGGAATCAGCGTGCTCAACGTGTCGTTGCCTCCGCTTTGTTCGATAACGACGAGCACCTGAGGTGCGCGGTTTCCGGAAGGGGCCGCGAGCGACGAGCGAATGAGAAAATCGGGCAGGACGGCGCTGACACCGACCAGGCCGAGGCCGCGGGTGAGAAATTCACGACGAGTGGTGATGGGCAGTTGTGACATGGCAGGATTTCAGTTGAGGTTCTTTATCGCACGGTGAGCGCGGCAAATTCGAGGTCGGGTTGGAGGAGGTGAGGCGGGACCGGGACCGCGTTCGCCAGTTGGTATTCCGGGAGGCTGACCAGCGCGGTAACGATGGCGCGGAGCCTGGCGTTAATCTCATTGCGCTTGGCGGCCCATTGATCCGAGGGCGGCAATTGGCCCAGGTACTTGACCAATTCCTGCCGCTTCGGCTCGCTTAACGGCACGCAAAGAACGGCGCGCGCCAGGTAATCCACGGCGGCGGCGGGATCGGCGATTTCGCTCTGCTCGAACCACGCCACCAGGTCGGCGGAGGCGATCAACTTTGACACGAGGTTGTAGCGCAGCAGCAGCGAACTGGCGTCCACCCAGGCGCGTCCGCCTTCCCAGCCGGCCACATTGGGCGGCTCGAACAGGCGTTGGCCGAGGTTCGTGGTGTCGCTGTCAATCGTGTTGTAGTCCACCTTGTTCAGCTTCAGCGTGCGAATGGCGCCGATCATCAGTTCCACCGGGCTTTTGATGTGATTGCCCATGGACTTCTCGCTGTAGAACTCCTCGGACTGGAACAGATTTCGCAGCATCGGCTTCAACTCATATTGCATCCCCCGCAACATCGCGGACATCTTCTCGATGGTTTCGTCCGCGGGTTCATCGTGCGCGAAAAACCGGAAGAGCTTGGCGGTGATGTAGCGCGAGGTGGAGGGTTGCTGAAGAATCAAATCCACCAGGTCGTCGCCGCCGAAGTTGCCCGTCTTGCCGAAGAGGGTCTTCTCGCTGTTGTCGTGCCGGCTCGCAAGAAATTTGAACTGGCCGTTGTGATACTCGAAGTTGTAGCCCGTCAGCGCCCGCGCGGCCTCGGCCAGATCCTTCTCGGTGTAACCCTTGCCTTCGCCCATGGAAAAAAGTTCGAGGATTTCCCGGCCCAGGTTTTCGTTGCCCGAGCCTTTGAAATTCTCGTGGTTGTCCAGGTAGCGGATCATCGCCGGGTCGTGCGCGATGCCGTTGAGCAGCGCGCCGAAGTTGCCCGACGCCCGCCGGCGGAACAGTTCGTTCTGCTGCCACATCGCGTAGGAATCCTCGCCGGCGAGGAAGCTCGTGGCGAAATGGCCGTGCCAGAACAACGTCAGTTTTTCCTGCAATGGCCGCTGCGTCTCCGCCATGCGCTGCAACCACGCCCGGCGCATCCGGTGATGCTGGTTCTGACGGAACGTGACGCGGGATTGGTTGAGTTCCGCCTGTTGCGAGGCGTTCAAGTGTTTCTCGTAAGGCGCCGTCCGCAGATGGGGGAACGCGTCGAACCAGCCGCCGGGTTCCGGTTGCAGATGGTAATCCACCAGATAGTCTACCGCGGCGAACAACCCCATCTGGTGCAGGCGCGCGACCTCCTCCGGCGGCCCGCCGAAGCCCGCGCGGAACAACAGATGCCGCGCCTTTTCATAATCCCACTCGCTGGCGGCCAGCGGCTTGAGTCCGCCCAACACGGCGGCCTTGGCCTGCGCGGCCCGTTCGAGCGCGCGGGAAAGCGCCTCGCGCGCCTTGGCCACCTCGGCCTCCGCTGCTTTTTTCTTCTCCGGAGATTGTTCCGCCGCAGCCAGCGCCTTTTCGGCCTTGGCGAGGGCGCCCTTGGCGGGCTCCACCGCCTTGTCCGCTGCAAACGTTTCCTGCGCCCGGAAAGCTTCCTCGGCCTTCTGCAGCGCCTTGGACTTCTCGCGCAAAGCGCGCTCTGCCGATTCCTTGTCCGCGCCGGCATTGGCGTCGGCCACGGCCTTCTGCGCCGCCGCGTGGTCCTTGCGCGCCTTCTCCATCGCTGCCTTGGCCGCGTCCAAAGGACCAGAATCCGATTGCGCCCGGGACGACACGGCCAGCCCCAAGGCCAGGGCACAACTCAACGTCAGACAGGTTGTTCTAAGAGTCAGCTTTTTCATAAAAATAAAACGTCACGCATTTGGATCGCTTCTACTCGGATTCTGTTTCGATCCCATGCCCATACAGACGTTGATAATAAGGGGATTATTGCGGCCGCATCATGCATTTCGGCCCAACCTTTGACCGGCGTCAAAAGACCGCCCCGGAAAAGCCGGCCTTACCGCCCTTTGTTGAAGTCCTCCCTAAGCCGTAACGATTCAGTTCAACCACGAATGGACACGAATGAACACGAATAAAATCGGGCGTCTTCGCGGTCTTCATCGCCGGACAACCCATTCACCAAATGGTGAGCGCCGCGCTTTTTGGGCCAAAGCACGCGTTGGCCTGTCATTCGTGTGAATTCGTGTCCATTCGTGGTTGCTTCATTGCATCGTTACGGATGGACAGGCGGCCTTGCCCGCCCTTTGTTGAAGTCCTGCCGCCCAAAAACACAGGAAACGAAAATCAATCGAATGAGGTCAATCGAATGGAGAGACGCGAATTTCGCCAATGCACGCGAATTGTTTCACTTAATACTGGTCTCCCCATTCGCTTGCCGGCCTCATTCGATTGACCCCATTCGATTGATTTCAGTCTTCGGTTCCTTGGAGTTTCTCTGGAGTTTGGAGTTTTGCAGCTTGAAGTTCGCCCCCATCTTTCTGTCCCTTATTTTTCTGTCAGCCGTCGTCATGGCAAAACAATCTCTGCTCTCTTCTTCCTGGCGTAAGCAAGACACAACTCGCTGATATCCTCCTTGCAGTCGTAAAACTCTCGGTCGCACTGGTCCCAAACCGGCTTCGACCGTGACTCGATCTTCTCCATTTCTTCCTGACGCCTCTCGCGGTCAACGGGCGGCTTGCCGCCGGGAAACACGGCCATCGCCCGCTCCAGCAGCGCGGCGGCGGCAGTGGCCCCCATATCCTTGAGACCCGCCAGGGCGGTCTCGGCGGCGTCGCCGGTCGAGTTGAAGAAATACTGGTCAAAGCCGCCATTGTTCACCTCGCCGTCCAACCCATGAGCGGCGCAAAGCCGGCGCTCCGTCTCGGTGAGGCTGCTCTCCCCTCGGGACTCTGCCTTCAGTCCGATGCGGTAGAACAGCGCCCCCAGTACGTTCCCCTTCTTGTCATCATTCTCGTGGCTCAGAATCTCGTCAGTCGTGCTCCCCAACGGGCCGTACTCTCGCTCCGCGTAAGCGGCCATGCGTTGAGCCGCCACCTGAGCCTGCTCAAGCATCGCCTGAATCAGCGCGTTCAGCGGCTTGGTTTGCCCGGCATCGCCGCCCTTGGCCGGGTCCGGTGTCGGAGACGGCGGTGTGGTGTCATTCATAGATTTGTCACGCCAGCACGGTCATACAGAACTCACAAAATCCTGCGCTGAGAAACCGTCCGGAATCTCACCACGCTCGAAACTTGCGTAAGCCTTCAGAACGGCAAACTCCGGTATGCCAAGCGCTCGAACCAAGTCGGCGTGCCGCTCGTGCGCGAACAAATATCCGTCGTCATCAAATGACGACTTGCGGAGGACAACCTCAACAGAGGCAACGTCAGTCGCGCCGAAGACGCGACAGAGACGCTGCGCATCGCCGCCAGCAGGCGCGGATGGCTCGGCAGACGGGTCGAAGTAGCCGGGTGTGGAGTCATACTCATCTGTCAGCTTCCCGTCCTCGTAGAGCTGATACCACAGAATATCGTCGTCGTGGTCGAGGACAGCTAGAACGGCGCAATGCAAACTGCCAGATAAGTGCGAAGCAAGCGCGGCAATCGCCTCTTGGTCCTGGTTGTCAGAAGCATCGTCATACGCGACGACACAACCGCTGCTCTCCGGCGAAACTATCGCTTTGCGCCCCGCCAAAGCGCTGGCAACTGCCTTCTGGCTCGGCCCTCGTAGTGTGTAGTTGGTGTAGAATCCGCCCATACGCGTAGTGCTCTAACGAACTCAACGCCCGCCGCCGGACCACGGTGCGCGGAGCGCAGAGCCAAATGTCGGGCCACCATATCGTGGCCGCGCTGGGAACGCAAACGCTCGGTTGGCTGCAATCCCGATATTATCGGGACCGTCAAATTATCTGAACATCCGACGCCTTCGCGAAGCGAACGTTGTCCTCCATGGCCTGTCTTCAGCGCCCTCGTTAGTCGGTCTCATGGAGTTTGGTACATGCTCTGCGCCTGGTCTCGCATTACGACAAGCAAGCCCGGCCAGCGGGACTCTGGAAACTGCTCGAATGCGGCCATCACTCGCGCATGGAGACGTTCCTCATTCGGTTGGCGCAACCGCACGATCAACAGCCCGCGGTGCTGCTCATCCCGGTGCTCCGAAAAACCCTTGTCGGTTGTCACCAGCAACCGTGCCTCGGCTTGTGCCAGCGCCCACAACTCATCGTCAGCGATGCCTTGGCGAGGTGTGCCGCGGATATCCAATACGTCATGGCCCGCAGCCCGGAGCGTGCTGACGGTGATATTCGGAATATTCTCGTCCACCAGGACTTTCATCTGGCGAACACCACCTCGTCCAACGGGGTGATCTGCTCTTCAGCCAGAGAGGCGGCGTAATCAAGACAGGCTAGAATATCCTCCCGCGTGATAGACGGGTAGGCGGCCAGCAACTGCTCAATACTGTCCCCGTGCGCGAACATGCGGACAATCTGGTGGACCGGGATGCGCGTGCCGGCTACGCATGCCTGTCCGTGGCAGATCTTTGGGTTAATCGAAATGCGCTCGTTCATGCCGCCAATGTGCCAGAGGTTCGCCTTAAGCTCAAGCCTGCTAAAACTCGCGATGACGGCCCGGTCACCACCGAAGTCTCACCGCGGATAACACGGATAAAACATCCGCCGGGCGCGGCCATTCGCTGTGGCTTCATTGGACGGTGGTCTGTGTCTCATGCTGATCAAATATCACACTGGAAAGGTAACGCCAAGCCGTGCGATACGTCCAAACCAAGCCAGCGAAAAGAATGAGTGAGAGCAGTCCCCGAATCTCTCTCTCCTGCGACACCAGCTTGATGGGGACGCTGCCCACAAAGAAAACCCAGAAGAGCGTCGCAACGCAAATGTGCCGAATCGCACGTGGGGAAACCTGAACCACGTCAAGTAGCCGACGTAGGAGAAGCTTGAACCAACGGCGCAATCGCGGGACTCGCATCCGTCCGGTTCGGCTGCTGGCTCCCGAAACGATCCTTCGGTTCCGGCCAAAGGTGCATCGTCCGCAGCAAACCTTCATTGAGAACCAATGGGGTGCGAACACCACGAACCACGCGAAAGCCATCAGCAGGATGGGGCGGCCTTTGAATCGACGCTCGACCAACACGCCCACGGCCCGGAGCAGAAAATACAACATCATCGTGCCGAAGAACACGCACCATGCCCTATTCGATGGGAAACATCGCCTCTCTCATCTTTCTGTCCCCCCTATTTTTCTGTCAGCCCCCTTTGCGTCCACCGCGACCTTTGCGTGAGGCATTCCCAGATTAGTATCACCCGTTCATCAGTGGTTCCCTCGCCCCCCTTCGGCCTTCTTCGTCATTTGGCCTTCGTCCTTCGTCATTGCCCCTCCCCTCATTCGTTTGCCCCCATTCGCTTGCTAGTCGGCCCCCAATCGGTGTTTTTTTCTGAATCCGTGGGGGGCAGATCATCACTTGACACATCTATCACTTCATGCCACAGTATCCCCATGCGCCAGGGAGCGCCACCGTCCAGAACGGACCGGCCCGCCGCCATCCGTCCGCGCTCCCTCGCGCCCACGTGTCTCGCGCCCCCACCTCCCCCCACCCGAACCTTGAACTTTGAACTTTTGAACCTTGAACTCCACCACGGTCCGCCCAAATCCACGTAAGTCCACATCAGCGCCCGGCACAGATTTTTTGCCGAACCCCGGGCACGGCCCCGGTTCGCTGGCGTAACGCATTTAACCCAAACAGATTTTGCAGCCATGAACCCTGCGCCTCGAACCGTGAAACCCGGCCTTGCGCCGTTTTCCACCTCATCCACCTTTTCCGGATTGGCCCGAAATTTTTTCCCGAGAACGTGGCAGCTCCGTCCGCAACCTCGACAGCAAGCCGTGAACCTAACCTCCACCCCAGCCTTTGGGAAAATAACCGGTTATAACCGGTTATTACCGGATATTCGCGGGGGGGGTACCCCCCCGCCATCTCACTTCGCTCTCAACCCCAGCCCGCCGCCGGGCTTCGAGCTTATTCGCGCCTATTCGACCCTTTTCGAGCTTATTCGAGCCTATTCGAGCTTATTCGAGGTT
>JBFMBT010000141.1:0-16694 GCA_040754875.1 Verrucomicrobiota bacterium | reverse complement strand
CGCCTCCCAATGGAATTTCGCCACCGCCGCCCACCTGCTCAACCGCGCAGGCTTCGGCGGCACCCCGGCGGAAATCGAACAACTGATCCGCCTCGGCCCCGACAAAGCCGTCGCCCGTCTGGTGGACTTTGACGCCATCCCCGACGCCACGCCGCCGCCCGAATGGGCCCACCCCGACCCCGAGCGCCTGGAAAAATTCCGCGCCGCCGGCCGCCTTCGCGCCGAGCAGCAGGCCGAACTCAAAAAGACCACTTCGCCCGAGGAACGCCAGGCGCTGCTCAAGAAGCACGAGGAGCAACGCCGCAAATTGCAGGCCGAGGAACGCCGCACCCAGCAGGAGCATCTCACGGAACTCCGCGGCTGGTGGCTTGAGCGCATGGCCAAAGGCCCGCGCCCGTTGCAGGAAAAGCTCACCCTCTTCTGGCACGGCCATTTTGCCACCAGCTTCCAGAAGGTGCGCGACGCCTACTACATGTATCTCCAGAATCAGACCTTCCGCCGCAACGCCGCCGGCAACTGGGCCACGATGCTCGCCGAAGTCACCGACGACCCGGCCATGCTCATCTGGCTCGACCAGGCCTCCAGCGACAAGCGCCATCCCAACGAGAATTACGCGCGCGAAGTCATGGAATTGTTCGCGCTGGGCGAAGGCCATTACACCGAGAAAGACATCCTCGAAGCCGCGCGTGCGCTGACGGGCCTCACGCTGGACCGCATGAACCAAAAGGCCACGTTCCGCGCCAGCATGCATGACGACGGCGTGAAGACAGTCCTTGGCCGCACCGGCAACTTCCAACCGAAGGACGTCCTCGACGCCATTCTCGCCCAGCCCCAGGCGGCGCGGTTCATCGGCTTCAAGCTGTGGCGCTTCTTCGCCACGGAAAACATTTCCACGGAACTGGTGGACGCGCTCGGTGAGGTGTTCCGCAACGCGAAATATGAATTGAAACCGCTGCTGCGCGCGATGTTCCGCTCGCAGGAATTCTACGCGCCGGACGTGATGCGCGCGCAGATCAAAAGCCCGGTGCAATGGCTCGTCGGCGCCGCCCGGATGCTCGAATGCGACCTGCCGCCGGCGCGTGTCACCGCGCCGTTGCTCAACAATCTTGGGCAAAGCCTCTTCGAACCGCCCAACGTCAAGGGTTGGGACGGCGGCACCGGCTGGATCAGCACCAACACCATGCTCGCGCGTTACAATTCCGCCGCCGTGCTCGTCATGGGGCCGCAGGCCGTCAACGTCATGCGCGATCTCGCCGTCAATCCGAAGGCGAAACGCAAAGGCGGCTTGTTTCAAGGCGGCACGATACCCGTCAAGGCGGACCAGATCATTACGGCGGCGGAGCGCGGCGACAAAAACACGCTCATCCACGCGCTGGAGCGACGCTTGATTCAAGACCGCCTCAAGGACAAGCAACGTTCCGCGCTGCGCAATTATCTCGAATCGCAGGCGGACCTGGACGAACAGGACATCCTCCAGGCCATCCGCCTGGTGATGTGCACCCCGGAATTCCAACTGACCTGAAACCATCCACCCCAATCCCACACAAACTTCGCTTATGAAACCCACTGTTACCTTGAAAACCCGGAGGGAATTCCTCCGCACCACCGTGCTCGGCGGCGCGGTCAGTTGGACCGTTCCGACGTTTCTGGCCCACACGTTCGCGGCGTTGCAGGCCGAGGCCGCCGGCCGCAACGTCACCACCGGCAAGGACGGCACCATTCTGGTCGTCGTGCAGATGGCCGGCGGCAACGACGGCTTGAACACCATCGTGCCGTTCACCAATGACCATTATCACAAGGCGCGCCCGCGTGTGGGCCTGAAGGAAAAGGACGTGCTGCGCATCAACGATGAATTGGGATTTCATCCGGCGCTGGGTGCGTTCAAGGCATTGTATGACGAAGGCTGCCTCTCGGTGATCCAGGGCATCGGTTATCCCAATCCGAACCGTTCGCACTTCCGTTCCACCGAGATCTGGCACACCGCCAGCGACTCCAACAAGTTCAAGAAATACGGCTGGATCGGCCGCTACTTCGACAACGCCTGCCAGGGCGCCGACCCGGCCGTGGGCGTGTCCGTCGGACGCCAGATGCCGCAGGCGTTTGCCGCGCGGCGGCCCACGGGTGTGTCGCTCGAGAACCCGCAGTCGTATCGCTACGTCAATCCCGACCGTCCCGAGCCGGGCGAACAGGACACGGGCGAAGCCACGTTCCGCATGTTGAACGACGCGGAGGTCGAAGGCGAACTGGCGTTCAACTCCGGCAGTAGCATTGGCGGCATCGCGGGCACGTCCGTGATTCAAGGCTCACCGCTTGATTACTTGGAGCGCACCGCGATGGATGCGCAGGTCAGCTCGGACAAAATCCTGCAAACCAGCAACCGCGTCGCCAACAAGGCCGCCTATCCGAATTCGCAACTCGCCTCGGGACTCAAGCTGGTCGCGAAGCTCATCGGCGGCGAATTGCCCACGCGCATCTATTACGTGTCGCAGGGCGGCTACGACACGCACACGAATCAGTTGACGTCGCAGGACCGCCTGCTGCGCGACCTGGGCGATTCGCTCAAGGCGTTCATCGAGGACATGAAGGCGCAGGGCAACTTCGAACGCGTCGCCATCATGACCTTCAGCGAATTCGGCCGGCGCGTCGGCGAGAACGCCAGCGGCGGCACTGACCACGGCGCGGCCTCGGTGATGTTTGCCATGGGCCCGAAGGTCAAGGCCGGCCTGCAAGGCAAGTATCCAAGCATCGCCCCCGGCGACCTGAAGAATGGTGACCCGGTCTATACGACGGACTTCCGCTCCGTCTATGCTGGTGTCCTCGAAGGCTGGCTCAAGACACCGAGCGCGCCCGTGTTGGGGCAGCAATTCAAACCTTTGGTCCTGGTCTGACAGGAACGGTTGCTTCGGACCTGGATCGCGAAACCCGGCGCGCCTGGCACGGCTTGCGCCGGGTTTTCCTTCTTATGAATCACCAATTCGTTCTCGTCCTCGAATGAACTTTGAACTTCGAACCTTGAACTCCTTGAACTTGGAGCTTCTCAACGAACTCTGTTTGCTTGACTTGCATCAAATCTTCCCAGCCCCCGCCTGCGTCAATCTATGCAAGACCAATTCGTGGGTCCGTGCGTGGCGAAAAGTTCGATGTCCGGCTCCCGAATGAAACCTAAACCGAATCAGAACAACCGCTTATGAACGTCCTCAAATTCATCGACCAACGGAAACACTGGTGGAAGGTGTTTGTCCTCATCTTTGCCGTCAGCATCTCCGTCGTGGGTTACGTCGGCTACAAGACTTACCAATATGCGCCACCCATCGCCGATTTCGTGGATGAGAACGGCCAGCTCGTCTTCGCCGCGGAGGATATCACGGCGGGCCAGCAGGTCTTCTTCCGCTACGGCCTGATGGAATACGGCAGCTACCTCGGCGACGGTGGCATGCGCGGGCCGGACTTCACGGCCGAGGCGCTCAACCGCACCGCCAGGGCCATGAACGAATATTACGACGGCCAGTGGAAGGAGAAATTCCCTGATGCCGACACGCGCAAGGCCGTCGTGCAATCGCTCGTGCAAAAGGAACTGAAGCAAAATCGTTACCAGGCCGATTACTACAAGCAGCGCGGCGAGACCAAGACGCCCCGTTATCAACCGGGCGCGGTGGTGGTGAGCGCCGCGCAGGCCCACGCCTTCGGCCAGCTCAAGGAATATTACACGCAGATGTTCGGCGAAGGCGGCAAGCTGGCCGGCATCGAACAATTCAAGCCCGCCAATTACATTTCCGACCCCGAGAAGGTGCGGCAGTTGTCGGCGTTCTTCTACTGGGGCGGCTGGCTGTGCGGCGCGGAGCGGCCGGGTTTCGTTTACAGCTACACGCACAACTGGCCGTATGATCCGCTGGCGGGCAACACGCCGCACGGCGGCCTGGTGTTGTGGAGCGTCATCGGCACGCTGGTCGTCATCCTCACCATCGGCGTGTTGTTCTATTACTACGGGAAGATGGACCTGCAAGAGGCGGCCGAGCAACAGCGGTCGCGCATGCCGCCGCTGGCCACCTCGGATGTCGTGGACAAATTCCGCCCCACGCCGACGCAGCGGGCGACCTATAAATTCTTCGCCGTCGCGGCGGTGTTGTTCCTGCTCCAGGTGTTCGCCGGCCTGCTGGCGGTGGGCGACTTCGTGGGCCTGTTCTCGGCGCTGGGAATCCCGCTGGACCAATGGCTGCCGGTGACCGTGACGCGCGGCTGGCATTCGCAAATCTCGATTCTCTGGATCGCGGTGTGCTGGTTCGCGGCCACGATCTGGGTGTTGCCGTTGATTTGCCGGCCGGAACCATCGCGCCAGCTTGGCTGGGTGAACCTGCTGTTCTGGATGCTGGTCGTCGCGGCCGTGGGCGGCACGCTGGGCATTCCGCTCGGCATCAAAGGCCTGCTCAGCGAAATCAATACGCGCTGGTTCGGCATCCAGGGTTGGGAATTCCTCCAGATTGGCCGCATTTACCAATACATTCTGTTTGCGTCGTTCGTGGTGTGGTTGATCATCATCACGCGCGGTGTATTGCCGGCGTTGAAACAGAAGCAAAGCTGGTCGCTGCCCAACTGGATGGTTTACTCGATCGCCGGCATCATCTTCATGTTTACCGCGTCGTTCGTCGCCAGGCCGGACACGAACTTCGTCATCGCCGATTTCTGGCGCTGGTGCACGGTTCACATGTGGGTGGAGGCGTTCTTTGAACTGTTCACCACCATCATCGTCGCCTACTTCATGTATCTGATGGGCTTCGTCAGCCATCTCATGGCGGCGCGCGTGGTGTACCTGGGCGCCGTGCTGTTCCTGGGCTCGGGCCTCATCGGCATCAGCCACAACTTCTATTGGAACGCGAAATCCATCGAGACCATCGCGCTGGGCGGCGTCCTCTCCAGCTTGCAGGTGGCGCCGTTGATTCTGCTGACCGTGGAAGCGTGGCGCTTCCGCAACATGCCGGAAAGCACGCTCTATCAGTTGCGCCAGGACAAGGGCGTTCAGGCCACATTCGGCCTCACCGAGGCGTTCCTGTTCCTGATTGGCGTGAACTTCTGGAACTTCTTCGGCGCCGGTGTGCTTGGGTTCATGATCAACCTGCCGATTGTGAATTACTACCAGCACGGCACGTATCTGACCGTCAACCACGGCCACGCCGCGTTGATGGGCGTGTATGGCAACCTCGCCATCGCCGCGATGCTCTTCTGCGGCCGGTGGAATCTCGGCTTCGAACGCTGGAACGCGCGCCTGATTCGCACGTCCTTCTGGTCGCTGAACATCGGCCTCTCGCTCATGGTGGTCATGGACCTGTTCCCGGTGGGCATCCACCAACTGGTCGCCGCGATGAATGAAGGCTACGCGCACGCGCGCTCGCAGGCGTACATCAAGAGCGATGTGTTCCAGATCCTCACCTGGGCGCGCAGCCTCGGCGTGGTGGTCTTCGTGTTCGGCGGCGTGATTCCGCTCGTGTGGTTCATGGTCAGCCGCTGGTTCACCCTCAAGCCCGCGCAGACGCCGGAGGAACAGTTCGTCGTGCCGCGCTCGGTGCTGGCCATGGCCGAGCCGTTGTCGGGCACCACGCCCGCCCACTCCGTCGCCAACCCGGACCAATACCGCGGCATGTAACGTTCATCACCAGTCGCATCCCATGAACGACACTGCCTACAAGCGAATCCCGGTGATCACGGACGATTGCTCCGGCTGCGGCCTCTGCGTCAAAGCCTGTGACCGTTCGTGCATCGGGTTGGTCTGGGACTTCGCGAAGTTCCAGAATGCCCACGACTGCGGCAGTTGCGGCCACTGCATGGAGGCGTGCCCCAACGACGTCATCCACATGGACTGGATCGAAACCACCGGCGACCGCGCCATCGGCCTCTGGCGTGACACGCTGCCCGAGCCCGAGCCGGTTGCCGAGCCAAAGAACTGGCTGCTGTCGTGGTTTGGGAAGCGGGCCTGTTAGGACGTGCCTCAAAGCGGTCTGATGAGGAACCCGAGGGCGGAGTTTCGGCTCCGCCCTCACTTCATTTTGTATCCCTCCGTTCGTGCTCGTGCTCGTCCTCCTCCTCGTCCTCGAACTTTTGCATTTCCCGGCACCGGCCCCGCAGGCACGTTGACCTCGTAGCGCAGGTTTCCAACCTGCTGTATCGCAAGTTTCCAACTTGCAACACGCGGATTGCTCCAGAGCCATCGCTTTCAAGCGACCGCTTGAAAACGCCAAACTACTGCGCACCCCGGACGCACTGCGAATGCCCGCCGCATCGCCAACGCGCCAGCGTCCTGGAGTGCGCCAGCCCCCTGGCGCTTTGTTGCGCGTCGCGAATCCCAACGCATGACTTCTCCAGACGCCCCGTTCGTCCTCGTGCTCGTCCTCCTCCTCCTCGTCCTCGAATTCTTCACCTTCCCCAACACCGCGACATCGCCAACCGCCTTCTTCCGGCCCGCGGCCATCCCCGGCCCGCAGCGTGTCTCTTGCAACTTTCGGTCAGAAGGTCCGTTTTGCAAGCTATCCCTCCCGTTCATCTCGTCCTCGAAACCATTCGTCGAAACTCACACGCATCACGTCTTACACCTGTGAATAACTGGCGCGTCGCGTCACCGCCTCGCGGCATTCCGGCACTCAGCTCCAGCGGGGCAGCATGTTTATAGAACCGGAATTCACAACTTGACACTGTTATCACTGTGTGACACATTGATCCCATGCGCCAGGGAGCGCCACGGCCCCAAACGGACCGGCCCATCACCCTCCGTCCGCGCACCTTCGTGTACACAAATCGCGCGCCCTTCCGGCGTTCGTTCGTTCCTTCGGATTTCGTCGGATTTCGGCATTCGGGGTTCGGATTTTCACTTCCCTGTTGTCGCCGTTTTCCACCTCATTCCACCTTTTTCCGCCCTCTTCCGCGTTTGGCCGAAAATTTTGGAGGGAAAGGCGACGACATCGATACTTCCACATGCCCCGCCAACCCGCGACCGCTCCCCTCCTGGGAGGGGCAGGGGTGGGTCTCCCGGCAAACCCAAGCGCGCCACGGTCGGATTTCGTGCCTTCGGATTTGTTTCGGATTTCGGCACTTCGGACTTCGGGTTTGCTTGCGATCGTCCGCCCAAATCCACCTAAATCCACATCAGCCCCATGCAAAATATTGGCAGGAGCCGAGGTCACGAGACTGTACCCTCTGTGCCTCGGTATCTCCGCGGTTCATCCTTCGAGCCTTTTCGAGCCTTTTCGAGCCTTTTCGAGCCTATCGGGGGGAGGGGGGAGCCAACTCCGCGCCATGAATCCACCCCCATTTAACTTATTTAACTCATTTAACTCATGTAACTCTTTTTTAACACGCCCAACCATGAACTCCGAACCCTGAACTTTGTGATCGGCCACCCAAATCCACCTAAATCCACAGCCGTGAACCTAACCTCCACCCCAGCCTTTGGGAAAATAACCGGTTATAACCGGTTATTACCGGATATTCGCGGGGGGGTACCCCCCCGCCATCTCACTTCGCTCTCAACCCAGCCCGCCGCCGGGCTTCGAGCTTATTCGCGCCTATTCGACCCTTTTCGAGCTTATTCGACCCTTTTCGAGCCTATTCGAGCTTATTCGAGGTTATCGGGAGGGGGGAGCGCCGTCTCGCTTAAATCTGAACTCCGAACCATGAATCCACCCCATTTAATTTATGTAACTTATTTAACTCATGTAACTCATTTAACCCTTCACCCTCCCCGCGCCTCACGTATTACGCATCACGCCTTCCCTCCCCCCTCAGCCCACCGTGTAGCCCCCGTCCACGACGATTTCCTGGCCGTAAATATTGCGGGCGTCATCGGAAGCGAGGAAGACGGCCGTCCGCGCGATGTCTTCGGGATTGCCGAACTGGCCGGGCAGCAGGCGCGAAGTGATCTGCCGCGCCACGGCCTGCAATTGTTCCGGCGGCAAACCCACAGTCCCCCAGATGGGCGTCGCGATCGGGCCGGGGGCAATGGAGTTGACGCGGATCTTGCGCGGGGCCAGTTCCGCCGCGAGCGTTTGGGCCAGGGACTTCAGCGCCGCCTTGCTCGCGCTATAGACCGCCAGCCCGGGGAATCCGACCTGCGTCAAGAACGTGGTGATGAACAGCACGGTGCCTTCCTGCATGTGCGGCAGGCAGAAGCGCACCGTCTGGGCGGCGCCGACGAAGTTGACGTTGAATTGTTGCGCGATGGCGGCGGGGTCCGACTCGGCAAACGGCACGACGCGCGCGATGCCGGCATTGGGAATGACGCAGTCGATGCGCCCGAAGCGCTTCGCGGTTTCGTCGGCGAGCCGTTGGAGGTCGCGCTCGCACGTGACATCGCCGGGCACCACCAGCACGCGCCCCGGGTTGAGCGCGGCGATATCTTTGAGCCTGGCCTCGGTGCGCGCGAAGACGGCGACGTTGGCGCCTTCGGCGAGGAATTGCTGGGCCATGGCGAAGCCGATGCCGCTGCTGGCGCCGGTGATGACGGCGGTTTTGTTCAAAAGTTTTTCAGACATGTTGTTTCTCCGGTTTCAAGGTTGAATCGTTGCGCCCCTACAATCCTTCGTTTGCGGCGCAAAGCCTTGACATCCGTCAAAGCCCGGGATGCTACGTACGCGTATCAATTGGGCATGATTGCAACCGCTACTGCCTTCAACTTGAATACCGCTCCCCTGCACCAAAACTACGATGTCGCCGTGGCAGGCGGCGGACCGGCCGGCGCGGCGCTGGCCACGTTCCTGGCGCGCGCAGGACATCGGTGCGTCATTTTCGAGCAATCCCGTTTTCCGCGCTATCACATCGGCGAATCGCTCATCCCGCACACCTACGGCGTGCTGGATCGCCTGGGTCTGCTGCCGCAACTGCGGACCTCAAACTTTCCCGTGAAGCACAGCGTCCGTTTCGTCGCCCGCAACGGCGCGGAATCCGTCCCGTTCTATTTTTCGGAAACGATCCCCGGCGAACGCGCGCGCACCTGGCAGGTCGAGCGCAGCCAGTTCGATGTCCTGATGCTGAACCACGCGCGCGCCAACGGCGTCGAAGTCCTGGAACAAGCGCCGGTCCAGGACGTGCTCTTCGAAAATGGCCGCGCGGTGGGCGTGCGCCTTGGCTCGGGCAATGGCGCGCCCATCGAAGTGCGCGCGAAGGTCGTGGTCGATGCCTCGGGACGCGCGTGTTTGATTGGCCGGCAGCTCGATTTGAAGAGCGAACTGCCCGAGCTGCGCAAGGCCTCGGCCTGGGGTTATTTTCGCGGCGGCAAACGGCTGCCGGGCATTGATGCCGGCGAAACGACCATGTTTCTCATCCCGGACGGCGGGTGGTTTTGGTACATCCCGCTGCCGGACGACATCATCAGCGTGGGCATCGTGGCGGACCCGGCGTATCTCTTCGCGCAAACCGACAACCTCGAAGAAGCGTTCACGCGCGAAGTGGCCTTGTGCGCGCCGCTGGCCGAACGACTGGCGCCCGCCCAACGCGTCGGCCCGGTGCGCGGCCTGCGCCAACTCGCCTACCTTAACCGCCAGACCTGCGGCGATGGTTGGGTGATGATCGGCGACGCGCGCGCCTTTCTCGACCCCATTTACTCTTCCGGCCTGTATCTCGCGCTCGGCTCGGCCGAACTCGCCGCGCAATGCATCGATGATGCCTTGAAGGCCGGCGATGTTTCGGCCGCGCGCCTGGGACGATTCGAAGCGGACCTGTGGAAGGGCGTGGATGTGATCCGGCGGTTGATTCACGCGTTCTACGATCCGCACTTCAGCTTTCCGAAATTCGCCCAGCGTTTCCCCGAGCAACGCGCCGCGCTCATCGATTGCCTCATTGGCGACGTCGTGTGCAAAGACATGAGCGCCTTCACAGCCGCGCTCGCGCAGATGACGCCGCCACCCCCGCCCCTCGGCTCGACGAAATCGAACGGCGAAGCAGCGCATCCCGTCCGCACGCACACGTGCGAAGCCGCCAGCGTGTAACGTATGAACTGAAAACTGAAGCAAAGGAGAAATCGAATCGGGTGGGTTGCTAAGGGCAACGGAGCTTTGACACTCTTCTTGACCTGGGTCAATTCGCTGCTCCCCCGTTGCCTTCAGACTGCTTCTTTCGACATTTCGGCAGATCGCCAACTACATGAGCAAAAAAGTCCTCCTTACCAGTGTGTGCCGTCCGTTGGGCCCCGAGCATGGCGACGCGCCATCCGTCGGTTACGAACTGCTTTACCGGCAGGTGCTGCGCGCGCAGGGCATCTTCAGTCCGCGCACGGTGAACATTCATTTCGGGCTGGAATACATCGCCGAAAACCTCGACGCGCCCACGGTGGTGCTGCAATACCCCTCCAAGCGCGAATTGATCCGCGAACTCAAGAAGGGCTACGACTACGTGGGCGTCACCTTTCTCATGGCGGTGATGCACAAGATGAAGGAAACTGTCGCGCTGATCCGGAAATACGCGCCCAACAGCAAGATCGTCCTGGGCGGTTACGGCACCGTGTTGAAGGACGACGTGCTCAAGCCGTATGGCGATTACATCTGCCGCGAGGAAGGCGTGGCGTTCTTTCGCCGGTTGCTCGGCGAGCCGGAAATCCCCATGCCCTACAAACATCCGCTCATCGTGAGCTGGCTGAAGGTGTTTGGCTGGAAGGTGTCGGGCACGGGCAAAATCTTCGCCGGTCTGGGCTGCCCGAACGGCTGCGATTTTTGCTGCACCTCGCACTTTTTCTCGCGCAAGCACATCAAGCTGCTGCCCGAGGGCAAGGACATTTACGCTGTCATCGAGCGTTACCTGGACATGGATCCGAACCTCGTCTTCCTCATTCTGGACGAGGACTTCCTGCTCAACAAAAAGCGCGCGATGGCTTTTCGCGAGTGCGTCATCAAAGGCGGCAAGACCGTTTCCATCTTTGCGTTCTCCAGCATCAAGGCCATCAGCCAGTACAAGGTCGAAGAAATCCTGGAGATGGGCATCGACGGATTCTGGATCGGCTATGAGGGGACGCGCTCGGGTTATGCGAAGCAACAAGGCCGGCCGGTGCAGGACATTCTCACCGAGTTTCGCGAGCACGGCATCACGGTGCTGGCGTCGATGATTGTCGGGTTCGATTATCAAAATCAGGAAGTGGTCGCCAGGGAACTCGACGGCCTGATGCAGCTCAAGCCGGCGCTGGCGCAATTCCTGATTTACGGTCCCGTGCCCGGCACGCCGTTCTACGAGCGCATCATCAAGGAGAATCTGCTTCAGGACGTTTATACCAGCGACAAGGACTTGTTCTACCGCCGCGCCGATGGTTTCCGCACGATGATCAAGCATCCCACCCTTTCGCCCGAGGCAATCGAAGACATTCAGCGCTGGTGTTTCGAGCAGGACTTCCAGCGCCTTGGCCCGAGCATCTATCGCGTCCAGGAGGCGCGCTTGCTGGGCTACGAGAAATTGCGCAACTCGCCCAATCCATTGCTGCGCGCGAAGGCCGCCTATTACGCGACGGAACTGCGCACGGCGTATCCGGTGTATCTCGCCGGCAGACTACTGGGGCCGAATCCGGCCGTTCGCCGCTGGATTGCGGATTTGGAACGCCGCATTCACGACGCCTTGGGTTATCCCACCTGGGCCGAATTGGGCATGTCTGTGCTGGCGCTGGGCGGTGCGCTTTGGAGCGCCTTCAAGTTAAAGTACAACCTGTTCCAACATCCCAGGCTCATCCGCACGACTTATCGCCTGCCGGGAAAACGTTGGAATGCGTTCGAGGTTTGGGAGGAAATCAAAGTGTCCGTGCCCAACCTCGCCATTGAAGTCGATTTGCAACATGCCAAAAAGCAGGTCTGGCTCCGGCTCGAAGGCGCGTTGTCCGCCGCCGACGCGGAAGGCCTCGCCCAGCGCCTGCGCGAATCCCTGGCGCAAAGCCGCAACCGCCTCGTGCTCGATTTGAAGAATCTGCATTGGGACAAGGTGGACGACCTCCAACCGTTGCGCGAAAAGCTGGCCGCCTATCGCTCGCGCATTCGTCTGGTGCTGCCGGAACTGGCGGCGCATCCGGAAGTCATTCTGCTGGCGAATCTGTTTGAGCCGTATCGGCCATAAGGCATGCTATCCTCGCCATCTGGACCAAAACGAACGCGCCAGCGCAGTCACGGGTTCGCCGGCAAGATAACTTCGCACCTCGCGCGCCAGTTCATCAGCGCTTTGGTAGCGGTCCGCCGGCGAATGCGCCAGGGCCTTCAAACAGATGGCTTCCAACGCCCGCGGCGTGTCGGCCTTCAACTGGCTGGGATGCGGGATGCGCGCTTCGCGAACCATGCGCCGCCAGTCCGCCGGCCGCGAACCCTCCGGCCACGGCTGTGGAAATCGCGTCGTCAGCAGTTCAAACAGGATCGCTCCCAGGCCAAACACATCGCTGCGTGTGTCGGCGTTGCCGTCGGCTTGTTCGGGCGGCATGTATTCCGGCGTGCCGACGATGGGGCGCGCGTCCGGTTCGGCATCGGCGAACCGTTTTGCCATGCCCCAATCGAGAATGACGGTGTCGCCATGGTCGCCGGCCACCACATTGCCGGGTTTCAGGTCGCGATGAATGATGCCACGCGCGTGCGCGAACGCGACCGCATCGCAGACGGCAACAAACGAATTGAGCAATTGGTGCCGTTGCAGGCGCCGATCCTTTCGCGATTGGTCCGCCGGCGCTTGGTGATAATCCCGGATGCGCTCGCCAAACGGCCGTCCGTTCACCAGACGCATTACGTAAAAGGGTTCGGCGCCCTCGTGAAATTCATGGACGCTCGCGATGCCGGGGTGTTCCAAGCCGGCGGTAAGCGCGGCCTCCGCGGCAAAGCGGCGCCGGCTTTCGCCATTGGAAATGTGGGCGGCACGCGGTCGCTTCACCGCCACTTCGCGGCGCAGTTGTGTGTCATACGCGCGCCAGACTTCGCCCATTTCGCCGAGGCCCAGCTTGTGCAACAGGACGTAACGCCCGGCGGCCAGAAAGCGGTGCCCGAGCAAGGCAAACACGTCGGCGCGCCCCGGGAAGCGGCGTCGAAATTCTGGCAACGTGGGCGTGTCCCCATGCGGCGACTGGTAGCGGGCCAGAAACTCGTCCTCCACGAGAGTGGCGGGGATTGTTTCGGCCGAGGCCAGTGCGGGAAACGAATCGCGGAGCGATTCAAAATATTGCTCCAACGGCCTGCCGACGCCCGCCTGCCACGTGAGCCGCAGATGTTCGGCCACCAGATCTTCCATCGCCCCGGCGCGTTGGGATTCGGGAACATCGGGCAGGTAATTCTCCAGTTGCCAGATCTCGGATTGCCGGGCGGCCTGCCAGTCATCGCGCAGCCGCTGGAGTGCCGATTGCCAGGCGGCGTAACGGTCCACCTCGCGTTCGCCATGTCCCTGAAAACGGGCGACGATGGAGACAATCATGCTTCCCCCCGCGTGGTTGCGCGGCTCGCGCGCAGATCCTGAAGAATGCGCTTCACGAGACGCAGACCCATGCCAAGGCGCTCCGCGATATCCCGGTCGGTGTACCCTTCGGCGCGCAACGCCAGGATGTCGATGGCCCGGGGATGCACACCGCGCAGGGTGCGATACAGATGCTCCAGCCATTGGGTCAGCGGATGGAAGCCGTTGACCGGGGAGGATGCTTCCGCCATGGCCGTTGGCCACTCGCGCCCGGGCGGCGGGCATGGGCCTTCGTCGCCCGGGCGCGGCAGTTCCTCCTGCAAATACCGGTTCACCAGCGTTTCCAGCCCGGCGCGGAGCAAAGGCCAGTCCGCTGTGGAAGCCACCGTTGGGTCATTGGTTTGGAGGTTGGCCAATGCGTTGTGCGCAATTTCCGGGGCGTCGATGCCGAATTGCAGGGGCGTGTCGCCGGAGCGACGCGCCTCGGCAAGCAGTTCGCGCAGCAAAGACGCAACGCGGACCTCAATGTCCGGTTGGCCAGCGTCATGGACGGCGTGGTTCACGGTTTGCCTTTTGCCTGTACCAGACGCCAGACAGCCGGGGTGTGGCATGACGGCGGTCAAGCAATGGAAAGGTCACGCGCGGCCATACAGCCGCTCGCCGTGCAACAACTTTGATGCATGTCAAGGACGGTGGAGCCGCGCCGCCGTAGATTCATCATTGCAGAAACAGCACCTCGTCTTTCCCGCTGGCGACGGAGCGTTGTGGCGGGGCATGACGTCGGCGCGCGATTTATCCGATGCACGCAACAACCAGGAGTTGAAATCATGAACAGGCAATGGGCATTCATCACGCTGGCAGTGGCGACGGCTGTCTCCACTTCGCCAGTCCGCGGGGACGACGCCTTGGCCAGGGCCGAGGCCGAATTCAAAAAGGCGCAGCAGGAGGTTCAGGCGTCATACGAAAAGTGGGACTCGCACGAAATGGCGCGCTCGGCAACGCGTGAGATTTCACGCGCGGTGCGCAAACGGGCGCAAGACACATTGGCGAGCTATCGCTCCGCCGAGGCGGCACTCCAGCAAGGCAACGAGCGCAAGAATGCGGCTGAAATCGGCGCGGCCATGCGGATGGTGCAGGAGCGCCTTGAAGCCATGCGCGCCGCCGCCAGCCAGTTGGTGGCCGATTCCACGGCCGGCGACCAGGCGGCGCGGGAACTGATCGTGGCCGAGAGCAGCCATCGCAGCATCATGCAGGCGATGCGGGCCAAAGAGCGCGCGATGCTTGAATTGAAAGTCGCGGCGGCCGCCAGGACCAGCGGCAACGCCGCCGAAATGGCGCGCCGCGCCGTGCATGAATGCGACGCGTTGAAGTTGTACGAATTCCAACAATGGACGCGCATTCACAAGGCCACCGGCGATCAAATCGCCGAAATGACCAGCGACGCCGGGCGGATTGCGAAAGAGATTGCCGCCGCCGAACCGGATGCCGACCGAAAGAAGCAGCTCCTGGATTTCGCCGGGCAACAGGCCAGGTTCAAGGCCGAAGGCGACCAGCTCATCGCGCGGCAGGATGGTGAGTATGATGCGCTGACGCCGCGAATCTACCAGGCGCGCGCGGCGGCCATGGGTGGATTGACGCCCCTCTCGCCCGAGAAGTTCGATTACGCCAAGGCGCGGCATCTGCTGGTCCGCGCCGGCTTCGGCGGCACACCGCAGGAAGTCGAGAAACTCCAGCAAATGGGCCTGTACAAGGCGGTGGATTACCTGGTGGATTATTATCGCCAGCCCGCGGCTCCGGCCGCATTCGATGCCGTGCCGCCTGTCGAGATGGACCCGTTTGAAGCGCGGCTGGAAAACCGGTTCATGAGCAACCAGGTCGCGGGCGCGCGGCGCTCGGTTGATAGCGGACAGTTGGCGCGGCTGCGTCAATGGTGGCTCAAGCGCGCCGTCGAATCGCAACGCCCGTTGCAGGAGAAGCTCACGGTCTTCTGGCATGGCCACTTCGCCAACCAAAACAGCGTGGTGGACAACAGCTACCTCATGTACCGCCAGAACCAGCTCTTCCGCGAGCATGCCGCCGGCAATTTTGGCTCGTTGCTCTACGGCATCGTCCATGACCCGGCGATGATCCGGTATCTGGACAACAACCGGAACGTCAAGGGCGATCCGAACGAAAACCTGGCGCGCGAAATCATGGAGCTGTTCGCCATGGGCGTGGACCAGGGTTACACGGAGAAGGACATCGTCCAAGCGGCCCGCGCGTTGACGGGTTACACCTATGATCATCACACGGGCGGGTTCCGTTTCACCTACGCCAAACATGACACGGCCGAAAAGACGATCTTCGGCCAGACCGGCCAGTGGACGGGTGATGACGTGGTGCGGCTGATTCTCGATCAACCCGCGACGTCGCAATTCATCGCCAGGAAATTGTTCGAATACTTCGCTTACATTGATCCCGATTCGCCAACCGTGGACCACCTCGCCTCGGTGTTGCAGGTCCGCAAATACGAACTCAATCCGATGCTGAAGAATCTCTTCCTGTCCGAAGAGTTCTACAGCCCGCGCGCGATGGCCACGCAAATCAAGAGCCCCTTTCAACTCGTTGTTGGCGCGTTGCGCGACCTGGGCGTGAAGGAAGCCGGCAGCTACGGCGCCATTGATTCGGCAATCCAGCAGATGGGCCAGCAGTTGTTCGAGCCGCCGGATGTCAAGGGCTGGCGTTACGGGCGCGCGTGGATCAGTTCCAACCGCCTCTTCACGCGCTACAACTCCGTGGCGGACTTGATCAAGTCCGTGCCGCAAACCGACAAAAGACGCGGCGTGGATGTCGTCGCGCTGCTGGAACGCGGCGGTTGTCCCACCGGCGGCGAGGCGGTGGATTACCTGGCGAAGGCCTGCCTGATGCGCCCGTTGCCCGGCGCCAAGCGCCAGGAATTGACCGCCTACCTCGGCGAGTTGCCGCCGCCGGCGGAGTGGTCGAAGAAACGCGCCGAGCTGAATGACAAACTGCGCGGCCTGCTGGTGCTGATGTTGAGCACGCCCGAATACCAATTGATGTAACGACCGTAACCCAACGAAAAGAAAAACTGCCATGCACTCACTGAATATTGCGACACGGCGCGAGTTTCTGGCTCGCGGACTGGGCATCGTCGGCATCGGCTGCGCGCTGCCCAACTTCATGCTGCGCTCCGCGCTGGCCGGGCCTTCCGCCGCGGACGAACGCATCGTTGTCTCCATTCTGCTCACCGGCGGGCCCGACGGGCTTTCCGTGGTTCCGCCCTACACGAGTGATGCGTACTACCAGCACCGCAAGGTGCT
>JBFMBT010000140.1:0-16743 GCA_040754875.1 Verrucomicrobiota bacterium | reverse complement strand
TGCGGGGTTCAAACTGCCACTTGACACATCTATCACTTAATGCCACAGTATCCTCATGCGCCAGGGAGCGCCACCGGCCAGTACGGACCGGCCCGCCGCCATCCGTCCGCGCTCCCTCGCGCCCACGTGTCTCGCGCCCCCACCTCCCCCCACCCGAACCTTGAACTTTGAACTTTTGAACCTTGAACTCCACCATGGTCCGCCCAAATCCACGTAAATCCACATCAGCGCCCGGCGCAGATTTTTTGCCTAACCTCGGGCATTGGCCCCGGTTTGCTGGCATAACTCATTTACCCCCAACAGCATTTACAGACAAAACCCTGAACTCTGAACTCCGAACCGTGAACCCGGCCCTTGCGGCGGTTTCCACCTCATTCCACCTTTTGCCACTCTTTTCCGCCTTGGCCGGAAATTCTTTTCCGAGAGCGAGGCCACTCCGTCTGCAACCACGACAGTCAAGCCACCCTTTCGGTTTTCGGGCACTTCGGATTTCGGATTTGCCTCCCTCCCCCCGGGCCTCACGACATCCAGACGGGATTTTTGCTGGATGGTCAGATTTCGTTGAAATCACCGCCGGCAATCCCATAATCCGCGCACTCATGAAACACGCGTTCTTTTCTCTTTTCCTTGGCGTCGCACTTTCGGCCACGGCCGCCGATGACTACAAGCCCGGCCCGGATTCACAGAAGCAACCGGGCGTGCCCCAGGGCGACGTCACCAAATACACCTTCGAGAACAGCAAGATTTTCCCCGGCACCGTCCGCGATTACTGGATTTATGTGCCCAAACAGTACGACCCGGCCAAGCCCGCCTGCGTGTATGTGAACCAGGACAACGTCCAGTTCAGCGCGCCGGTGGTGTTCGACAATCTCATCCACAAGAAGGAGATCCCGGTGCTCATCGGTGTGTTCGTGCAGCATGGGCGAGTGAAGGCGGCGGATGGCAACGCGGCGCTGGACCGGTTCAATCGCAGTTATGAATACGACGGGCTGGGGGACAATTACGCGCGGTTCATTCTCGAGGAATTGCTGCCGGAGGTGGAGAAGAAGACCGCGCCGGATGGACGCGCGATCCGGTTGTCGAAGAATGCGAATGACCGCGCGATTGGCGGTTCGAGCAGCGGCGCGATTTGCGCGTTCACGGCGGCGTGGGAACGGCCGGATGCGTTCAGCCGCGTGTTCAGCGCCATCGGCACGTTTGTGGGGCTGCGCGGCGGGGACCGGTATCCGATTTTGATCCGCAAGTTCGAGCCGAAGCCGTTGCGCATCTTTTTGCAAGACGGCTCGAACGATAACAACATTTACGGCGGCGACTGGTGGATCATGAATCAGGCGATGCAGCGGTCGTTTGCGTTCGCGGGCTACGAGCATTCGTTCGTCTGGGGCGACGGCGGGCACAACGCGAAGCATTCCACGTCCATTTTTCCGGACGCGATGCGTTACTTGTGGAAGGATTGGCCCGCGCCGGTGAAGAAGGGCGCGGGTTCGCCGCAGTTGCGGGACATCCTGATTCCGGGCGAGGAATGGCAGGTGGCGGCGGACCAGTTCAAAGGCACGGAAGGCTGCACGGCCAATGACAAGGGCGAGGTGTTCGTCAACGTCCGGCCGAGCGGGCAGTTGGTGAAGATCGGACTGGACGGCAAGATCAGCGTGTTCGCCGAGAACTCGCAAAAGGGCGACGGGCAGCGGTTCGGTCCGGACGGGCGGCTGTATGCGGTTTCGGGCGACGGCAAGATTCTGGCGTATGACACGAGCGGCAAGGTGTCGGTGATTGCGGAAGGGTTTCGCGGCAACGACCTGGTCGTCGCGCACAATGGGAACATTTACGTGACGGAATCGAGCTGGGACAAAATCAGCCCGAGCAAGGTATGGCTGGTGAAGCCGGACGGCACGAAGAAGGTGGTGGATCAGGGATTGATTTTTGCGAACGGCATCGTGCTGTCGCCGGACCAGACGCTGCTCTATGTGTCCGACATGCGCACGCGCTGGGTGTACAGTTATCAGGTGCAACCGGACGGGACGTTGAAGCACAAGCAGCGTTATTACTGGCTGCATGAACCGGACACGCAACAGGACAGCGGCGCCGACGGCATGCGCGTGGACCGTGACGGGCGGCTGTATGTGACGACGAAGCTGGGCATCCAGGTGTGCGACCAGGCGGGCCGCGTGAATTGCATCATCCCGACGCCCAACGGGCGGGTGTCCAACCTGACGTTCGGCGGGCCGGAGCATGACGTGCTGTTCGCGACGTGCGGGGACCGGATTTACCAGCGCAAGGTGAAGGTGAAAGGGGCGGAGAACTGGCAGGCGCCGCACAAGCCGGCCGCGCCGAGGCTGTGAATTGCGTATTGCGAGTATCAGGGGAAATACCCATACACAGATTTCAGAAATAGGTGTGGGCTGGGTGGACGTAGCGCCCGGGTTGGAATGTCGAGCGGGAACCGCTTCGGAGAATTGCCATGCAGGAGCGGCCCGGTTGAAGGTTCCGACCTTGGCGCGCGACTGCACCTATGAGGAATTCCAAACGGTCCGCGCCAAAGTTCAATCATTGTCCGGTCTGCACGATCATTCCGCCGCACATGCTGGAGCATCTGGCGCAGCATTGTCCGGCGGACCAGCGCGAATGCATGTTTCGCACGCTGCAACTGTCCGAGCGGCTGCGCGGGCAGCGCGACATGCTGGCGTTTCTGGGCGGCGTCATGCTCGCCACGCCCACGGGCACCAAGCGGCGCACAATTTACGATGCGGAGAACGGCACGAAACTGCCGGGCGCGTTGGTGCGCGATGAAGGCGATCCCGCCGGCCAGGATTTGCACGTGAACGAAGCGTACGATTACTCGGGCGTGACCTACGATTTCTTCAAACAGATTTTCGCGCGCATTTCGATTGACGGCAACGGCATGCGGCTGGATTCGACGGTGCATTATTCGCGCGATTACGCCAACGCATTCTGGAACGGCGTGCAGATGGTGTATGGCGACGGTGACGGCGTGATCTTCGAGCGGTTCACGAAGAGCCTGGATGTCATCGCGCACGAACTGGCGCATGGGGTGACGCAGTTCGAGGCGGGTCTCGCGTATTTCGGCCAGCCGGGCGCGTTGAACGAATCGTTTTCCGATGTGTTCGGGTCGCTGGTGAAACAATGGAGCCTGCAACAAACCGCATTGCAGGCGGACTGGTTGATTGGCGCGGGCTTGTTCAAACCGGGCGTGAAGGGTTCGGGGATTCGCTCGATGAAAGCGCCGGGCACGGCGTACGATGATCCGCGCCTGGGCAAGGACCCGCAGCCGGCGCACATGCGCGATTATTACGACGGGCTGGCGGACAACGGCGGCGTGCACATCAACTCGGGCATTCCCAATCGCGCGTTTTATCTGGTGGCGACGGCGCTGGGCGGGTTTTCGTGGGAGAAGGCGGGCCGCATCTGGTACGACACGTTGAGCAACCGGATTGGCGCCCACACGAATTTCCAGGAAGCGGCGCAGGCGACGCTGCTGTCGGCGGGGAATCTGTTTGGCGACGGCAGCGAGGAGCAGCGGGTGGTGGAAGGGGCGTGGCGGCAGGTGGGTGTTTTGTAAACTCCAAACGAACAAACTTCAAACTTCATACAAACTCAAAACAAAGGTCGAATGACGAAGAAGTCCGAAGCAATGAAATCGATGAATTGGAAAGACGTGGAATAATCGTTATCGTTTGAACGTGCGAATTACCGTTACACGGAGCGGCGGGTTTGCCGGGATGATGCCGCCGCCGGTTACGATTGATACGGCGGCGCTGCCGGCGGACACGGCGCGGCGTCTCGAGGAGCTGGCGGCGGACTTTTTTGCGTTGCCGCAATCGCTGGGCGCGCCGGCGCGGCAGGCGGATCGCTTTCAATACACGATTCGCGTTGTTCACGATAACGGGCGCGAACACACGGTGACGTGCAATGAGGATGGGGCGCCGGAAGATGTTTTGGAAATGGTGCGACTGGTGCAAAAGGAGACGCATTGACAACGCGAGGCGGCGCGAACACACCGTAAACTGATTCGAGGACGAGGACGAGAACGAGGACGAGAGAATTGCGCAGCGTGGAGTAAGTGGCGGTTTTACGTAAGGCGATTTCTGGAGGCGATTGGGGCGGCAAATTGGAGCTGTTCGGAGCGGGAGAAAAATATTTCGCGCCGCAGGCCAAAGGATTCGAACGGGTTGTGTAGGACGTGGGTCAGTACCCCACTGTCACTCGATTCCCGGGTGCACCATACATCAATCCATGACTCAAGAAACAGACACGCAACAAGTGCGCGAGCGGTTCACCAAACTGTTCGAGTTCCTCAAAGCCTACACGGACCTGCGGTATCCGCCGGTTCGCGACATTGACCAGCAACTGCGCACGCTGTGGTTGAAAGACCTGCCGGCGCATCCATCGGTCGAACTGTTCAAGGACCCCGGCCACGGTGTGCATGAAGGTGACGACAGCGATGTGGTGTTGCGGTTGACGCGCCCGACGATCACGCGTTGCCCCGCGCCGCCGGCGCCGCTGGTGGAGTGGCTCAATCCCGGCTGGCAGGAACTGGGCGGGCGCGTGGAAGTCGAAAAGACGCGCACCAACGGCAAGGGGCCCAAGGCGCAGGTGGAACGATTCGAGGATGATTACCGTCGCCCGTCGCTGCTGCGCTCGTGGCAGCAACAACGCGAGCAATGGGTCGCCAGCGAACGGCCCGCGCGCAAGGCGCAGGAATTATTTCAGGCCATCTACGAATGGCACGGCGTCCAGGATCGCGAAGGCGAGAAGATCGAAATGCTCGTCGGCGATGGGTTCGTGCGCTGCCCCGCGGAAGGCGGCGAATTCCAGCATCCGGTGTTGTTGCAACGGCTGGAGCTGGAGTTTTATCCGGAGAAGCGGCAGCCGCAGTTTGTGTTCCGCAAGCGCGAGCAGCCGCCGGAATTGTACATGGAATTCTTGCGCACGCTGCCGGGCGTGAACAATGCGCAACTGGCGCGTTGCGCGGACGAATTGCGCAAGGCGGAGTTCGCGCCGCTGGGAGGCGAAGACACGGGCGAGTTTTTGCGGCGGCTGATCCAGGGATTGTTTCCCGAGGGCGGGCGCGTGGTGGAAACGACGCGGTCGCCCAGCGCGCTGGGCATTCCGCTGGGGATTCCGGTCGCGCCCGGCGTGGAGTGGGAGGCCTCGCCGTCGTCCAACGTCGCCACAGTTGTGGCGGAAGAAGGGCCGACGATTGAGCGGCGGCCGGTGATATTCATGCGGCAGAGGCGCACGGGGCCGAGCAATATTTTCGACCTGGTGCTGGAGGACATTGCGAACCGGGAGGTTTTCCCGCCATCGCTGATGCAGATTCTCGGCCTGGCGAAAGGCACGACCAAGGCGCCGGTAACGGAGGTGAGCGAGCTGTCGTTCGGCAATGAAGACGAAAGCGTGCTGTTGAGCAAGCCGGCGAACCGCGAGCAACTGGAGATTGCCAAGCAACTGGCGCGGCGCGATTGCGTGCTGGTGCAGGGGCCGCCGGGCACGGGCAAGACGCATACGATTGCCAACATGATCGGGCACTTGCTGGCGCACGGGAAGCGCGTGCTGGTGACGGCGCACACGCCCAAGGCCCTGCGCGTGCTGCGGCAGCAGGTGGTCGAGGCGTTGCAACCGCTGTGCATCAGCGTCCTCCACAACGACAAGCAGAGTCAGGAAGAGTTGCAATCGGCTGTGCGGCGTATTCACGTGCGGCTGGCGGAAGACGACCGGCGGTTGGAGTGGGAGGCGCAGCAGTTGCGCGAAGAACGCGGGCGCATCCTGAAGGCGTTGTGCGACGCGCGCCAGGGCCTGCTCAACGCGCGCCAGGACGAGACGCGCGATGTGGTGTTCGGCGGGACGGCCATCCGGCCGATCCACGCGGCGAAACGCGTCAAGGAAGGCGTGGGACGCAACGATTGGATTCCCGCCCCGGTGAAGCCGGGCGAGACGATGCCGTTGTCCCATGCGGAGGTGGTGGAGTTGTACCAGACCAACGCGCGCATCACGCAGGCCGACGAACGCGAGTTGAACAGCCGCCGGCCGGACCTGGGCGAATTGCCCGCGCCGGGCGAATTCCAGGCGGTCGTGGCCGAATTGAATTCGCTGGCGAACCAGAACCTGCGCCTGCGCGAGGAGTTGTGGGACGGCTCGTACGAACCGGCGGAGCCGGCCGAGTTCGACCGCATGCTGGAGACGGCCAGCAAAACCATCGAATTCCTGCGCAACAGCGCGCCCTGGCAGTTGGAGGCGGTGCAGGCGGGGCTGGACGGCCAGCCGGCGCGGCGCGTGTGGGACACGTTCGTCGAGATGATTGAAACCACTTGGCGCGAAGTCAACGAGTGTTACACGCTGGTGGTGGAACACGGGCCGTCGATTGATGACGGACGGCCGGCGCACGAATTGCTGCCGATTGCGGAGGACATCATCCGGCACATCGAGGCGGGCAAGCCGTTCGACATGCTCACGCGGCTGACCAAACGGCAGTGGCTGGATTTCATCGAGCGCACGCGGCTGGGCACGCGGCTGCCGGACCTCAAATCGCCGACGGACATGAAGGCGGTGCGCGCGCTGCTGCGGATGCGCCTGCTGCGCGACGAACTGGTGGAACGCTGGGAGCGGTTGATGGCCGCGCAAGGCGCGCCGCCGGCTTCGGAGTTGAGCGACAAGCCGGAGCAGGTGTGCAAGCAATTCGTGACGCAAATCCGCGCATGCCTGGAATGGCACACCACAACGTGGCAGCCGCTGGAGCGCGAATTTCACCGGCTGGGTTTTCGCTGGCCGGCGTATCTGGAATCGACGCCGCCCGAGACGGGCTCGCATGCGGCGTTGCGGCGCATCCGGCGCGCGGTGCTGGGCGAACTGGCGGCGATTCTCGAATCGCGCAGCGCATGGCTGCGGCACAAGCGGCTCCAGGCGCAACTGGCCGCGTGGCGCGAGTTGCTGCCCGATTCGGATGAGCCGCAGGCCCTGGCGATGCAACATTTGCGCCAGGCCATGCGCGATGTTTCGCCGGCGGATTTTCAGGCGGCGCATGAGGAACTGGCGCGGCTCAAGAGCCTGGAACCGGACCTGGCGCGCCGCCGCGAATTGCTGGCGTTGCTGGCGCGTTCCGCGCCCGCCTGGGCCTCGGCGGTCGAGAACCGCCTGCCGCGCCATGCGCGTCCGCAACCGTCCGGCGAACCGGAGGCCGCGTGGGAATGGCGGCAGCTTCACGATGAACTGGAACGCCGCGCAAGCGTGTCTCTCGACCAGTTGCAAAACCAGATCGAGGAACTGAGCCAGCGGCTGCGCGAAGTGACGGCGCAACTGGTGGAAAAGCAGACGTGGATGAACCAGATCCGCCAGACCGCGCCGGCGCAAAAACAGGCGCTGGGCGCCTACGCGCTCATGCGCAAGCAGCTCACCCAAACGGGCAAGGGCATTCGCGACGCCGAATTGCGCGCCGCCGCCCGCCGCGAAATGGCCACGGCCAAGGACGCTGTTCCCGTGTGGATCATGCCGCTGGCCGAGGTGGTGGAAACATTCGACCCGCGCAAGACGCGCTTCGACGTGGTGATCATCGACGAAGCGAGCCAGTGCGATCCCAGCGCCATCTTCGCGCTGTACCTGGGACAGCAGACGATCATCGTGGGCGACGACGAGCAGGTGACGCCGGTGGCGGTCGGCGTGGACATGGATCAGGTTTCCAAACTGATCCGCGAGCGCCTGGACGGCGTGCCGCACAAGGAACTCTATCACGGCGAGACTTCGATTTACGAACTGTCGCAGATCGCGTTCGGCGGCGTCATCCGGTTGGTGGAACATTTCCGCTGCGCGCCGGACATCATCGCGTTCAGCAACAACCTGTCGTATCGCGGCGAAATCAAGCCGCTGCGCGAGGCGTCGTCCATCGCATTGAGTCCCCACGTGGTGCATTACCGCGTCCAGGGCGGGCGCGATGTGGGCGACAACGTCAACGAAGCCGAGGCCGAGACGATTGCGTCTTTGATTTGCGCGGCCATCGAACAACCCGAATACACGGAGAACGAGTCCGGCGAGCCGATGACCTTCGGCGTGGTCACCCTGGTGGGCGACAAGCAGGCGTTGCGCGTGGACAGCATCCTGCGCCAGCGGCTGGAGCCCGCGGAGTATCGCCGGCGGCAGATTCTTTGCGGCGATTCGGCGCAGTTTCAGGGCGACGAACGCGACGTCATGTTTCTCTCGCTGGTGGATTCCGTCACGGGCAAGCCGCCGCTGCCGATGCGCCAGGAAGGGCCGAAGAAAATCTTCAAGAAACGCTTCAACGTGGCGGCCAGCCGCGCGCGCGACCAGATGTGGGTGGTGCACAGCCTGGACCATGAAGTGGAACTGCAGTCCGGTGATTTCCGCCGCCTGCTCGTGGAACACTCTCTGGATCCGTCGGTGTGGGAACGCGAAATGCACAAACACGCCGGCCGCGCGGAATCGGCCTTCGAGGAGCGCGTCCTGGAGAAATTGCTCGAGGCCCGATACAACGTGCGCCCGCAATTCCCCGCCGGCGCGTATCGCATCGACATGGTGGTCGCCGGCGGCGGGCGGCGCCTGGCCATCGAATGCGACGGCGAACAATATCAGAGCCTAGAGAAGATCCGCGAGGACATGGAGCGCCAGGCGATTCTGGAGCGGCTCGGCTGGAAGTTCGTGCGCGTGCGCGGCAGCCTGTTCTTCCGCGATGAAGATCGCGCGCTCGAACCGGTGTTCACGCGCCTGCGTGAATTGAATATCGCGCCGGACCTCGACGCGGCCACGCCCGCGCCGGCCGGGGCCGCGGCCAAGGTGGTCGAAGCGGTCACGCGCCGCGCGCAGGAGCTGCGCCTGTCCTGGCACGCGGAGAAGGATTAAGCTGACAGCAACCGCGACTCCGGTGAACGGTCCAATCCCGTTTGCCGGATGAAACATCCGGACGGCGGCTGGCATTCAAAGGCAGGTAATTCTGTGGCCGCATTTAGTCTTTGGTCGCAAGAGCGCGGCGTTCACGCCGCTTCAACGCTGCCAGCACAAACCACGCTGAAGCGGGCTGAAGCCCGCGCGCCGCTGGCGCCATAGTTAGACTGATTCGCCCACGCATTCGGAACCTTGCGCGAAGGTCGTCGAAGCCGGGCCATGGCGATTGTTTCAATTGGCGTGCTGCGGCTGAGGACAGCCGCGGTCCGAAGCGTTTACTCCGCAAGCAAGCGGTAAAAGCGTCGCGGCACCTGCGTGGGCGGCACGCGGCCGTTTTGGCCGGTGTCGCGCAGCCAGAAGGCGTTGGTGGAACTGTTCGTCACCACTTCGACGAGCTGCCAGTTGGCGGGCGAGAGCGAGTCGGTGGATTCCACGCGCCAGATGCTGTTGGGCGGAACGGAGACGCCCAGGTCCACGCCGGGCAGTTGCTGCAATGGGCTCGAATCCAGGTTGACCGCGTTGAAGCGCGTTTCGATGGGCGCGTAAGTGATGGCCTTGAGGCTGAGGTCGAACGCGACGTCATCCCACGACGGCTGCCAGACGTTGGGGAGCGCCACGGCGATGGTGTTGAGTCCGGGGCGCAACAGCTTCGCAAACGGCGCGAGGTCGTAATAATGCACGGCGTTGCCCTGGCCGCTGACGGTCTCGATGCCGGAGGTCACGAGCTTCACGCCGTTGAGATAGATTTCGAGGGACTGGCTGCCGCCTTCGGTGCACGTGGCGGAAAGCAGCAACTCTTCCCACGGCACCGCCGGCGCCACAAAGGTGCGACGGAAGTAGTAAGCCGGCTGTTGCGGCGTCAACCCGGTGATGATGTTCGTGGGGCCGCCGCCGGCGCCGAATTTCGCCGTGCCCAACGGCCAGATGACGTCGTTGAAATTCGAGGCGAACCAGTTCGTGGGCGGCGCTTCCGCGGAGTAACGCCAGTCTGCGCCGAAGGGAATCAGATCAATCCAGTTGGTCGAGGCGGGCGAGGGCAGGGCGCGGAAGAACACGTTGTCGATGTAAAGCGAACCGCTGCCGGGCGCGGCAATGGTGTAACGGTGCAACAGCTCGACGTTGGGAAATCCATCGGGCATCACGAACGTGCGGTTGACGTAAGTCCAGTCCGTCGCGTTGGTGTCGATGACGAAATGAGGCGTGTAATAAAGCGGCCACGGACGCGACGGGCGGGCATTGGTGTCCGTGCCGGTGGGCGTGGAATTCCATTCGAACCAGTGCTCGGACGGTTGCGAAAGGCCGCCGCTCTTGAAGAAGCCGCCGAAGCTGTAGAGCTGGCCGGGTGTGACCGGCAGGTGGGCGTCGGGCGTGCCATACTGGCTGGCCTGCGCAATCGAGCCGTTGTTGCCCTGGTCGAGCAAGGTGATTTGCATTGCGGCATGGCCTTCAAACGCCACGTTGGTCACCACCACCATGTTGGTCCAATGGATGCCGCCGGTGAACCACTTGTCCCAATGGCTGTTATCGTTTTCCTCGAATCCGCCGTTGGCGACGAGGTTGCCGTTGAGCGCAGCCAGTACCGCAAATGGCGCGGAACGAACCACGCCGCTGTCGTAAACCGCCGCTACTTCATAGATGTATTGGCAGCCCGGCTTGAGGAGAAAATCCGTGTAAGAGGTCACGCCGGTGGTGAGCGTCACGACGTGCGCGAATGGTCCTTCCGGTTTCTCCGCGCGATAAATGCGCCAGGCTTTCGGTGTGGCGGGCGCGGTCCAGGAGAAGCTGGCGCGTTGGTAGCCGCTTTCTTTGTGCGTGACCAGCGGCGTGCCCGCCGGGAACAGCGAGACACCCAGATTGCCGTCGCGCTGGCGGTTGCCCCGATGCGTCGCCCAGGAAACCGGGCCAACAGTCGTCGCGCCGAAGTTTTGAATCGAGACGCGCCCCGAGAGCGAGCGGTAAATGACGTCCAGCCCGCCGTCGCCATTCACATCCGCGATCGTGGGGATGTGCTTCAAACCGCCCGTCACCGGCACGGAAAACTTGAGTGCACCGTCGAGTCCGAAGACTTGCAAACTCCCGTTCGAAGGATTCTGCGTTGGGTCGTAAGTGCCAATGACAATCTCTTCCTGCCCGTCGCCATCCACATCGCCCATCACCGGCGGCGTCGGCAGATACGGATAAAAGTTCTTTGGCCAGCCGGCGCGGTCCACAAGTTCGACGCCGTTCCAATAGCGAAACGCGATTTCATGCGCGTGCGCGAAGGTCAGGACATCGATGTGGTTGTCGCGATCGGGATTCACCGGGATCATGCCCGCGTTGTTCTGCCATTGGTTGAGCGGATAGCTGACCGCTTGGTTCCACTTGCGCCAGAGAATCGCGCCGTCGTCGTCGAGAATCGTCTCGTTCGGCTGCCACAACGGGTTCAAATGCGTCGTCGGCACCAGCACTTCGGCGCGTCCGTCGCCGTCGATGTCCGCCGCGTAAACGTCCACGCCTTGCTGATACGCGCCGCTCATCAAGCGTTGGTTTTTGCCGAACTGCTTGTGCAACGTGCCCTTGCCGTAAAGCCCGTGCGGTTGTGACTTGTCGAAGCACACCACGCTGTCGCTGTCGTTGAGGACATAAACTTCCAGCGCGTTGTCCGCGTCCGCCTGACCCAGCGCGAGTCCCGATTCAACGAGTTGATGGATGTGATACACGTGCGTCTGCGCGCCGTTAACCGCGCCGAAGAATACCACGCCGCCCGACCAGTTTTCACCGACGGTTCCCCATTCGGCGAAGCCCCAGATGTCGTTGATGAATGGATTGAAATCCTGGTCGCTGCTGGTGCTGTCGGGATCGATCTTCCACGCCGTGGCGATTTCCTTTACTCCGTCGCCATTGAAGTCCGCGATGATGGGGCTGGATACCTGCGAGGAAAACACCGCCGTGGAGGGCAGGTTGGAAATGAACGCGCCGCCGTTGGACCAATAGAAGCCGTTGGTGACGGTCATGTAACCGCCGTTGGGAACGTAGTTGGAATACGTCACCGTGCTCGACCAGATCGTCGAACCGTCGCCGCGCAACGCCATCACGCGGTTGCCATGTGTGAAGATGATTTCATCGCGCCCGTCGTTGTCCAAATCGTAAAGCGTGGGCGAGACATTGATTTCCTCGATGCCACCGGCGTAAGGGAAGCCGGCCAGCCGCGATCCATCGGGATTGTACGCGTACAGAAACCATTGACCGGACGTATTGCGGTAAGGCACAACGATTTCCAGTTGCGCGTCGGTGTCGAGGTTGCCGACAGCCAGCGTGCTCATGTGCCAGCCGCCGTTTCCGGCTTGGAATGAACCGATTTCCGCGGCCACCAACGGCGTTGCGACCAGCCCAAGGCCGGTCATGAGAAGTAATTGATGGAGCGCACCGTTGCGGCGCGCCTGCTTCGTCCGTGCTGCCCGATGAATCATGTGACGGACAGCATCGCATGTGGCGTGGAATTCGCTATTGGGTGTAGTCCGATTCGGGCGTCAGCATTTGACCTACAGTGGGGGACTGACGGGAAATGGGCTAACTTCCTTTGCCTGAATTCAATCCGCGCGAATGACGGAGCCGGCGGCGAGATTGCCCTGTTTCTTTTCCAGGATTGCCTCCGGCGGCGTGCCCATGGGATTGGGCCGGTATTCCTCGCCCACGACGGGTTGGATGCCGCCCCGGCGCAGGTAGGGATTGAGGTCCTGCATCCGAACGGCGGTGCCGTCGGGTTTGCGGTTTTCGAGCGCCCACTGGGCCTTTGCGGCGTCCAGTTGGCGCAGGTTCAATTTGATGGCGTTGAGTTGGGCGGTGGTGCGCGCTTTCACGAAATTCGGAATGGCGATGGCGCTCAGCAAACCGACCGGAAACGCGACGGTGGCCATCATGACCACGGGCGTTGGCTGGCCGGTGCCGTTGGCGGTGGCGAGCCAGCCTTCGTCGGTCTTGGCCGAGATGATCAAGGACTCCGCGGCTTCGCCACCGAAGTATTGTTCCATGAGCTTTTTGTTCTCCGCGGTGATGCCGCTGTTGCCGCGCAAGGCGGCTTGCTGAATCTGCCCGATGGTGCGGCCCATGCGTTTGCTCACGAAAGCGAAACCATTTCCTTGCGCGGGCAGTCCCTGCGCCAGGCGCTTGTATTCACCCGTGGCCTTCAACCCGGTCTTCTGTCCGCCCTTCACCGCGAGCGCTTCTTCGACCAGCATTTCATTCAACGCGATGAACAGATAATCACCCGCGCGCGCAATGGTCGGGCGGATGGCGATGGGAAACGGGAGCGGCACGGGCATGGTGCGCATCTTCAACCCGTCGCGGTCGGTGCGCATGATCTGCGGGTTGTTCTGCAGTTGTTTGTCCAGATAGTTGAACAACGAGTCATCCTTCACCTTGCAAACAATCATCAAGCCCGGCTCCGGGATGTCCAGCATGACGCCTTCGCCCGCCGGCACCTTGATCATGCGTTCGTCGTTCAATGTCAGCACCAGGCCGAATTCACCACTGAACGACGCCAGCGTGTCATCCAGGCGCAGGCCGGTCATTTGTTGAAACATGAGCGGCGCCTGGTTCAACGCCTCGCGCGCCTCGCGGAAACCGGATTCGTTGACGTGCTTCTGCAAGACCTTCCACGCGGAAGCGACATCAAAGTCGCCATACATTGCGAAGGCGGTGGTGGACGGCAACAGATCCAAGGCATCCAAGGCATGCGGGGTTTTGCCGAACAACGACCACAAGTAACCATTGCCCGCGCCCTTGTAGTGGTGCAGCAAAATCTTGGAATGGTACAGGCCCTTCTCGCGCGCAATGGAACTGATGCCCACGCCGCTGACTTCCTCGAGGCCGCTTTGCTTCACGAGGTCGGACAAGAGGTTGAAGGTCTGGTTGATCTCGGCGGCGTCCCCCTGCAGGTTGGGCAGTCCCAAAAGGAGCTGCCGCCAGCCCGACACTTTTTCCGACATGCCGCTGAGCCACCGTTCGGTGCTCATATAGACATACATGTCGCCGCCGGGGTCCAGATGCGCCGCGACTTCGTGGAAGCTGTTTTTCTCCGCCGAGACGATGGCGGGTTTGGCGGGTTGTGCGGCGGGCGGGGCCGCCTTGGGCGCCGGAGCGGGCGCGGGCGGCGGCTCCTGCTTGCATCCGGTCACCACAGCCACCGCCACGGAAACCACCACACTGATTCGCAATAGAGATTTCATGAAATATGCCTCCTTCATTTTCTCGCGTGATAACGCGTTCCGCCCGCGCCGTAAAGCGCAAAACCCGCGCCCGGTTCGGAGTCCCGGCTTCAGCCGGCCTGACGTCGCCCTTCAGAAATCTTGGGAACATTTCCGGCGCTCAGTCTCCGCCACGCCGCCTGAAGGCGCGACTCCAAACTCAACTTTGAACTTTAAAGTACGAACTTTTCCCCAACATAATCCCCCACCCATTATGCAAAAATCTTTCGCCTTGTTCCTGTTTGCCGCGCTGAGCCTCCACGCCGCTGAAACCTACACGCTCGGCCCCGATTCCCTGCCGCAGGCCGGCGTGCCGCGTGGCGAGGTCACCAAGCACACGTGGAGCAACAGCAAGATTTTCCCCGGCACCACGCGCGATTATTGGATTTATGTGCCGAAGCAATACGACCCGGCCATGCCCGCGTGCCTGATGGTGTTTCAGGATGGCGGCGGGATGGTGGCGACCAACGGCCAGTATCGCGTGACCGTCGTCTTCGACAATCTCATCCACAAAAAGGAAATGCCGGTGACGATCGGCGTGTTCATCAACCCCGGCAGCATTCCGCCCGCGGAGCCGCCGGGCAAATCGCGCAGCAATCGCAGTTACGAATACGATTCGTTGGGCGAAGCTTACGCGCGGTTTCTGATCGAGGAACTGTTGCCCAGCGTGGAGAAGAAATACAACGTGACGAAAGACCCGGAGGGGCGCGCGATTTGCGGGAACAGCTCGGGCGGCATCGCGGCGTTCACCGTGGCGTGGGAGCGGCCCGAATCGTTTGGGAAGGTCGTCAGCCACATTGGAAGTTTTACCAACATTCGCGGCGGGCATGTGTATCCGGCGCTCATCCGCAAGACCGAGAAGAAGCCGATCCGGGTCTTTCTACAGGACGGCAGCAGCGACCTGGACAACATGCACGGGAACTGGCCGCTGGCCAACCAGGACATGGCCGCTGCGCTGAAGTACAAGGGATACGATTACAAGTTCGAGTTCGGCACCGAGGGCCACAACGGCAAGCACGGGGGCGCAATCTTTCCGAATACGATGCGGTGGTTGTGGCGGGACTGGGGGAAGTAATTGATGGCCATTGGGTGCGGGTTTCCGCGGGAGTGCCGTTATCGGGCAGAAGGGGGCAGAATCGGGCAGATTCCGCCCCCTTGAATTCTGTCAAGGTGAACGTCAATCGCCGGTGACGATTGTCCACATGCCGGTCTGGCGGCCGACATTGGTGTTGGTGCGGCCGAGGGAGGCGCGCCGTTCGAGGAATTCCACGTGTCCATCAGCCAGCAGGTAATTGTAGGCTTCGCCGCCGTGGTTGCTCTTGTTGGAGCGGTTGGGCAAACCGCCGGTGGGAGGCACGTCTCCGTAATTGTGGGCGTTGGCGTGCGGGATTTCCGCCCACCCAGGGTTGCCGACGCGATTGTCGGGACTCAAGCGCTCCGCCAGCATGATGGTGCCATCCGCTTCCTGGAGGTGTGACATTTGCACGGCCGGTTGATGGCGGACATGGCGGACGTCGGTTTGGACGTCATCCCAGGACGCGTCACTTTGCCAGCGATAGTACGGCGTGCCGCCATTGGGCGCGGTGGTGGGTGCGGTCCGGGCATTCTGGTGCAACATCAATCCAATGCCGGTGCGATTGAGCGAGCTGACGGGCCAGTTGGCGCCGGCCGGCGTATTGAACGTGAAGGACGCGTTGCCGCCGCCGTTATGCTGGGGCATCGAGTAACTGCGCTTGGGCGCGCCCCAACGAGTGTTTCGAGCAAGATACCCAGGCTTCAACTTATCGGAAGGACAGACGAACGCCTTTTCCGCATTCCGCGGGGACGCATTGGCCCAGTGATCCCAGCCGCGGTCCCAACGCGCGTTGGACTGCCCGTCCCAGATGCCGGGCCCGCCCATGTAGGTCATGATCAACTCGTCCCACGACAGGTTCTGGCCATTGGCGACATACAAGCGGCAGAGCGGAATCTCATCCCGTGCGTCGCCCAGATAAAGGTGCATGGCGGTGCCCAACTGTTTGAAGTTGCTCATGCAACTGGCGGCCTGCGCCTTGGCCTTGGCCTTGGCGAGCGCCGGCAGGAGCATGGCCGCCAGGATCGCGATGATGGCGATGACAACCAGCAATTCGATGAGGGTGAATGCCCGGAGAACGGGCGGCATACGGAACGGCGTTTGTTTCATGGTTGGTATGGATTGGTGTTTCGAGGGACGCGAACTACTTGCTGGCGAGGGACACTTTGATGCCTTTTTCATCGAGGATGTACTTCTGGCCGGCGGGTGGCGCGGGCAACGCCTTCAAGAGGCCGACCTTCACGAGTTGCCCGAGATCCTGCAGGTTCGGCCACGCGGGGACATCGGGGTCTTCGCTGATGCCGGCCCGCTGGCTGTAGGCATCCACGGCTTGTTGGAGCGCCTGCAGGTCGTTCAACACCTGGCCCTCCTCGCCGCGGCGGAAATAGAACAGCGGATCGGTGGCGGCTGACGAAGTGCTGGCTTCGGGCACGTTCGCGGCCGGTGCGCCAGGCGCCGGAGCGGCGGCGTCAACCGGGGCAGCGGGCGGGGGGGGCGGGGGCGCGTCCGGGGCCGGGGCAGCCGCCACGGAGACGGGTT